>CAZDFY010000035.1:0-30678 GCA_964504785.1 uncultured Sediminispirochaeta sp. | reverse complement strand
TTTTCTTCCCCACAGGGTTTGGACCAGTAGACACTCAAAAGGGAAACTCCTCCGGGACTTCCTCTTCTGGAAGAATCTGCTGCGGCGTTCGCTCACTCCTTACTTGGTGGGTTGAATGGGGTTTTACTACAATCGCCTTCGGAAGAGAAACCGGGCACGCATACTCACAACTACCACAGCCGGAACAAATTTCCGGCTCCGTAGCAGGCTGGGTAAGTCCATCTTTATAAGGAACCATACGTACCGCCTGGGACGGACATACTTCAGCGCAGGCACCACAATCTGTCCCCTCAGTAAACACCACACATCGGTCCTTATCAAACTGCACCGTCCCCATTTGAATTCGCTTTTTTTCTTCTAAAGCAATCGATTCAATTGCCCCGGTGGGACAAATTTGCGAACAACGGTTGCATTCCCACTCACAGTACCCCCTCTTGTAGTCCATCACCGGCTGTAAGAAACCTGATACTCCCAATGCGAAAAAAGAGGGCTGCAGCACATGGGTCGGGCATGCCGACACACAGGTATGACATGAAATGCAGCGGGCTGTATACCAGCGAACATTTTTTGAACCCGGAGGTATCACCGCTCGCCCGGCTTTGTCCAAGTCTGATGTGTTTTTTTGCTGCTCTGGGAGCGGTGAATCGGAGGGCTTATAGTTCGAGTTACAACTCGTGAGGGCTGAAAGTCCGAACCCGGTCAAACCAAGCCCCCCGGCTGCGCCCAAGGAACCTAAAGACACCATAACCGCTTTTCTGCGATCCGGGTCAATCCTTCCCTCTCCCCTCCCTTTTGAGAACCGTCGCTTCGAGGCACCCCGCATAAGCGTAAAATCCACAGCACCAAAGGGGCATCTCTCAGTACACTCAAAGCACAGCACACAGCGATTATGTTCGATACATTGAGCCGTTACATCGATGCAACCTGCCGGACATACATGGGCACAGACTCCGCATTTTGTGCACAGCTCTTTGTTAAACTCTATCCCCCCTAGCGGACGCAATGAGAGAAGCCTCAATACCGCTCCGGTAGGACACAGACGATTGCAGAACCAGCGTCCATATACATAAGTAAGAAGTACAAAAAGCAGGGCGGAGACCGCCGTAAGCAGCACTGCACCTATCTCACCCATAAAAGGCAAGGGGGCTAGAAAAAGGTCGAACTCCTTTAAAATCAAAACCGCACCTTCGCTTACTCCCGCGCTCACCGGCAGAATCAAATCCCGGTACATCCGGCCCCAGAAGGCATAGGGTTCGAGAAAACCGAACAGGAAAGGTAGACCAAGAAGCAAGCCGATGAGAGAGGCAATTGCTATCGTGCCGTGCAGCCGGGCCCCGGAACTGCTAAATGAATATTTCCTGTGCCTCTTTTTACCGGAAATAAAAATAACCACATCCTGAATAATGCCCAGAGGGCAAAGTACGGAACAATAGAGCCGACCAAACAGCACAGTGAGCAGTGCTACCGGAAGAAAACCCGCCGAAAACCACCCTCCCCCCGAGAGGACTACATTTATCAGGGAAGGGAAAAACTGCAAACGGGTAAGAACTTTTAGGATACCACTATACACCGGTCCGGTAAGACTCAAAGAAACGTAGAACAGTACAAGTACAGCAGCAGCGACTACTATTCGAAGCACCTTGAGAATGAGATACCCCGGTCTGTTCATACCCGTATCCGCTTTATTTTGAGGCTATCCAAATCCTTTGTCCCAATACCAAGCTCATCAGCAATGGTAATGTACCTTATCTTGTCTGCCTCAGTGCCCCAAGTAGCTGCGGCAGCCGCATCGGCGGCAACTATATCGGGGCTGATTATCTGCATTTTTTTCACTTTAAGTGAGGAACGATGTGAACTCCCCCGGGGCCCCCCGCTCATCATGACTGTATGCGCATCGACCACATTCAGTGTTGGGGTCCTCAGGAGGGCGAACTCCGCTATGCAACGGTGAAGATCATTGGAATGATAGTACCAACGGTCCCACACCAAGCCCATCAGGTTTTTTAGGGCACAGGTAATGGTAGTACTGCCGTGATGCTTTAACACTGGAACGTTAATTACTACATCCGCTTCAAGGACCATTTCATGGACCATTACATTTTTTAGTGCCTTCGCTCCTGGAACTACCGCTTTATGAAAATACCCCTTTGACGAACCCGGTATTACCCTGCCCCCTCCCTGCTCACCGGCCTGTTTGATTCGAGTTGTATCAAAGGCCAGTTTCCAGTTATCAATAGTGTGATCGACAATATATATCTTCGATGCACCGGCCTGGGCGCAATGCTCGACGATCCGCTCTACGAGGGCCGGGGTTGTTGTTGCTCCGATTTCAGGCTCTACATTCCACGATGCGTTCGGTTTAATGAGCACTACCTGTCCCTTTTTTACAAAGCGTCCCATTCCTCCAAGCGCCTTAATACCGATATCAAACATACCTGCGGGCCGACCTCCCATTACCGCCGCCATATCGTAGGTCTCTCCGTTTTGTTGCGCATAGAGAAGCGGAGGCCTTCTCAATAAGAATCCTGCCCCTGCAGCGATGCTGTAGCGGGTGAAGGCGTGCAAAAACTCACGTCTATTCATGCTTTTCCCCCTTCAAATATTCTGAAACACGGACCAGTAAAATAGTAATTTCGTATAAACTATACAAAATGGCGGCAACCACAATCTGGGTAAAGGGGTCCGGAGGTGTAAATAGAGCTGCCCCAATAAAAAGGCCGAGCAGCACATATTTACGCCCCCGTCTTAGCTGATACAGCTCCAACAGCCCCGTTTTCACAAAAACCCACAGAACAACCGGCAAAAGGAAAATAATTCCGCACACCAGCAGAATTGAACCTAATAAGCGGATATACTCCCCAATACTCCATGCCGCTCGCACACTGTCGGTCCCAAACTCTATAAAAAATCCCAGGGCATAGGGAAACAGAAAAAAATAGGCGAAAAAAATGCCCCCTGCATAGAGCAGTACAATGAGTACTGTCGCCGGCACTACAACCTTTACCTCCCGCCGGTTGAGAGCGGGCATAACAAAACTGAGCAGCTCCAGAATGAGGACCGGGCCTCCGACTACCATGGAGAGGTACACGGCTATACGAAGATACGAGATAAACTTCTCTTGCGGTTTGATGTAAATAAGATCTATCCCTAGCTCTTCGGGAAGCCGAAGCAGGAGTTGAACAAAAAAGTCTCCCCACGCAAAGAAGAGTACAGCCGCAACAGCACATATTCCCAGTACTGTGAGAAGTTTCCTACGCAGTACCTCCAGATGGTCCCAAAAGGTAACTTCGTTTTTTTTACTCTCTCCCGTATTACCGAAAACACCGAAACCTCCGGCTTTATCTCTATTCGGTATCGGATTTTCCGTCGGACTCCCCATTATTCTCCCGCTTCTCTTCGGTATCAGTCTGAAAATCATCAGAGACTGAGTGCATTTCTTTTTTAAAGATCTTCAGGGATTGGGCAAAAGAGCGGGCTGCATCGGGCAGCTTTTTCGCTCCGAACAAGAGAAAAAACAGAACCAAAATCACTATAATTTCCGTCGCACCAATATGCATAACTCCTCCCTCTTTTATTATTAGTTATTTACATGGGTTTTGCAATCTTTACTACACACAGGCTAATCTTCATGATATTCTTGCCCTTATGAACCGAAACGAAAAAATTATCTTGATAATAGCTGCTGCAGCACATTTCTTCACCCATTTTTCCATGCTCTCCTTTCCTGCAATGGTAATGCCCTTGAGCCGGGATCTGGGTATCCCCGTATCCGAAGTAGTTGGACTGAGTTTCTGGATGTACTTTCTTTACGGTGTACTGGCGGCCCTGTGGGGCTGGATAAGCGACAGGTGGGGACACAAACCGGCCCTTGGGTCGGGGCTTGTTATCGCCGGCTTCGGGCTGGTGATGGCGGGGATCTATCCCTCCCTAAGTATGCTTGCCGTAAGTTTTGCTTTAGTGGGGGCCGGCTGTTCTTCCTATCATCCCTCCGGCACCGCCCTTGTAAGCCAGGGGATTAAAGAAAGGGGCCGCGCCCTGGGAATAACCGGAATCTGGGGAAGCGTTGGGATGGCCCTTGTTCCCTTTTCATTGGGCCTATTCAACTTTCTCATCGGCTGGCGAGGGGGCCTGATGATAGT
The DNA here is from genome assembly GCA_964504785.1 of uncultured Sediminispirochaeta sp. GTDB lineage: Bacteria > Spirochaetota > Spirochaetia > DSM-16054 > Sediminispirochaetaceae > DSBN01. The sequence continues at coordinate 26,539 of CAZDFY010000035.1, read as the reverse complement.
AGGCGTCTTCGGCATACTATTGGGTATAGCCGGATTGTTTGCCCCCTTTCACATTGAAAAGGGAAGCGACCGCATGCAGACCGAACAGCTTGATGAGCGTACCGCCCGCAGGCTGTTTATCATCTTTGCCGTGGCCATGGTCTTCGGGGGGTTTCTGTTCAGAAGTTTTACCCTGATTCTGCCGGCCTTTCTGGAATACCGCTTGGGCGATATCAGTGAGCAGGTCCGATTGTGGGTATCCGAACATATAATCCCGGTAGAAGGCAGCACCGCCTTCAACACCCTTACCGCAAACATCGTTGCTACCTTTGTGTATGTGGTCGGTATATTAGGCCAATGGATCGGGGGGAGGGCCGCAGATCGGTTCAGCTTGAAACACACCTACTTTTTCTTTTTTCTTGCGGCAATACCCTTTTTGCTGGCTATTATCTTTTTCAAAAGCTGGGTACTCATTCCCGCTTCCGGCCTGTTTGTATTGTTCCTGCTCGGTATGCAGCCGGTCGAAAACAGCCTTGTGGCATTTTTGACCCCTGCGAAATGGAGGTCCATCGGTTTTGGGCTTAAATTCACCCTTGTGTTCGGGGCAGGGGCCTTTGGAGTAAAACTGGTAAGCTTTGTAGAAAAGAGCGCTGGACTTGAGTCGGTTATGCAGCTGAATCTGGTGTATAATATTGGTATTGTAATCGTAGCAGGAATACTACTTATTGTCGGAAGAAAAGTTACAATCCGCCACCATACTTGACCGATAAACTAATATTAAATTATTATATCGGTATGAAAATCACTATCGAGTATATGGGCTTTTTTCGAATAGAGGATGTTCCCAGTAATTCGACGATTGAAGTAGAACCGCACACTACGGTTTCAGGGCTGCTTGATAATCTGAAGGTAAAACCTGAACACCGAACTTATATTCGTCCGATTGTAAATCGTGAAAAAAAGTCCTTTGAATACACCCTTCAAGAGGGAGATAATCTTTTTCTCTATTTTCCTATCGGCGGAGGCTGATGCGGGTGTGAAGTAGGGCCGATTGCCGGGGTAATTCCGGGCTGATGCTTATAAGGCGGTGAGAATCAGATATAAGAGGTATCCCACATAAATAGAAACCAGTAATGCACCTTCAATCCGGTTGATTTTTGCGGGACGAGAGCGAGAACGAGAACGAAAGCTAAAGCTAATTACAAACAGCAACAGGGTCAGACCAGACATAACCATCCCGTCTCTGTAAAAAACCTCTTGCCCAGGAAATATCGGCTGTATTACGCCGGCAATCCCCACTACCGCAAGAGTGTTAAATAAGTTAGATCCCAACACATTGCCGAAAACTATATCAGGTTCATTCTTCTTGGTAGCTGCAATTGAAGATGCTAATTCCGGCAATGAGGTTCCTATAGCCACAATTGTCAAACCGATAACCAGATCACTTACACCGAAACTTTCGGCAATCTCAACCGCTCCCCACACTAACATTCTAGAGCTGGCTATAAGCACCACAAGTCCCAGGACAAGCTTGACAACTGACTTTGGAAGGGATACTTCACCTTGAGGAATATCCAGTTCCACTTCATTCACCAATACATCGGAGCGATTGTGCATACCTTGACGTATATTCCAGCCCATCACAAATAAAAAAACTATCAACAGGGTAACCGCTTCTCCGCGGGAGATATTTCCGTCTCTAATTTGCCAGATAGAGAGTGCCGTTATTGCGATTAAAATAGGTAGTTCTTTTCGAAGCACCTGTGAATGAACTACTATCGGGCACATAAGTGCGGTGGTACCAATAATGAGTGCAATATTGCTGATGTTCGAACCATATGCATTCCCGAGGGCGATACCCGGGTTGCCCTGGATAGAGGCCATGGTTGAAACAAGCAATTCAGGGGCTGAAGTGCCGAAACCAACCACTACCATCCCTATTAGTAAAGTCGGCACACCGAAGTACCTCGCTATAGCAGCAGCGCCTTCGACAAAGCGGTCTGCACTCCACACAAGCAATACTAGGCCCAGAAAAACCATTACAAAAGCTAAAAGCATGTTATCCGCCACATTGTTCTAGGATATTCACAAAAAAACCGGCCCTACAGTGAAGGCCGGTATTAAAAACTGCTGCTGGACGCTTACAGTTTTTCGATCTCGATGGCTTCAACGGGGCATGCATCGCAGGCATCTTTTGCTTCATCATATGCGTCATCGTCAAACTCTGCAATCGACATTACTCCGTCCATAGTTCCGCCGGCAGCTTCCGCTTTACCCTCGTCGTCTTCTACATAGTGATCGGGATCCATTGAATAACATACACCATCTGCGATGCACTTATCCTTATCAACTTTGATCTTGTACTTCATACATGATCCTCCTTAAAAGACTTCACTTTATTTTGTACTGCAATGACAGCTCATCTGTCAAGGCAAGTTCCTAACAAATATATCAATCTACCCAATCTATTGTACGCTGTACCGCTTTTTTCCAACCGTGTATGAGTTTCTCCCGTTTTACAGCAGTCATTTCAGGTTTCCACACCTTGCCGACCTTCCAGTTTTTCTTTAAATCCTCCAGGTCCTTCCAAAAACCCACTGCTAATCCGGCGGCATACGCGGCACCCAAAGCGGTGGTTTCGGTTACCTCTGGTCGAATTACGTTCACATTTAAGATATCCGACTGAAACTTCATTAACATTTCACTGGCCACCATACCGCCGTCTACCTTAAGATCATTAAGATGGACCTCTGAGTCCTTTTCCATCGCCTCAACAAGGTCTACAACCTGATATGCAGTTGCTTCTAATACTGCCCTGGCCATATGTGCTTTTGTGATGTAGTGGGTAAGTCCTGCAATTATTCCACGGGCACTGCTGTTCCAGTGAGGGGCAAAGAGCCCGGAAAAAGCCGGTACAATATAGATACCGCCGTTATCTTCAACCTGATCGGCAAGATCATTTATCTCCGGAGCATCATTTATCATTTTAAGGTTGTCCCGAAACCACTGCACCAACGATCCCGCAACCGCAATTGAACCTTCCAGCGCGTACACAGCCGGCTGATCTCCAATTTTAAAACCGACCGTTGTTAATAAGCCGTGCTTTGATTGCACTGGTTCCTCTCCGGTATTAAGAAGCAGGAACCCCCCCGTCCCATAGGTACTTTTTGCTTCACCGGGGGTATAACAGGTCTGACCAAACAGTGCCGCCTGCTGGTCCCCAAGGATTCCCGCCACAGGTATTTTTGTCCCAAAGGGCCCGTCCTCTGTGGTATAGCCGAAAAATGAAGGATCGCTGGAGGGACGAATTTCCGGAAGCATTGAGGGGTTTACTTCCATTACCTTCATCATATCAGTGTCCCATTCAAGGGTATTTATATTCATCATCATGGTACGGGCGGCGTTCGTTACATCGGTAATATGAGAGCCGCCCTTCGGACCTCCGGTTAAACACCACACAACCCATGTATCAATGGTCCCGAAGATTGCATCTCCCTTTTCCGCAGCGGCCTTTGCCTCCGGTACATTATCCATAATCCATTTTATCTTCGGTCCGGCAAAATAGGTTGCCAAAGGAAGGCCTACTTTTTCTCTAAAACAATCCTTGTCGCCGTTTTCTGCCAGTTCTTCAATAGTTTTAGATGTTCTCGTGTCCTGCCACACTATTGCATTGTAATAGGGCTTTCCGGTATTTTTATCCCATACAATAGTTGTTTCCCTTTGATTGGTGATGCCGATAGAGGCAATCTCTTCCGCCTTTGCCCCTGCCTTTTTCAAGGTCTCCTTTATTACATCCTGAGTACGGTCCCAAATCTCCAGCGGATCATGTTCCACCCAGCCGGCCCTGGGAAAATACTGCTTATGTTCAAGCTGATGAGAAGCAACTATTTGACCGCCTTTATCAAAGAGGATAAAACGCGAGCTGGTTGTTCCCTGGTCAATCGATCCAACGTATTTCTTTTCACCCATATGTTCACTCCTCGTGCATTTTGATGATCATTTTATAACTACTCAGAGTAGCTGTCAAGAAAACGTTATTATTAATTCTCAATAGAACATATTAAAAGTAACTTTTAGAACATAAACAAACATAAAATCATTGACAAACGATAATTGTAAAATTAGAATATCAAACATAACCAGTGGAGTAATATATGACAGAATCCTATATACCGGCGGACAGGCAGTCCAGAATCCAAAAACTCATTCAGGAACAGGGTATAGTAAAGGTCGCTGAACTAAGTAAAATGTTTGGAGTTACCGAGCTCACCATTCGACGGGACCTCGATGTTCTGGAAAAGCACGGGGTCCTTGACCGGACCCACGGCGGCGCTATTCTGCGACACAGAATGCGTATAGAACCTCTGTACACTGAAAAAGATCAGATAAACCGCGGATCCAAAGAACTAATAGGACAGTCAGTAAATCAATTTGTTGAGGAAGGGGATACTCTTCTGATCAATACCGGTTCAACCACCGCCCAAGTCTTGCGTCATCTTTCCGGAAAAAAGCTTCGGGTAATTACCAGTAACGCCGGAGCGGTGGTCGAGGTAAAAGACCCGGATGTTGAACTTATTCTTACGGGCGGCCTGTTCAGGCGCCAATCCAATTCATTGATTGGCGGATTTGCCCACTGCGTACTGAACCATATATGCGGCAGCAAGGCGATCATCGGTATAGATGGTATAAGTATCAACTACGGCCTCACCACTCCCATCCACCAGGAGGCGGAGGTAACCCGTCTGATGATAGAACGCACCCAGGGCCCGGTAATTGTTGTTGCCGACCACACAAAAATGGGAGTTGTCTCTAACTTTGTTACTGCCCCGATCGATAAAATCAGTATGCTGATTACCGATAAAAATATCGAAAACAACTTCCGTGAAGAACTTGAACATCACAACATCAAAGTGGTAATCGCTGAAGAGGCGCTTCAATAACACACTATCAACAATAACATGCTACATCAGCAATAACATGCTACATTAGAAGGCCCAATAAAAAAGCCGCCGGAACTACACTGCTTTTAGTGTATCACCTTCCGACGGCCCTCTGTTTTAAATCCCTTTGTCTTAACTAGTGATAATTATTCCGTAATTATTCCCAGTATTTTTTCATTCGTTTACGCAGTACGGCGGTATAGGCGTCCCAGTCTTTTATAGGTTCCCGGGCAACACCTTCTTCCACTGCTTTTCTCGCCACGGCAGTTGCTTCCCACTCGATGACCCGCGGATCAAAGGGTTTAGGAACAATGTATTTTCTACCGAAGGTGAACTCGGTGTTGTTATACGCCTTCCTTACCACATCAGGTACCGGCTCTTTTGCCAGCGCAGCTAAGGCCTGGGCCGCGGCAATCTTCATTCCCTCGGTGATATTCGTTGCTCGAACGTCGAGGGCACCGCGAAAAATAAACGGAAAACCGAGCACATTATTAATCTGGTTCGGAAAATCGCTTCGTCCGGTGGCCATGATTACATCATCCCGGGTTTCAATAGCCAAATCATAGGTAATTTCTGGGTCCGGGTTGGCCATGGCAAACACGATCGGATCATTGTTCATCGATTTAAGCATTTCCGGAGTAACCGCATCCTTTACCGATACACCGATAAAGGCGTCGGCACCGCGCATTGCCTCTTCAAGGGTACGGAGTTCAGTATCTCTTGCAAACTCCTCCTTTTCAGCGTTCAGCTTACCCGGACGTCCATTGTAAATTACCCCCTTGCTGTCGCACAATACGAGGTTTTCCTTCTTGACCCCCATTTCTACAAAAAGGCGGGCACAGGAAATACCGGCTGCCCCTGCTCCGTTAAACACAACCTTTATTTCATCAATTTTTTTACCATTTATTTCCAGAGCATTCAGCAATCCCGCGGCGCTGATAATAGCGGTACCGTGCTGGTCGTCATGAAAAATTGGTATATTGGTGATTTTCTTCAGCTCGTTTTCAATCCGAAAGCAGTCCGGAGCTTTAATATCCTCAAGGTTGATACCACCAAAGGTAGGCTCCATAAGCTTCACAGTTTTAATAATTTCATCGGGATCTTCCGTGTCAAGCTCTATGTCGAACACATCGACATCGGCGAAGCGTTTGAACAGTACACCCTTTCCTTCCATAACGGGCTTACTGGCCAGGGCCCCCTGGTTTCCCAGTCCTAAAATAGCGGTACCATTGGAAACTACAGCTACAAGATTTCCCCGGTTGGTATATTTAAACCCATCTTCAGAATTTCCGGCAATTTCCATTACCGGCTTGGCAACTCCTGGGGTGTAAGCAAGCGATAGATCATCGGAGGTCTGGCAGGGCTTTGTTGCAACTACCGCCAGTTTTCCGGGCTGTCCCTCTGAATGATATTTAAGGGCTTTCTCTTTTAAGTCCATGGTTTCTCCTTATTTTTCAAAATCGAAGGTGTAGGGCAGATTGTATTTGTCCCGTACCTCAATTATTTCCTGCTGCAGCTTAGTATCTACCCTGGCGCCCTTATCTTTTCGGAACAACCAGGCCTCATGCTCTTTTTCACCGGCGGTGTAAATTTTATCGGCCTCGGGCATTCTTTCGGAATTTCTCAGCTTACGCATTATGTCGCCGGCAACCCGTTTGAACACATCCAACCCAAGGAAGGCCTCAATATCAATTGCGATGAAGAAGTGACCAAGGGGATAGGGAATTTTATTGCCCTTTTCATCGTACCCAAGAAGGTCCTTGAGATATTTTCCATCCTGCAGTGCAGCAGATAAAACCTCGACCACCGTAGCGTATCCATAGCCTTTATATCCACCGGTCTCCTCTCCAATTCCGCCTAGGGGAGCAAGGGCCGCAGTGCCTGCGATCAGGTCCTTCAGTACCTGGGTTGAATCGGTTTTCGACTTGCCGTCTTTACCAAGAACCCAGCCTTCGGGCAGGTCTTTTCCAAGCCGTGAATAGGACTCAATTTTACCCCGCTGTGAAACGGAAGTAGCACAGTCCAATACAAAGGGAAAGTCTTCATCGGTAGGAAATCCGATTGTCAGCGGATTGGTCCCGAGCATATTTTCAACCCCAAAGGTCGGCGCAATCGAAGGCCGTGCATTGGTGCCGGTAATACCTACCATACCGTTCTCTATTGCCATTAAGGAATAATACCCGGCAATTCCATAGTGGGTTGTATTTCGCACTGCCACCATTCCCATGCCGTACTCTTTTGCCTTATCAATGGCCATTTGCATTGATTTTTTTCCAATAACATGTCCCATACCATTGTGCCCGTCAACTACTGCGGTGGTAGGACCATCCTTCACAACCTCAAAGTTCGTCTTGGTATTGAGGATCCCATCATTTATTCTGTCGATATAGATACGTTTAAATCTACCGATTCCATGTGAGTCGATACCACGTTTATCGGAAGTAATTAGTACATCCGCACTCACCGCCGCATCTTCCCTGGGAATACCTATCGCCTCAAAGGCATCCGTCATAAACCTTTCTAACAGATCAAAATCGACCCATACAAAATCTTCAGCCATACATTCTCCTCCTAATCTCAACCGGTTAGTTCCGGTAAAATATTATTTCATGATCGTTTTTGTTTGTCAATGTATTTTTGTATACTTTTTTGTTTGTTTCAATCATCCTCACTACTGCAAGCCCCTTCATCACCGAGACTCACCTCAAACTTCTCCATTTCAGCATTTAACTCATTGATACTCTCACTATTCTCACTGTTCAGCTGATTTACCTTTGTTATAAGTGTTTCAATTTCACCCATCTCTTTATCAAGTTCCTCAATTTCTTCATTCACACTACCGCCTATCGAATACACATTTTTTATTGATTCGGCATTGTCGTTGATACTTGAATGGATCGCTTCCGTTTTTTCCTGGATGTCGTTTGTGGCGGTGTTAAGGGAGTTCATTGCATTCATAATTTCGTTACTGCCAAGAGATATCTCCTGAATACTGGAACTTATCTCCGAGAGGGCATCATCGGAACTCTTAGTTTCAGTCAGGATCTGCTGAAAGTCGGACAAGAGCTCTATACTGCCGTCATACACTTCATTCACCCGCTCCGCCATTCCATTCATTGTTTCGCGGATCTTTTTTGAATTTGCATTGGTTGATTCAGCCAGCTTTCGGATTTCCTCGGCAACTACGGCGAAACCGCGTCCGGCATCTCCGGCGTGGGCTGCCTCAATAGCGGCGTTCATTGCTAAAAGGTTAGTCTGACTGGCGATATTGTTGATGATGGCAATAACATCCCCAACTTCTTTCGCCCCCTGGGCGTTCTCTTTTATAAGTTCATTATTGTGCTCTATTTTCTTACCACCCTTCTCCGTAATTTCAACCATTTGAGCACTTGCGGCTTTCCTTTTTTTGGCGATTTCAACTACATTCTCTATTGAAGCGTTCATCTCCTCTACCGAAGCGGTAGATTCGTTTACCGAAGAGGACTGATGTTCTATGTGTTCGGCAAAACTATCCAGATTTTCCTTAATACTCTCGGTAGCGGTTTCACTATTTTTTAGAGTCTCTATCATCTGTTTATATTTTTGATTGAGCCCGTCCACTTTTCTCATGATATACTGCACGGCCTGGACGGAGGCTTCAGAGGCCTGGTCCACCTCACCCTTCTGCGCACTTGTACGCTCGGAAAGTCCCTGTATTTGTCCTATCATGCCGCAAAAGAGTTGTAGAAAACCATTTATCGACGTGGAGATTTCAGTTATTTCATCCCGTCCCTCTTCGGAAAGCTGCTTGGTGAGGTCTCCGCTTTCAAGACGTGTGATCCCTTCCTGCAGCAGTACTATTCTTCGCCGGAGGTGTCGAATTATATTGAAGGACATAATCAAAACCACAACCACAATTGCCGCTGCTAAAGCAAATACAATCATACGACTGGAAGACTCTCTCTCGCCGGCGGCAGACTGAATATTTTCTATAATAACATCCAATTGCGTGCTTACCCTGGTACTAAAATTCTTCGAAAGTGTTTCCACACTATCGAGGGTTGTTTGTATAAGATCGTCCTCATAATATGCCGATGCTTCGAATAACCCCGGGAGGTAGGTTGTGTAGGTCTGTTCCAACTCCTCTACACTGTTCCGTAACTCGGAAATTTTATCGTCGTTCATTAAGAACATATTTTCCAGGGTAGTTGTATCACTCTCTATACTGCTGCTCTCCTTCATAAACTCTTGATACAGGGGCAGCTGAAAAAAACTCCGCATCTCCTGACGCATTGCTTTATAGTGTTCTTGAAAAGCTGCATGCTCTTCCACAAGCTCCGATCCAAACATCATCTTGTCCAACTGAAGGTTCGTCTCGTATACATGGGACTTTAAATCCTTCAGAGAGCTAATCAAGTTGTTATAATTCTCATTTAATCGAAGCTGGTAAAACAGCATCCCCGAAATAAGAATAAGACCAATTAAGAAAATTGTTATTAGACTTAATAAACGGGTCTTAATTTTCATCCGAATCTCCCAACTGTTGTATTTTGATACACCGAGTCATATTGAAACGAGAAAGAAAGGGCCCTGGAAGCTCCAGGGCCCACATTACATCAGGTTTTAGTTACCCTGCCATTCACTCAACAGCTGGTCATAAGGAACTGTTTTTGGATCTTCGTCGGGTCGTTCGGCCTTCGGCGAACCGGGCTGGTTGAGCCAGTATTCCGGATCTCGGGGTTCGTTCAACTCGGGTGAGAACTGTACAAGGTTCATCTTGCCCATCAGGTCGTCCATGGCAGCCGCCAGGTTGTCCATTGATTCCTGAGGAGTGGTCTGACCGGTAACAGCGGTAGCTATGTTCTTCCACCATTGTTCGGCAAGCAGCGGATAGTGCGGTACGTTCGGACCGGAGTCTGTCCACATGTATTCAACCGGAGATTTGTAGAAGGTGATGATACCACCGTAGGTGTGCTTCTTTTCTTCTTCTGCCAGGTAATCGGACTCAACAGTACTTCGGCGTACCGGAGTTCGTCCAACCAGGAACTTCTTGAGGCTGACGGACTTTGAAACTGCGAACTGTGCCCACAGCCATGCTGCGGCTCTCTCGTCGCCCTTTACACTGTTTTTCAGGATGGTCCAGCTTCCGGCGTCCTGATATCCAATCTTCATACCTTCGTCCCAGTACTTACCGTGGGGAGTCGGAGCAACACGCCATAGAGGTGTGCCGTCGTCGTCGGTTACGGGGCTGTCGGGATCGTTGAAGGCCGGGTCTGCGAGCCAGGTGATGTACTGGAAGGGGCGCTGGGCTACATTGCCACGAGAGGGGGTAGGTCCGGCTTCCGACCAGGTCATTGATGCAGCGTAGGGAGGTGCATAATTCTTCATCCAGTCAACATATTTGGTAAGTGCATATACAGCGGCCGGGCCGTTTGCAGCACCACCGCGGGATACGGATGCGCCAACCGGAATCTTGTTCTCTACACGGATTCCCCATTCATCAACAGGAAGACCGTTCGGAATACCTTTGTCGCCGGCGCCCGCAATCGAGAGCCATGCATCGGTAAAACGCCAACCCAAAGAAGGTGATTTTTTACCATAGTCCATGTGGCCGAACACTTCTACGCCGTCGATGGTTCCATCGCCGTTGACTTCGTTGGTGAAGAAGTTGGCAATGTCTTCGTAGGCGGCCCAGTTTACCGGAACACCCAGTTCATAGCCGTAGATCTCTTCGAACTGTGCTTTGATCTCGGGATCGGTGAACCAGTCGTAGCGGAACCAATACAGGTTTGCAAACTGCTGGTCCGGAAGCTGCAGCTGGTTGCCGTCGTAATCCTGACCGAATTCCGGGTTGAGCCAGTCGTTGATGTCGAGCATCGGGTTGGTGACTGCGGCGCCTTCGCCAACCATGTAGTTGTTCAGGTTGAGGGCACTATTTGCACGCAGGTGGGTACCGATGAGGTCGGCATCGTTTACATAGATATCATACAGCTTTCGGCCGGTCTGGATCTGACGTTGTACTCGGTCGACAACCTCGCCTTCACCAATGATATCGTGGGTTACTTTAATACCGGTAATCTCTTCAAAAGCCTTTGCCAGTACATCGGATTCCCATTTGTGAGTGGCAATACCTTCGGCGACCGATTTGATATGCATACCGCGGTACGGCTCGGCGGCTTTCGCAAACCACTCTAACTCTTCTCGTTGCTCTTCTTCAGAAAGGACCGACGGTTGAAACTCCCCGACCCATTTCTCGATTACTTCGCTGCTTTCTTCGGCCGTCATTTCTTCCTGCTGGCCTTCGCCAAACAGAGTCGACGGTACGATGAGCAGCATTACTGCGATTAGCAGTACAAGAGCTTTTCTCATAACACTCTCCTTTATTGTGTATTTTTTGGTCCTCATTGGATCCTTAACAGGACTTTGATGTTCATTACGTGCCAACCAAGGCTTGTCAGCCCCATTTGAACTCAACGAAGAACCAGATTGCCGCGATTACTACTGTGATTAAGAGCATGCTTTCCCCAAAAATTCCTAGCCAAATGAGGAAAATAGCGATAGTCGACAGTATTCCAATAAACAGGCGGTCCCCCCGACCGGTCTCGATCGGGAGAAAGCCCTTTCTATCAACATTCGGGCTGAATTTGTTCAATACGCCCAGAAAGGCAATCGAACCGAAAATAGCAATGAAAAACAGCCCGCTGTACCATGTCCAATACATCCACCCAAAGGTTTGAATTAACCAGTCTATCATTTGTTACACCCTTCCCAGGGCAAAGCCCTTGGCCATGTAGTTTCGTACGAAATATACGACTATTGCGCCGGGTATGATTGTCAGCACACCAGCAGCGGCCAACAGTCCCCATTGCACACCCTCCGCCCCTATACCGACGGTCAGGGTAACTACTACCGGCTTTGCCTCAGTAATAGTAGCTGCTTTGGCGATAATCAGTTCAACCCATGAAAAGGTGAAACTGAAGAAGGCGGTTACACCGATACCCGGTGCGACCAGCGGAAAGAAAATCTTTCGGAAGAAGTGGGGGAAGCTGTATCCGTCCACAAAGGCCGTTTCATCAATCTCCTTTGGAATACCCGACATAAAACCTTCTAATATCCAGATGGCAAGGGGTATGTTGAACAAACAGTGACCCAGGGCTACCGCCATGTGGGTATCGTGGATATGCAATGTGTAGAACAGCTCGGTGAAGGGGACGATAAAGATCGCCGGGGGAGCCATTCGGTTGGTCAGAAGCCAGAAGAACAGGTGCTTGTCGCCGAGGAAGTTGTAGCGAGAAAAGGCATACGCCCCTGGAATAGCAACGATCAGCACTATTACTACATTCATAAACACGTAGATAAGGGAGTTCTTAAAGCTGTTCATCCAGACTTCGGAGGTGAAAATTTCTTTATAATTATTGAAGGTCAATTCCTTCGGAAAGAAGGATAGACCGCTCAATATTTCGGTATCATACTTCAAGGAGGTGATCAGCATCCAATAGATCGGGATGAACAACAGTATGAAGTAGACAACTAAAAATATATATCGTTTCTGTAGTTTCTTTTGATCTCGTCTCATGCCTTTTGACTCTCCCCTGAACCTAATTTATTGAGCAATTGAAAGAATACATAACTCATTACAATTACTATGAAGAGATAGATGAGTGATGAAGCTCCGGCATATCCAAGCTCGTAGGATTGGGCTTTTCGAGCTACAAACAAACTCATAAAGGTCGTTGTGTTTCCAGGTCCTCCGCCGGTTAACAGCAGCGGTTCGGCGTAAATCTTAAAGGAATCCATAAACCGGAGCAGAAACCCGAGTACCAGTACCGGCCGCAGTTTCGGCAGGATTACGTAGCGAAATACTTTCCAGCGGGAAGCACCATCGATCTCAGCTGCTCTATAAAAAGCATCTGGAATCGCCAGGTAACCGGCATAGGAGAGTAGTGCGACCAGAGGAGTCCAGTGCCACACATCCAGCAGGAAAAGAGTAACAGGAGCATCTACCGGGTCCAGCGATACGTTGTATTCGTATCCCACCCAACTCAAAACTTCAGCTATCAAACCGATATCGGACTGACTGAACAGTCGCCATACAATTCCTACAACGTTATAGGGTATCAACAAAGGAATACCCAGGAGTACCAGGGATATTGCTACCCCGATGCCCTTCTTCGGCATTGAAAGGGCAATTGCAATTCCCAAAGGTATTTCAACTGCAAGTATAGATATGCTGAACAATAACTGCCGACCGAGGGCCCCCTGGAATGCAGGGTCCCGCATAACCTGTACAAAATTCGCAAAACCTACAAACTCGGGTATAGAACCGGAGAAAATATAGTGCAGCGAGTAATTCACTACCGTCATCAACGGGATAAACGCACTCAGCGCCATTACAGCTAAGGCAGGTACTAAAAACAGCCATGCTCTATTATCATATTTCATTCATCAACCTCCAAACTTAAATCTGTGCATGCTGTCATCAGATTACTTTTTTTCCATCTTTGTAGAACTTCACTTCCTCTTCGGGAAAAGAGAGCCAGGCTACATCACCTTCATTTACTTCCATTGTTTCCGGGGCGCGGCTTTTCACATCTAAAGTATCTAAAGTCGTAGTAACGATCTTGTAGGCTCCGGTATCCTCTACCAGCTTCACTACGCCGGACACTGCGTTCTTAGACTTTTCCAGCCCGAACTTTATATATTCCGGACGGATACCGAAGGTAAACTCATCACCATGCTCTAGGAGGCTTGATGCCCTTTTTTTACTAATGTTAAAGGAGGTGCCGTTAAACTTTACAGTACCGCTTTCATCGACACTGCACTCCATCATATTCATGCCCGGGCTCCCAATAAAATACCCGATAAAAGTACTCTGCGGATCTTCATGCAAATCTTTCGGAGTTCCGGTTTGATCTATCTTCCCTACCTGCATAACCGTAACTTCCTCTGCAAAGGTCAGAGCTTCGTGCTGGTCGTGGGTTACATAGATCATGGTAAAATTAAGTTCTTTCTGCACTTGCTTCAGTTTACGCCTCAAGCCCCACTGTGCCTTCGGGTCAATAACCGTCAAAGGTTCATCCAGAAGCACCGCCGCTGTATTGGGGCGTACAATGCCCCGACCGAGGGACACTTTCTGTTTGTCCGCGGGGTTCAACTTTCCCGCCGGAACCTTCAGAAGACTGGAAATCTCCATTATCTCGGCTACTTCGTATACCCGCTTGCGAATGGTAGCACTGTCAACCCCGTCATTTGCCAAAGGAAAGGCGATATTTCCGTACACATTCATCGAATCGTACACCACCGGAAACTGGAACACCTGGGCGATATGCCGTTCCTTCGCCGACAGTTCGGTTACATCCTTTCCGTCAAATAACACTTGCCCCTTAGTGGGAGTGGTAAGTCCTGAAATGATCTTTAACAAGGTTGTCTTTCCGCAGCCGGAAGGACCGAGCAGCGCAACCGCCGAACCGTTTTCATAAGTTACATTGATATCTTCCACCGCGTATTGGGGGTTCTCTGTTTTCCCCTCCTCGATGTCGTAACTATGCCATATATCTTTTAACTGAATAGTCGCCATATTGTTACTCTACCCTCCGTTTACTGTTTTCGCGCATAGTTTATGAGTATCTGTATCAAACACGTAGAAACGCTCAGGATCGAGATACAATTTCATGGTCTCTCCGATTCCGTACGAAACCAGCTCCTGCATCAACACAATAATGTTCTTCCCCCGATGGTCTACATGCAGCTCGGTGTCGGAACCGACCGCTTCGGATAGCTGTACAGTCCCATCGATCTCAAACATCGAATCCGATTCCCGGTTCGTAGTAACCATATGTGCGTGAATCCCGAGGTAGTATGTGTCCTTTTTGAGTGTTTCATGAAGATGACTCACATCAACTTTGAACTGATCGGTTACTTTGATGAACAGGCGACCCTCCTCTTCCACCTTGTGGCCTTCAAGAATGTTCATAGTCGGATAGCTAAAGTACTCTCCAACTTCAACAAACTCCGGGTTGTGATACACATCCTTTACAGGACCGTACTGCAAAATCTTTCCCTCATGCATAAACCCTACGTGGGAGGCCATTCCCAGCGCATCAACAGGCTCGGGAGTTGCATAGACCAACGCTCCGCCCTTTTCACGGAAAATAAGCTTCAACTCGCTTCGCAGCTCTTCCCGCAGTTTATAGTCCAGATTTGCCAGAGGTTCATCTAGGAACACGTACTTTGTGCCCTTGCAAAGGGCCCGAGCCAAGGCAGTTCGCTGCTGTTGGCCGCCGCTCACCTCCTGGGGCAGGTGATCGAGGATGTGACTGATGCCCAGCAAATCTGCATTCGAGCGCACCTGTTTGTCGATCTCCTTTTCGCTAACCTTCGTTTTTGCAACCCGTAGGGGAGAGGCAATATTTTCATAAATAGTAAATGATGGATAGTTTACAAACTGCTGGTATACCATCGCTATGTTCCGTTTTTGTACGGAGAGCCTGGTCACATCTACCCCATCAAAGTAGATTTTACCGCTGCTTGGTTTTTCGATACCTGCAAGTAAGCGCAACAGCGTGGTCTTGCCCGAGCCGGTTGGAGCCAGCAACACGGAGAAATCTCCGTCGTTTACCTCCAAATTCACATTTTCCAGCTTCGCATACCCCGACTGGTGGAGCTTAGTCACATTTTCAACAACAATGCCCATGGAGAATTTCCTCCGATGTATATAATATTAAGAATATTTTAGCACGCTTTATTGAGCTGTCAAGTAAAAAACGTTAATTTTCGTTCACCTTAAACGATAAAAAATGACTTATTGTTCACAAACGTTCATCTCTTTATTGACAACTTCCTATTGTCTATTTACGATTAGAGCATGAGCGGATCACAATCAAGAGAAGTGTATGATCTCACCGTTATCGGTGCCGGTGTAAGCGGTGCGGCTGTAGCCCGCCGTTTATCAATGTACGATATAAAAGTCGCCCTTTTAGAAAAGGAAACCGACGTATCCTTCGGCACATCGAAGGCCAATTCAGGAATAATTCACGGCGGTTTTCACCATGACCCCACCCTTTTGAAGGCGCGCTTGGAGCTCCAGGGCAACCTCATGTTCGACCAGCTCCAGAGGGAACTTCACTTTCCCTTTGCCCGTTGCGGTATTCTCGTGGCTGCAATGAATGAGGAAGAGATGAAAACTGTGCAGTACCTCTACGACCGGGGCCGGAGGAACGGGGCAATCGGTATTGAACTCTGTTCCAGGGAACGAATACTCGATTTGGAGCCCAAGCTCACCAGCGACGTAGTCGGAGGGCTCTACGCACCCGGGGGAGGAATAATAGAACCCTACCGCTTTGTGTTTGCCCTGGTGGAGTCTGCCCAACACAACGGGGTAAGGCTCATAACCAATTTTGAAGTACACCGGGCCGAATATAAGGAAGGATTGTTTGAGCTGCAGTCAAAGAAGGGCGACAGGGTCTATTCACGCTATGTCGTAAATGCCGCCGGCTTGTACGCCGATGAGGTATCAAAACTTTTTGCAGCGGAAGAATATACCATTACACCCCGAAAGGGAGAATATTATTTGCTGGACAGAATGACAAAAGCCTGTCCGGGAAAGGTACTGTTTCCGGTACCAAACTCCGTATCAAAGGGAATGCTGGTTATTCCTACGGTGGAGGGGACCGTTCTCGTCGGCCCGACAGCTGAAGATATCCACGAAAAAGACGACCTTTCAACATCCAGCACCAAATTAAAAGCGATATTCGACTCAGCCCGGCAGATGATACCCAAAGTATCAACCAAAGATGTAATCACCGCCTTCTCGGGTTTACGCCCAGCGTTGCCGGGGGGAGATTTCTACATAGAGGCCAGTAAAAAGGTCCCTCACTTTATACATGTAGCCGGTATCCAGTCGCCGGGCCTCACCGCCGCACCGGCAATCGCCGAATATGTAAAGGACATTCTTAAAGAGGAAGGACTTACCCTACAGGAGCGCAGCGACTATGATCCGAATGTAAACGCAGTCCCGCGTATAAGAAACAAAAACTCCTACGATATAGACAAACTAATAAAGGAGAACCCCGCCTACGGCAATATTGTCTGCCGGTGTGAAAACATTTCGGAGGCGGAAATTGTAGAAGCCGTTAGGCGGGGACACGATACCCTAGACGGAATTAAATTCTTTACCAGGTCTGGTATGGGCCGGTGCCAGGGTGGTTTCTGTACAGGAAAGATAATTGAAATTATAATGCGTGAAACCGGTAAGAGCTATAGTGAAATAACTAAGCGTGGAAAAGAGAGTACGGTTATTTGGAGATCCTTATGCGAACAGAACAAATAGATACACTTGTTATCGGCGGGGGTGCCGCCGGAATGTCCGCGGCCGCTACTGTTTCTGCAGCCGGTTTTACTACGGCCCTGGTAGAACGGGAAGATGAGCTCGGCGGAGTCCTTTTACAGTGCATTCACAACGGCTTTGGGCTGCACGAGTTTAAGGAAGAGTTAACCGGTCCGGAATATGCCGAAAGGTGGGTCCGCAACATTGAAAGCTCCGAGGTAAAGGTATTCTGCGGAACCACCATCATGGAGATGTCCCTGTTGGAGGACGGCCGCAAGGAGTGCTTTGGTTACTCCCCGGAATACGGAGTGCTGAAGTTCGTTACCAAAACGGTGGTACTTGCAATGGGATGCCGGGAGCGAAACCGCGGGAACGTGATGATTCCAGGTACCCGGCCGGCCGGTGTGTATACCGCAGGGCTCGCCCAGCGTCTTGTCAATATGAACGGCTACATCCCCGGTAAAGACGTGGTAATCGTCGGTTCGGGAGATATAGGCCTCATCATGGCCCGACGCATGCAGTGGGTCGGCAGCACTGTCCACGCCGTAGTCGAAATACAGCCGTACCCTTCAGGGTTGACCCGTAATATCTCCCAGTGTCTAAACGATTTTAAAATTCCACTCTACCTGAGTCACGTAGTATCAAAGATTTACGGGAAAGAACGGGTTGAAGCTGTTGATATTACTCCGCTGGAAAACGGAGTTCCCAATCACGATAAAACCTTCCAAATTACCTGCGATACCCTGTTGTTGTCGGTAGGACTGATACCGGAAAATGAACTCTCTAAACAAGTCGGTATCGAACTAAATTCATTGACCAACGGCCCAACGGTCGACAGCATGCTTATGACCTCAATCGAGGGAGTATTCTCCGCCGGCAATGTACTTCATGTTCATGACCT
Organism: uncultured Sediminispirochaeta sp.; assembly: GCA_964504785.1. Lineage (GTDB taxonomy): Bacteria > Spirochaetota > Spirochaetia > DSM-16054 > Sediminispirochaetaceae > DSBN01. The sequence goes on along the minus strand of CAZDFY010000035.1, from coordinate 8,415 downwards.
GGTGGATTTTGTAAGCGCCGAAGCCCGGCTTGCCGGGGAAAACGTTATTGAATACCTTAAGGGAAAACGGCCCGAACGGGAGCTCAGTATCAAACCGGGCGCTAATATCCGCTATGTAAATCCGACCCGCATCAATCCGGATGCGGAAAGCGACATTTATATGCGCCCCCTCGTTGTTTCAAATAACGCCCGTATACAGTTACTGGTGAACGGTGAAGTGGTAAAAAGGCAGAAAAAGCCCCATGTGCAGCCGAGTGAAATGATTAAACTAAAAATTACTCCGAAGATTTTTCAGGACATTGAAATTACACCCGATTCAAAAGTGGAGGTAACACTTCAGGATGAACCCTAATAAAAATACAAAAGAAATGATCTGTATTGTATGCCCTGTAGGCTGCCACCTCCAAGTTACGGTAGATAATGATGAGGTAAAGGTTACCGGCAACCGTTGTCCCAGGGGTGAAGAATACGCCCGCGAAGAAATATTAGCACCGAAACGGGTAGTCACAGCCACCTGCAGGCTGGAAAATGAGCAGCACCCCCGTCTCCCGGTAAAAACCGATGCCCCCCTGCCCTTCGAGCACATCAACGAACTGCTTGACAGGGTGTACGAACTGTCCCTGCCCACACCCATAAAAACCGGAGACATATTAATAGAGGATTTTAAGGGGACCGGGGTAAATCTTGTGGCTTCACGTTCGATAGAGTAGCCGCCTTTACTTAAGCCCTGTTTCAAGATGCCGCACCGGTCCGAATATCGAAGCTCTGTGCAGCTACATCGGCATATAACTCGGCGATTCGCCGGCCCTTATGCCACCGAATATGTACAATATGATCGGCACTCGGTAAAAGCTCATAACTACCGTCAAAGGCCTCGCATTCGTTTCTGAACTTCATAAGCTCACCCAGACGCTGTACAACCGGCCGCTCTACTTCGGCGGAAACCTCCTCGACGGTATAGTTGTGCCGATTGATATTTCGACCCATCTGAGTTTTTTCAACAAGTTCGATATCGTTCTTACCAGCCAAAGCCCCCACATAGTAGACCTGGGGAATACCGGGAGTAAAGAACTGCAGTGCCCGGGCCAACACATACGCCCCGTCATCCTCACCAAGGGCGGAATAATAGGTGCAGTTTATCTGATACACATCGAGATTCTGGTACTTGGAAGTGTTGTAAATGCGTTTTACATTGGCCCCTTTGCTGTACACGTTCTCCTTTGTGCGCTCCATCTCCTCTTCCGTCATAAGACCGCGTACATCAACCACCCCTATGCCGTCATGGGTATCGAGGGTCGTAAACTGATTACGGGGACAGATAGAAAGCCAGCGCTTTAGGTTTCGTGCATCACCATCGTAGAGAGCCTGCAGTACCAGCATCGGCAAGGCGAAATCGTATACCGGATACCCGTGTTCGGCGATGCGCTTCTGCATGGTGTAGTGCTCATGCACCTCCGGCAACAGCAGCGCCCCGTAGTCTTTGATACTGTCTCTCGCGAAAGAGAGATGCTCCCATACCTCCGGTTCAACAAAAAAACAGTTGGTGCCGGGCTTTTTTGTCGTATAGGCAAAGGCGTCCAGACGGATCATATTTGCACCGCGGCTGCATAAATTCTGTAGGAACTCGCGGATAAGCCCTCGAGCTGTCTCGCTCCGGAGATTAAGATCTATCTGTTCGAAATCAAAGGTGCACCAAATCTTTTCCCTGCTTCCATCGGCAAACTCTATCTCCTGGTAAGGGGGGCGGGGCTTACGGGTATAAATTTTCTCGAGGTCCTGATCAGTAGGCCCGCCCTCCGGCCAAAAATCCTTAAAACGGATAAACAGGTCCGACCACTTTGAATCATCCTTTTTCTGTAAAAAATCCTGAAAGTACTCCGAGCGTCGGGAGATGTGATTGACCATCATATCGACCATCACATCATAATCCTTGGAGAGCGATTCAATATCACCCCAGTCCCCGAAAGGGGGATCTACTTCGTTGTAGGTAAGCGGGGCAAATCCGCGGTCCCCGGAGGAGGGATAAAAGGGAAGAATATGCACCCCCCCGAAAAGCCCCGGCAGATATTCGGAAAGGATCCTCCGTAAATCGGATAAGTTATCACCCAAACTATCGGGATACGTAATGAGCTGGCAGGAGTTTCGTACGGGCATGATGGACCTCTTATTGTATTTTATCTTACGCCATTATAAAAGATTGAATATCTTTTTCAACCTGTCCGGTTCTGCCCCATCGACATGCTTCACAAACAGGTCCCACTGGGCCCGTTCTCGGCGAAACTCCGAGTCAACCTCTCCCCGATCGATTCTATCCTCCAGATCGAGGAGTTCACCTATTCCTTCTTCAACTATATACCGCGCAGCTGGTTCGTTACCGTGAATCACAAACTCACACGCCTTGAGAAGTGCGGCAAAAGCAGCTTGGGCCCTTGCGAGCTCTCCGGCAAACACACCGGGCATTGGATCAATCTGATGTTTCACATCCAGGATACCCGCCAAACGCTGAAACACAACAAGCCGATACATATCTCCGATAAAACGGGTGGCGGCGGTCTTCTGCTCCGCCCCCGAGACCGACGATTTATAATGGGCTATTCTCAAATCAGGGTTGAAAATCGCCCGTATTCCATAGGAAAGCCCCGAAAAGTAGAACTGCTGGTCCTCCGCGCGACCTACCCAGGAAAAGGTGAACGGGAGAGCACTTCGGAGGCCATGATTGCTGATTCCATACCCCCCGCCCTTCACAACCGGATGGGATATACCTTCTTCCACTGAATCAACAGTATTATATAGAGCTGTCATACGCCCGTGGGCAAAGGATTTCTGAAAAAACATATTCGGCCCGGTCCAGGTGTTCGGAATAGTCACATCCGGGGCCCGCATCGCCTTGGAAAAACCAAGCTTATCGATGTCGGTGCTGTTCATGTATTCCCCTTCATTCACCGCCAGCTCTACCGCAATTCCATCAGCATCCTCCGCCTCTCCTCCCCAGTAGGGGTGGCAGAGGGTTTGAAACCATGTGGAGCCGGTTGCTTCATACAAATCTCGGCTGCGCATCCCCTCATCGGTATCAAGCTTGAAGCCGGCGGTAATGTTGTGGGTTTTTTCCAATATCAACTGGGTATATTTTAGTGCATTGAAATGGCGACCGTACTTTCCGAACACCGAATACACATCCAAAGGGTCTTCTGCACCGGCAGCCCCGGCTGCGGGGCCGGCAGCTCTGGAAGTTCCGGCTGAAAAGCCGGCAGCTTCTGGGGGGCCCGCTGCTTTTGCCGCAGGTCCAGCGGTGAAGAGCGCATCTTTAATACCGCGTATTCGTTCCTCCGTAAGGACCAGCACCTGCAGGTGGTGATAGTGTTTTTCCTTCAGCAGCCACTCAATCCATCGGCCCGCGGGCTTATCAATTCCTGCATGGGTAACCGATACCGATAAGAGTACAGGCACACGGTAGTCCTCCGGCAGCACCCCCTGCTCTTTTTCAAAGGCTATATCCCCTTCCATCTCTTGAAGACAGGATACAAGTTCGTGCCGATCATCCTCCTCGTACAGAGGAACCGGATGATCATAATCAGCTACCTTTTCTCCCGGATTCTTTCGTAGCTCCTCAACCTGCCCTTTAAATTGTTCCGGCAGATCCGGCGAGTCAGCGGCACTCTCTTCAGGAACAGTATAAAGGGCGTTCAACTGCAGCACTACCTCGGTAGGCTTAAAGGGGTCGGGATTCGCACGAAGATTGGTAAGCCGCCAGCGGGGAAGCACTTGGTGATCGGCAAGCTCAAGCTCGGGCATCCAGACCTTAGAAATCTCTTCGGCCAGCAGTTCCGGGTTTATACCGCTTTCAAAGAGTTCCAACACAGCATCGACCTTACCGGCCTGTTCAGGACGGGCATAATAGCGAAGAAAGTTCTCTACCCCCCTACGCACAAACTCTTCCACAGGGTTCTCGGCACGAACATCCTCATAGCGGTAGGAACCGGAGGCAATCTTCCGCAATAAATCTATCAGCGGAAGGACCTGTGTGGAGGCAGCGGCTTTTTCAATTGTCAAACCGCATAATCCCCGCTTCTGAGGTGTTCCAATTATTGCTTTTGTAGTAAATTCCAATACACGCCCTGCTTTACCAAATCTGTTCATTCTCTCCCCCTTAAACCCACCTTATATTGTTTCATCATAACCGGCGGCCAAATCCTGAATATATTCCGACAAGTCCTCAGACTGCCGCTTTATCTCGTCAAAATGCGGCATTGAATGTACTTGAGTAACACTGTCTATTCTTGCAATATCCAAGCGCAGCTTCTTAAGAGTATTTATTGCCGAACGAATACGTAGATCAATAAGTTCACGCTGCTCTTCCAGCTTTTTATATGCGGCGATATGCTGATCAATCTCCTGTATCGAACGGCGATACTCCTGTTTCAACTGCTCGCTTTCGGTAGCCCCTATTTTCTGTTCAAGCTCCCGCCGGTCCGCCTCTATATCTGCTTTAGGAATTTCCCGCATAATAGTATCAATTTCTTCAACCTGGCCACTAAGGAGTTTTACCTGCTCAAGGTACGTGTGAAGAATGTTCGATGCCTCGTCGGAGAGCTGCTGCACCCCCTCCAGCCCTTCCAGCTTCGCAAACACCGTATCCGCAATACCCCTGGCCTCATACTCATAGCCTGAAGAGGCCTTCACACCGACAGGCCGATACCCGCGTGTAGCACCCTGCTGTTGCAGCAACTTGTCAAACTGCGTGCGCATCTTTCTTGTACGCTCTTTATGAACCGAACTCTTCCCAAAATAGAGCGCCCCAAACACCGAAACAGGAATCAACGACCATGGAACGGCAAAACCGGTAGTAATAGCGTTGATAGCAACAAGGAAAGCCCCGACACTGAGAAAAGATGCGGCGGTTTTCCGATGACGGTTTTCCATTTTTTTCAGGGCTCGAAACTCTTTCAGCGCGGCAGGCTTCATCGCCGGAAGCTGCTGAAGCTCCCGGCGCACTTTTTGATGGCCCCGAAGGGCAACATAATCCGAAACAAGACCTATCCCCCAGCCTCCGGCAGGGAAGATAAACCAGGGAAAACTGAGCCCGGAGGAAAAGAGGTTTAATAAAAAGAGAAAGGTATTCACCCCGGCATAGGTGATTACACGGCTTTTAAAACCCAGTTGCCTTCGTTCAACTAAACGGTCCAATTTTTGTACAAATTCGTTGTATTCTTCAAATTCCGCCTCAAGGCCCGTCTCTTTTTGGCCCTGCAGGTTCGTTTTGTGCTTCAAAAGACCAAAATCCTGCATTTTCCGTAGGAGATTTTCCCTGGCCCTGCGAATTTCTTCAGGTTCTGCATGCGCATTTCTTTCATGCGCTTCTCGACCCGGCACACCGGTATCAGTCATCTCTACTCCCGTTTCTTCAAAACATACTCTTATGAGGTTCTTTCAAAATTACAATTTTGAAAGAACCTCTATATAGGGTCGTAATATTACTAAAGGCCTTGGCGCTTTCAAAAATCTTCGATTTTTGAAAGCGCCTCTTATAAATACTCTTAAAAAAGAGGTTAGGCCCTCACTGCTAAAAAGTCAATAACGCCCCGGCAGAGGAAGGGAAAACAGCAGGGAATAAGAAAGCAGCAGGAAAAGCAATAGAAAAAGCTGAAAAAATAAACTACAATTAGCAGCACATTATACCCACAGCATTCTAAATTTGAAAATTATTCTAAAATTTTCAAATTTAGAATTCCTGTTATACCCAGGCTTGATTTTCAATTTTCGTATGCTAATCTTTAGAGTAGTTGGTGAAATGAAATATATATCCGTATTAAAGGCTATTGAAAAGGACGAACGGCTTATCCCCCTTCTTGCAGAAGAAGAAGAGCCGGTATTATGCGTACATAAAAACGCATCAAAACAGAAGAAGCTTAGTTTCCGTGCCCTGTACGACAACAATTCCCAGTTCTGGAACAACCCTACTACCTCATGGAACTACCTGCTGCCTTCGGACAGGGTAAGAGAACTTCTGTCGACAATCAGGGAAAATCCGGGAAATTATCATTTTTACGCCTCTCCTTCTGAAGAAGGAACGGGGGGATTCGGGGACGACAACGACGGACCCGCAGCTCATAAGGCAAAAGGCCTTCCTAATTTCGGCAGTCACTATGAAGAGATCCAGTCATTACGCCACGGAGAAAAGGTCCAGCTTATCGACCGCCACACCAATTCGCTAAAAGACCTGCTGGCCCAGGAAAAGCCGAACCCCGAGGCTGTCTCCGAAGCATTGAGCACCTCTACCACCGATGCATCCCTCATCAATAAAAACATCCTAGAAAAAGCACTGGAGATGAGCAATGATGAGGCACGCATATTCTCTCACGAGCTTGTCGAAAAAACCCGTGAAATGGTACGGACCTCAACTTCATTAATTGATGAAACAGTGCTTCAGGATGAAATGTTCGACGCAATCTTTTCTTCTTCAAACGGTACCGTAGTTCAGCATATGACCCGAACTTTTTTAAGAAGCGTCGCTTTTCTCATGTTTTACAATAAAAAAATCCTCAACTCGAGTCTGCCGAACCGTCTGCGTATTAATTTTAAGAAGAACTATCACCCCTATTATCACCGTCTGCTGCCGCACCTCCACACCGACGACGTGGTCCTAGAGCGGGTGTTTCATTCCGGAATGCAGGCTATTCCAAACCAGCAAATACACAATTTTGCAACCGGTTTTTTACTGCATGACATCGGAAAGGCCAAAGACATTGAGTACCATGAGGGGAATGCCGCGTATGATCGCGATAAAGTGGTCGACCATGTACGCCAGGGCTATCTGGCGGTAGTGAATAAAACCTCTTATCCGATTGAATCGGGATTGATCACCGGCTACCATCACGAGTACTACGGTCACCCCAGCGGCTACGGATACTTCAGGGCGCAGTACAGTAACTACCTAAAACAGCACCCAAAACAACATTACAACTACCTTATCGGTTTCGGAGCAAAACCGGTGCTCACCTTTCAAACCGCCGCCTTTTTTCCCGCAAAACTGCTGGAAATTATCGATGTGTTTGATGCCCTCACCGATCCTAACAGGGTATACAAGAAGCCCTTATCCACCGATGAGGCCCTTGAACTCATGAAAAGTCAATTTATAGAAGAAAACCTTAAGTTAGATCCTATTCTAATGGACCTTTTTATTGAATATCAAAAATCGGCATAGAATATCTGGAAATATCTGCGGTTATAATAAAATTACTGGATCAGGTATTGTCTCATTTTGAAAGCCATACTTAGTGGTACAAAGCTTGTGGGTATTATAAAATTTAGATGTTCACTCTCTCAAAGACTACAAAAACGGGACCATTTTAGTGGTTTTTATGTAAATACTCGCCGGAAGAGTGTGAAAATTTTTATTCCACAAGCTTTGTACCACTACCAAAGCCATAAGGCTTCCAAAATGAGAATACCCACACCATCTTTAAGATAAATTACTTATCTTACACAAAATGTGAGCATTCGCAATGTGAAAAATATCCAAAATTTTTCACATTGCGAATTGCTGTTACTGGATTACTTGCATAGATTTAGATACAATCGGATGGTAACAATGAGGACAATATGAATTATATATGTTTAGCAGCAGGAAAGGGGACCCGTTTCAACGGCCTTGGTGTCTACCTGCAAAAATGCATGTACCCAATCGGGGGCATCCCCTTTCTCCGTTTTTCTTTGGAAAATCTTCTCTCTTCCTCCGTATTTGATGCGCAAAAAGATTCAATCACCTTGGTGGTTGGACATCTCTCCCATCAAATTAAAAGTTATTTCGGTCAGTCCTTCAAAGGCATCTCCCTGCAGTATGTAGAACAGGGCGAGGCAGCAGGAACGGGACATGCCCTACTACAGGCGTATCGCGGGGCCCCCTTTTCCGAGCCCGCGGTAGTGTGGCTTGCCGACAGCTATGTTCCATCCCATCTGTTCGAAGACATTGTCCATTCTCCCTCCGATACCGCACTGACCCTGGCCTTCCATGTCTGCGAACAGGGCCATGGAGAAAGGGTTTCACTAAGTGCAGACAGGAGCCGGGTGACCCGGGCGTGGGAAGGAAAGAGTGAGTATGTTGATATCGGGCTATGGAAAGTACCGGTTTCAATTATGGAATCAATGCTGAACCACAAGACAGATGAACACCGGTTTCTGCCGGTTATAGAAAATGCCCTACAGAGCGGTCTTGTAGTAGATGCGGTTTTGGCCGACGAATGGGTCCATCTAGGGGGGACCGAACCAAGTGTGGTAGCTAATTTAAAGGCGGTCACAACCCGCCTGCTGCAGACTCGCCTCCTGCAAGAAGCAGGGGAACCGGAGCATACATGAAAATCTTATATGGAATTCAAACCACAGGACACGGACACATAGTTCGCGGCCGGGCAATGGTAA
>CAZDFY010000034.1:0-31295 GCA_964504785.1 uncultured Sediminispirochaeta sp. | reverse complement strand
CCCACAGGGTTTGGACCAGTAGAAAAATCTTAGAATCGGGAACTGCTTTGTTGAAGATTGAGGGTGTTCTTGTTACATTGATACGAAGAGTAGAGGAGTAAGAGAATGAAAAAGCGTGTACTACCGGCAGCTGTGCTGCTAATTTTTCTTGCCGCAGGTCCTGTTGCAGCGGATTCGACCGTAACCGGCAATTTCGGTGTAAATCTATTCGCATATGATACTACGTATCTCACTACTGGAGCTATGTACCAGAGGTCTATACAAACAGGTATGGATATGGTTGTAGGGGCGGATTTCGGTATCCACACCGAAAAAGATAATCAGGGTGAGGTCCAGGCTGATTTTCTTGTTCCCCTGCGTCTGGGGCTGCATTTTCCCTTTGAGGGTGAAAAGGTTACCTATGGCTTCGGGACCGGGCTTACACCGACTTTCCAATTTGAACAAAGCAAGGATTCCGCCCGTTTTTTGATGGGGCCCTATGTGAACGGGAGTGTGCGCGTGAAAGTGCATCCGGTGATGAGTGTATTTCTGCAGTATCAGCAGGATTTGTTGTTTGGAGAACCCGACTGGATTTATACCGGCTCTCGGTTCCTAATCGGAATTTCCTTTTAAAATTTTCACGTTTGCCGCCTCTGTACAGATAACCTCTGTACAGCAATTTTTGCCCTATTGAGCAAAAAATAGCTGCAGGTCACAATAAAAAGTAATAAAACCTCTTGAAAGTTTCAGTTAAAGCTGAAAAGTTTTATTAATCCCAGGTAGTCTCATTTTTATTGGAGTTATTCTTATGACCCAATTTCTTGTTTTGTTAACCTTATACGTAATTATTGGAAGCGCCATTGTTCTCATCGTAGCCCGTAAAAAGCAGACCCAAGAGGAGTACTTTATCGGGGGACGGACCGTCCACTGGATTGTAACCGCACTTACCTATGCCGCCACAACTTATTCAGCCTTCATGATGGTAGGGTTGGTTGGAATGGCATACGGAACAGGTGTCGGTGCAATGATCTTTGAATTGGTATATCTAATTGCGACAGTTATTATCCTGGTGATGTACGGCAAACGGATATGGCATCTTGGAAAAGAGAAGGGCTACGTATCTCCGATGGAGATGTTTGCGGACCGCTATGGAAAAGCAACCGAAGCACTTGGAGCGATTGTGGCCTTCATCGCACTAGTACCCTATGCCTCTGTGCAGGTAATCGGATTAGCTTTGGTTTTTGGTAACTATGGGATAGGCTTTATCGCTGGAGTTACAATAGCTTCAATCATTATTTTTATATGGGCTTTTATGGGGGGACTGCGGGGAGTTGCCTTAACCGATGCGCTGCAAGGGCTGTTTATGATGATAGTCGCAATTGCCGTGCTTGCCTGGACGGGTCGGGAGTTCAACGGTATTGAAATATCTACTTTTCCGAATCAAGTATGGACTCCCTTGTTCTTTATTAATATTACCTTGCCCTGGGCTTTCTTTGCGCTTACCAATCCCCAGGTTGTCCAGCGCCTGTTTATTATTAAGGATCCTAGGGGAATCAAAAAAATGATTATCCTGTTTGCCTCCTTCGGGGCGGTGTATACGGTAATTGTGACGGTAATAGGATTTGCTGCCAAATCCGGGACCTTGGATGGTATTTTACCGGTTATTCAAGACCGGGACACTGTTATAGTACATTTGATGGGTCGTATGGGTGCCGTCCTTGCCCTTCCTCTTGGTTTAAGCATTATTTTTGCCTCCGTATCAACATCGAACTCTATTATCCTTACCCTTGCCTCGATGATGACCCGGGATGTGTTTAGGATGCGAAAAAACATGGTGATCGGGAGACTTTTTACCTTTTTAATGACACTGGTAGTGTTTCTCTTTTCCTTGTTGCGTCCCGACTATCTGGTTGAGTTGTCGGTTGCATCCTCCAGAATTCTCTTAGTCTTTCTGCCGCTCTACATCGGTTTGTTTCACTGGAAACGCGGTGGTGTGTGTGCAGGTGTTTTTACAGTAGTTGGCGGGGCGGTGCTTGCAATTCTTGTGAATGTGCTTGGTCTTTCTCTTGGTTCGATATATACTTTTTTCGGTGTGTTCATACTCTTTTTTCTCGGTGCTCTGTGTGATAAATTTTTTACTCCCAAAACTGCATCCGGGATCGTAAAAATGGAGTAAAATGGTATAATATTAAATTGAAATTATATTGATACTTCTTTATTATTTAACTTATGAACATTTCTGATGCACCTTCTGCTCATGATAAATCTCCGCTTATTTTAATTGTAGATGATGTTCCGGAAAATGTGGAAATTCTTCATTCCGTATTAAAAGAGCAGGACTACCGCTTCGCTATTGCCCTAAACGTCTCTGATACCTTTAAGGCACTCGAAAAGGAAGTTCCCGATTTGATTCTGCTGGATGTGATGCTGCCGGATGGTGACGGTTTCTCCGCGGCAAAGGATATTTTATCTGTTTACAGCAGTTATTATATTCCGATTATTTTTATAACTGCCCGGGCCCATCTGGAGGATAAAGTAAAGGGTTTTCAGGCTGGAGGGGTCGATTATATTACAAAGCCCTTTGAAGATGCCGAAGTAAGCGCCAGGGTTAAGACCCATTTAGAATTAAAACAGGCACGGCAAAAACAGGAAGAGTTGATTAAACAGCTGCAGCATGCCCTGGATGAAGTAAAACAACTGCGCGGGATTATTCCTATTTGCGCACGCTGTAAAAAGGTCCGTAACGATGAAGGCTTCTGGATGCAGGTGGAACATTATATAAGTGATCATAGTGAAGCGGAGTTTAGCCACGGTTTATGCCCGAATTGTATGAACGAGATGTATCCCTATCTAAATAACGAGGAGAATAGAGGAGAATAAATGAAGAGTGTAGTATTGGTCATACTATGTGTACTTTTTACCCCTATTCTTCATTCTCAGGAGCACGTGTACTTCGAGCACATTGATAAATCAACCGGCCTGTCTAATTTGGCTGTTTCCGATATCGTACAGGATTCCCGCGGATTTTTGTGGTTTGGAACCCAGGGCGGACTGAATCGGTATGACGGATACGAATTCAGGACATATAAGAAAAAACCCTTTGATTCAAACTCCCTTTCTCATGATCTGGTGCAGACCCTGTATATGGATAAGGATGACATACTATGGATAGGTACTTACAACGGTCTTAACCGCTTCGATCTAAAATCCGGGGAGATCACCCGATTTGAGCATGTGCCGGGAAAGGCGGATTCCCTTTCAAATGATGTAGTCGTTTCAATTTTACGGGATGAGAGTGGTCGGTTATGGGTAGGTACCCTCGATGGATTGAATGTCTTAAATGAAGATCAGGGAAATTTTATCCGTTACTTTCATGATCCCGAGGACCCGCATAGTATTAGCAACAATGCTATTCGATCAATTGCCCAAGACAGCCGGGGGAGAGTATGGTTTGGGACTTACGGAGGCCTGAATCTCTATCGCCCTTCAGAGGATAATTTTAAGGTCTTTACTCATTCCGAGGATGATCCGGAGAGTATCGGTAATAATAATGTGATGACGATTGTACAAACCGAACCACACTCACTGTGGCTTGGTACCTGGGGTGGGGGTGGATTAACCCGCTTTAATATAGAAGCGGAAACAAGTACCAACTACACTCTGCCGGATAATAGAACCTACGTACTTAATGCACAAAAAGAAGGGGTCCTGCATATCGGGACCTGGGGCGGAGGTCTTATAGAGTTTTCGATAGAAGATGAGGAATATAACCATTATACTTCGCATTCCTACGATAGCTCCAGTATTAGTCACAATATTGTGTATTCACTGCATTACGATGATTCCGGGGTACTGTGGATCGGCACAAACGGCGGCGGGATTAATAAGATGAAAAAGCCGGATAACGAGTTTACGTACTGGCAGCATAATCCGGAGGATCCCCACAGCTTAAGTGAAGGAAAGGTAAATGCCGTTTTACGTGATTCAAAGGGAGTTTTATGGGTAGGAGTGTATAACGGCGGGCTTAACCGGTATGATGAAGAACAGGACCGAATGATTCGCTACCGGCATAATGAAAACGACCCAAAAAGCCTGTCCAACGATATTGTGACCGATTTATTTGAAGACAGTCACGGAAATATCTGGGTATCTACCAACGCAGGCCTCAATCGATACAATCGTGAAAAAGATAATTTTGAAAGGTGGTTCGGGCCAGAGGACAAAACTCCCCTCAAGGATCAGATTGTTTATGGAGTATATGAGGATAATGACGGTTCCCTCTGGATAGCAACCTACAGCGGTGGTCTTGCCCGGTATTATCCCCGCACCGAACGGATGGAGTATTATCAGCACACACCCTACGATCCGAAGAGCCTTAGCGACAACCTGATTTACGATATACTGATTGATATAAAGGGAAACCTCTGGATTGCCACTAACAACGGATTAAATCGATTTAACCGGGAGGAAAAACAGTTTACCAGATATTATCACGATGAAGACGATTCGAGTACCTTGACAAGTAATACTATTCGTGAACTCTACGAAGACAGCCGTGGACGACTGTGGATGGGGACAGTGAGCGGCGGCTTAAATCTTTACCATCCCGATTCCGATAGCTTTACGCATTTCATGCAGGAGGATGGGCTTCCTTCCAACACAATATATGGAATTTTAGAGGACCAACAAGGCCGTCTTTGGATCAGTACTATGGACCAACTGGTGGTTTTCGATTACGAGATGTCCCAGTTTCAAGTGGTTGATGAGGACAATGGAATATGGGCGGACGAGTTTTCTCGGGGGCATTTTAGGGACATTGCAGCGAATGAACTGTATTTCGGTACAACTGAGGGGCTGTACCTTCTTAAACCCGGAGATTTTAGTCGAAATGAGCATGTTCCTCCGGTCCATCTCACTTCGTTTAGAGTATTTGACCGGGAGGTGGATTTCGGACAGAGCTTACAACTGGTAGATGAGATTGAACTCTCCTATGAAGACAAGTTTATTGCTTTTGAATTTACCGCACTAGATTATGTAAATCCGAAGAAGAATAAATATGCGTATAAACTAGAAGGCTTTGATGACCAATGGATATACCCGTCCACTCGACGTTATGCAAGCTATACCAATTTACCCCCGGGGGATTACACTTTCATGGTAAAAGCTTCCAACAGCGATGGAATTTGGAATGAGGAAGGTGTGTCGATAGATCTGAAAGTTATACCTCCTTTATGGAGGACAAATGTCGCTTATATACTCTATGTAGTATTAGGAATTTTTCTCATATACATTGTGCAACTGTTAATAAATAGAGAGCAGCGGCGAAGGTTTGAATTACAGACGCAGGAAATCGAACGGCAGCGGCTGGAACAGTTGGAGTCGGAGATTAAAGAGCGGCGGCGGATAGAAAAGCAGCTTATTCAGGCTAAAGAAGAGGCGGAAAACGCGAATCGTATAAAAAGCGATTTTATTGCCAATATCAGTCATGAAATTAGAACTCCGATGAATGCAATAATCGGATATACCCAGTTAATTCGAAAGCAAAGCGAAGATCCGACCATACACAATTTTCTTGATACCATTAAGAGGAGCGGTAGTCAGCTGCTTGCGTTGATAAACGACTTGCTTGATCTTTCGGCTATGGAAGTTGGAATGTTGAAAATTCACAAGTCCGCTATGAATCTGGAAGAGTTGGTCCGAGATATTGAATCGATGTATGGATACAGGGCCGGCGAGAAGGGGCTTGAGTTTACCGCGGAGATACAGCAGGGGACTCCTGTTGAAGTATACGGGGATTCCCACAGATTTAGACAAATTCTGTACAATTTGGTAGGGAACGCAGTGAAGTTTACCGAAAAGGGTAGGGTGTCCTTGCATATCCAGGGTGAAAAGAACGATGAAGATAGTGCTGACCTCCGTATTTTTGTAGTTGACAGTGGCATTGGGATACGGCCTGATGAGCACGAGAGGATTTTTGATGCCTTTACCCAGCAGCGCGGACAGGAAGATAGGTTTAGAGGTACTGGCTTGGGCCTGACCATTACTCGGCGACTGGCGGAAGCGATGGACGGTACCATCAGTGTACACAGTACCTCCGGTGAAGGTAGTACCTTTATTCTGAGGTTTCCGAAAATTAAAATAGTAAGTAACGGGCCGGCGGGTATTACACAGCCCCGCGGAGAGGAGCTGCAGACAGCTGATACCGAGGATGTGCTTAACCTGGACTTCAGCCGTTCTATATATCGGAAAAAAGACCTCCTGCGCCGGCTGGAAGAGCCGGGAAAAGAGAAATGGGCAGTAATCTCCAATTCACTTTTTATTGACGATATTCAGGAATTCAGTCGATTTCTGCAGGAGCTGGGAAAAGCACATCAAGCCGAAGCGCTGCAAAAATACGGCCGGCTTATCGAGAGGAATGCGACTATTCTTAATTTAGGGGCTTTAAGGCTTTATCTAAGTCATTTTCCTGAATTGATTGAAAAAATTCGTAGGGCCCCTGAAAAAGAAAACTCTGAAAAAGAAAACCTGGATACCTAGGTCTCAAGCGTTTATGTGTGCGTTACCCATGCAGCTTCGCAGTTATACGCGCCTGTCGGTTATGATGTTTCTTTTCTATGTAGCCGCGGGGGCCCACATCCCTCTTTTGAGCCTCTATCTCAATAGGGTGCTCGGATTCAGCGGCGTACAAACCGGGACTATACTCTCGATGTCCGCCCTTTCGGCGATTGTCGCTCCCTTGATAGGGTCCTTTATAGCCGATCGAATTATGTCTGCTGAGCGGGTCCTTGCGGTTTCACAGATTGGAAGCGCAGTGGTGATGTGGATATTGACACTGCAAGACCAGTACCTTCACTTCCTATTCTTTTATATTATTTTTCAGTTGCTTTTTGGGCCGGGGGTGGCCTTGACCAATGCTATCGTATTTCACCATGCTCCGGACGCCCGCAGGCAATTCAGCGGTGTACGTTTATGGGGCACCGCCGGCTGGATTGCCGCGGCCTGGTTTTTCAGCTTCCTCTGGTTGGACCGCCCGGGGGGTACTGTAGGGGATGCCCTGCGGTTTACAGCCTTGGTCAGCGGAGTGTTAGGCGTCTATGCCCTCTCTTTGGCACCGACCCGCCGTGCCGGTCCCCGTCGCCGCGAGTTAATTCCGCGGGCGGCTTTACGGATACTGATGCAGCCCCGGGTCCTGATTGTTGCACTGGTGGGGCTGGTGGTGCAGATGGTGGACAAGTATTACTATTTCGGTACCGCTCCCTTTTTAGATGCCCTAGGTGTGCCTGAATCGTCCATCATGCCTGCTATGAGCCTGGGACAGGCAACAGAACTGCTCTCAATGCTGGCGATGGCGGCGCTTCTGGTCCGTTTTAGCTATCGGCGTATGCTTATAGCGGGTATTTTTATGGAGCTGGCCCGCTTCATTTTTCTTATCGTCAGTGCGGTTACCGGGAGTGCTGTTCCGGCATATATCGGTATTGCTTTTCACGGTCCGGCCTTTGCCTTCTTCTTCTCCACCGCCTTTATTTATATCGACAGCTTTACCGACTCAGAATCCCGGGCGGGAATACAGCAGCTGTTTAACTTGATTACCATGGGGGTCGGTAACTTACTGGGCAGCCTAGTCGCCGGTGCGGTTTTCGATTTGACGGCGGTAAACGGGCACGTACGCTACTCCTGGTTTTGGGGAGTACCGGCGGTTTTAGTTGTGGCAATGCTTGGTGTAGTGGCCTCTTTTCGCCTTCGGCGGCAGTAGGCCGTGGCAGTAGGCCCTACAAACTATTTAGCATAAAAAGACTCTAAATCAGCGGTGGGTGGAGTTATTCTTTCAGATAGAAACAAAAACTACTAAATTCTGATTGACAAATGAGGTCCCGATTGGAATAATAAATATTCATGCTATATCAAAAACAAAAAAAGGAGTGTGTTGATGAAAAAAGCATTAAATGTTCTGTTAGTATTCCTTCTGGCCTTCGCCGTATTTGCCGGTGGACAGCAGGAAGCTGACCAAGGCGCAGCAGCCGAAGAGGCCACCGAAGAGTCTGCCGAAGATTCAAAGTATGGAGGAGTTCTGGTATTCGGACGCGGCGGCGATTCAGTTGGACTGGATCCGGCCCGTGAAACCGATGGAGAATCTTTCTACGGATCTACTCAAATTTTCGACAACTTGGTTGAGTTTAAGAATGGTACCACCGAAATACAACCAGCCCTGGCAAAGAGCTGGGATATCTCAGATGACGGCCTGACTTTCACCTTTCATCTTGTAGAAGATGCCACTTTTCACGATGGGACCCCCTTCAATGCTGAGGCTGTAGTGTTTTCACTCGGACGGCAGCTGTGGGAAGATCATCCTTACTACGACCTGGGACCCTGGAAGTACTGGGGTTACATGGACATGAGCAATATCGTCAAAGATATTGTTGCGGTTGATGAGTATACTGTTCGCTTCGAGCTGCAGAAAGTTGAAGCACCCTTCCTGGCGAACCTGGCAATGGACTTTGCCGCAATGGTAAGCCCCGCCGCAGTTGAGAAGTACGGCTCGGATTTTCCGTCTAATCCTGTAGGAACCGGACCCTTCAAGTTCGTATCCTGGAAGAAAGACGACAATATTGTTCTCGAACGAAACGAAGACTACTGGCGCCGTCCGGCATATCTGGACCGCCTGATCCTGAAGGTTATTCCCGATGCAACCGCCCGTTATCTGGCGCTGCAGAAGGGTGAAATCGATGTAATGGACTTTCCCTCTCCTGAAGATATTGCCGATATGAAGGCAGATCCGGACATCAAAGTGATTCAACAGCCCGGACTGAATGTTGGCTACCTGGCGATGAACTGCGAAAAAGAGCCCTTCGATGACGTACGTGTACGTAAGGCTTTCAATTACGCCATCAACAAAGAGGAAATCATTGCTGGTGTATTCGGCGACGCCGGAACTACCGCAAAGAACCCGATTCCTCCCACAATGTGGTCATACAACGAAGATATCGATCCTTATCCCTACAACCCCGAAAAAGCAAAGGAACTGCTTGCTGAAGCCGGTTATGCCGATGGATTTAAGACCGACCTGTGGGCAATGCCTGTTGCACGGCCTTACTTCCCCGACGGACGCAAGGTTGCTGAAATTATGCAGGCCCAGCTGAAAGAGATCGGTGTAGAGGCTGAGATTGTGAGTTACGAATGGGGTACTTATCTTGAAGGTACCGATAATGGTAAACACCAGACCGCCCTTCTGGGATGGACTGGTGACAATGGTGACCCCGACAACTTCCTGTTTGTACTGCTGTCGATTCCTGCTGCAGAAGTTCCCGCCGGAAACATCGCTTTCTGGAAGGATAAAGAGTTTAATGATCTGGTTGTTGAAGCCAAGTCTACCTTTGATCGTGACAAGCGAACTGAGCTGTACAAAGAGGCTCAGGAAGTGTTTCATGAAGAGGCACCCTGGGTTCCTGTTGCTCACTCGGTCGTCTCCGAACCCATGCAGCCCTACGTGATGAATTTCAAACTTTCCCCAGTTGGAAAGCGCGTGTTCTATAGCGTGTGGTTGGACAAATAAGTCTTGAGATGCAAAAATCTATGATTTTTGTATGTAACTGAATGAAGTAACAATTTTGGGAAACAGAGGCCATGCGGTCTCTGTTTCCTTTGTTCAAAGAGATAATGGTTTACAAATGCTAAAATACTTATTGAAAAGACTTTCACTGCTCATTCCAACACTGATTGGTGTAGCTACCCTAGTATTCGCCATGGTAGCCCTTTCTCCCGGAGACCCGGCACGGGTGATGCTGGGAGAGCGGGCCACTAAAGCTCAGTTAGAAAAAATTCGGGCCGAGATGGGCCTTGATCGACCTTTAATTGAACAGTACGGCATTTATATGAAGAACATGGTGCAGCTCGATTTCGGAGAGTCAATTAAAACCGGCCGTAAGGTAATGGATGAAATCAAGGAGTTGTATCCGGCTACCATTGAGCTGGCTTTCTTCGCGATGCTGTTTGCCACTATCGTCGGCATTATTATAGGAGTGTTGTCCGCCACCCGGCGGAATACCTGGATCGACTACACGTCGATGGTGGGGGCGCTCGTAGGGGTGTCCCTGCCGGTCTTCTGGCTGGCGCTTGTGCTGATAATGATTTTTTCGGTTGGCTTTGACTTATTGCCGACCGGAGGAAGAATTAATATACGCTATTACTTCGAACCAATGACCAACTTCTATGTTATAGACTCAATTATTTACCTGT
The DNA here is from genome assembly GCA_964504785.1 of uncultured Sediminispirochaeta sp. GTDB lineage: Bacteria > Spirochaetota > Spirochaetia > DSM-16054 > Sediminispirochaetaceae > DSBN01. Next base: position 21,083 of record CAZDFY010000034.1, on the reverse strand, counting down.
TTCGGGAGGGTGATCCAAAGTTCTTGACCTCTGTACTTCGGCACATAATTTTGCCGGCTATTGCCTTGGGTACCATACCATTGGCAATTATCGCCCGGGTTACCCGCAGCAGTATGCTGGAAGTTCTGAAACAGGATTATATCAAGACTGCCCGCTCGGCCGGTATTCTTGAGAATAGAGTTGTCTATCGTTATGCCTTGAAAAATGCTCTTCTACCGGTAATTACGATCATCGGCATTCAATTTGGACTGCTTCTGTCGGGAGCGATTCTCACCGAAACTATTTTTGCCTGGCCGGGTATCGGAAAGTGGCTGTATAAAGCCATTGAGGCACGGGATTATCCGGCGGTGCAGGGAGGAGTTATGGTGATTGCAACCACTTTTGTACTCATCAATCTTGTGGTTGATATTTTGTATTCCCTAGTAAATCCGAAAATCAGGCTGCAATAATGAAAACTGAAAATAACGACAAAGACATGAACCTAGAGAGGACCGCCGACAGAATGCCGCCGGTGGGAAAAACACTGGATGTACCGGATGAACCGACCTTTTTTCAGGAGTCCATTCATCAATTAAAACGGAACAAGGGTGCCATTGCCGGCTTAGTTGTGATTGCTTTATTCCTGGCAGTGGGAATATTTGCCCCCTATGTCTCCCCGCATGATCCCCTCGAACAGGTGATTGAAATGCGGAAATCCCCTCCGTTTACCGAAGGATACTTGTTAGGCACCGACGATCTGGGGCGGGATATGCTGTCCAGGCTCATTTTCGGAGCCCGGATTTCTATGATAATCGGGGTGGTTTCCGTTGGTATTGCCATGTTCTTTGGTTTGTTGATCGGTGTAGTTTCCGGATATTACGGGGGCTGGTTTGACAAGATTGTGATGCGCATAATTGATATTATGCTTGCCTTTCCGTATGTCCTGCTTACAATTGTTATAGTGGCCATCCTGGGGGCTTCGCTAACTAATGCAATGATTGCCATAGGTATCAGCCAGATCCCGCGGTATGTACGCCTGGTACGTGCTTCGGTACTCGCTGAAAAAGAGGCCGACTATGTAATCGCAGAGCGTTCAATAGGGGCTTCAAATTTTGAATTGATGTTCGGCTCTATCCTGCCGAACTGTCTGGCACCAATATCGGTGCAGGCAACCCTTGGTGTAGGTGAGGCAATTTTGAGTTCGGCCGCGCTCTCCTTCCTGGGGCTTGGTGCCCAGCCTCCAACACCTGAGTGGGGGCTGATGATCGCCAGCTCACGTGAGTTTATAACCAGCGCATGGTGGATCGTTACCTTTCCCGGCATTGCCACATTGTTTGCCGTTTTGGGGTTTAACCTGTTCGGCGATGGTCTGCGAGACATACTCGATCCGAAGTTGAGGGACTAAGGCATGGATGAATCAACATTGCTGTCAATACAGAACCTTGAGGTGAACTTTTACACCCAGCGCGGAGTAGTGCGGGCTGTACGGGATATCTCATTCGATATCAAAAAGGGCGAAACATTGGCGCTGGTCGGTGAGTCCGGTTGTGGTAAGTCGGTAACAGCTCACTCTATAAACCAACTCATTCCGATGCCTCCGGGCAAAATCGACAACGGACAGATTTTTTTTGAAGGCCAGGACCTGTTGAAGCTTTCAGAGCGGAAAATACGAAAGTTGCGGGGCGAGCGGATTTCAATGATCTTTCAGGAGCCGATGACCAGTTTGAATCCGGTGTTCAAAGTTGGAGAACAGATAGCGGATGTATTTCTCACTCACCAGAAGATAACCAAGCAGGAGGCCTGGGACCGGGCGCTGAAACTGCTGGAGCTGGTGAAGATCCCCGCTCCCGAAAGCCGGATAGACAGTTATCCCCACCAGCTTTCCGGCGGAATGCGGCAGCGGGTGATGATTGCCATGGCCCTGGCATCTCCGGAGCCCGGACTGATGATAGCTGATGAACCGACTACCGCCCTTGATGTAACCATTCAAGCGCAGATATTAGATCTGCTGGCGGACCTCAAAAAAGAGATCAGCATGTCGGTGTTGTTGATTACCCACGATATGGGAGTTGTGGCTGAAACCGCCGACCGGGTAGTGGTAATGTACGCCGGTCGCAAGGTTGAAGAGGCCGGTGTGTTCGACATCTTTGAAAAACCCTCACACCCCTATACCCTGGGCTTACTTAATTCATTGCCTTCAAACAAAAAATATCGTGGTGCAAAACGGCTGGAGGCAATTCACGGCACGGTACCGGACTTACTGACCATAGGCGACTGGTGTCCCTTTGAGAACCGTTGTCCCTTTGCTGTTGATGAGTGCAGAAACTCTTTCCCTGAAGAGACTTCCATCGCCGCGGGGCATTCTACCTGGTGTCATCGGGTGGATGACGTGATTAAAGAGAGGAATAAAACATAAGCATATGGATACTTTACTTGAAGTTAAGGACTTAAAAACCCACTTTACCCTGCCCACTAAAAAGATCGCCGGCCCGAAGCCGGTCTTAAAAGCGGTAGATGATGTCAGTTTTAATGTGTTGGAGGGCGAAATACTCGGGGTTGTAGGCGAATCCGGCTGTGGAAAATCGACTCTCGGACGTACTGTATTGCGGCTTGAAAATAAAACCGCCGGCTCCGTACTCTACGAGGGACGGGATGTGTTTGAATTGAATAACACTGAAATACAGCACTTGCGAACACAGATGCAGATGGTGTTCCAGGACCCCTATAGCTCTCTAAATCCCCGTAAAAAGATCAGTAGTTTGTTATCACAGCCCCTGCGTATCCACACTACACTTTCCCCGGCTGAGCGCCGGGAAAAAATAGACAGTATTATGGAGGAGATCGGGCTGAATCCTCGCTATACAAACCGCTTTCCCCACCAGTTTTCCGGCGGTCAGCGGCAGCGTATTGGTATCGCCCGGGCCCTTACCCTTGACCCTGAGTTTATTATCTGTGATGAAGCAGTCTCGGCACTGGATGTTTCGGTGCAAGCCCAGATTTTGAATCTTCTTCTTGATTTACAGGACCGGCACAGCCTTACCTATCTGTTTATTGCCCATGATTTGGGGGTAGTCGAATTTATTTCCAGCAGAATTATGGTTATGTACCTTGGTAAAATGGTAGAATTTGCTGAGAAAGAGGAACTGGTTGCCCATCATGCACATCCCTACACTAAAACCCTGTTTGCGGCCTTTCCCACTACCGACCCTCATGCAAGAGAGACTAAGGAGAAAGTGGTAATGGGGGATGTTCCCTCACCGATAAATCCGCCGACGGGATGTCATTTTCACCCGCGTTGTCCCCATGCGATGGATATCTGTAAAGAGGAATATCCGGAATTGAGAGAAATTTCTCCCGGACATTTTGCGGCTTGTCATTTACTCAAATAAGACGCATTTAATTCACAGGTATCCCATGAATATGTGTGACAAACTATTATACATTTGATATTATAGCTCACAATTATGAAGAAGATTATTGTTGGTGCCGGTAATGTTGGTCTACAGTTAGCCCGAAAGCTTATAGAAGAAAAACATGACGTGGTTATAATTGAGCGCAACATCGATAAAGTGCGGAAAGCAGCGGGAAGCCTTGACTGTATGGTGATACACGGCGAAGTAAATAACCGGGAAGTGCTCAAACAGGCCTCGATTAATGAGGCCGACTTTTTTATCAGTGTGACAGAATCTGACGAGCTGAATATGATCGCCTGCGGAATGGTCGCCAGTGAGTACAAAGTACCCTATAAAATTGCCCGGGTACGGAACTTTGAGTACACCACCTCCACGGTTGCCGAACATCCCTTTCTTGGAATTGATTATGTGGTAAATCCGGAGGTAGAGGCCGCTCGAGCGGTATTGAGATCAGTCGAGCATGGTGCGATCAGTGATATTATCAATTTTGAAGGTACTACCTTTCAAATGCGGACTATGGTGATCGGCGAGTACTCCCGTTTTCGAGATCGACGCATAGAAGATATAAAGAATGAAGTTCAGTACGATTTTATTGTTGCTGTGATAGTCCGTGAAAATGGATATATTATTCCTCAAGGGGATACTATCATACGCGAGCGGGATACCCTTTATCTTATGGGTACCTTAAAGCACCTTCAGACTGCCTTTGAAACAGAGGGAAAGCCACGCAAGGAACTGCGAAAAATAGTTATTGTCGGCGGCGGACGTATCGGTAGTCATGTGGCCAGGCAGCTTCTTCTTACAAACGAACGGGAATCTTTTATTTCAAGGATGCTCGAGTCTTTTATACCACGGCAAAAGAGAAATATTGTTATAATCGAACAGGATTACGATCGATCGAAGCAGCTGGCGGAGGAGTTTCCCCAAGCCCTGGTACTCTACGGTGATGTAAGCGATGAAGGACTACTGGAAGAGAACGGCCTTGTTGATTACGATTTGCTGATCAGTACTACCGGAAATCAAGAACTGAACCTGGTCACCTCTATGTATGCGAAAAGTATAGGGGTGAAGCGATCGATTGCTCTGGTAAATAAAAACGACTTCTTAAAAATGGCTTCAAAACTGAGTGTGGATACCACTATCAGTATGAACAATGCGGTAGTGAATTCTATACTAAAACTCGTGCGGAAGGGTAAAGTCCATAGTATACACGCAATAAGCGGCGGAAATCTGGAAGTAATTGAAATGAGCGTTGATCCCGGCAGCCGTGTAGCCAACCGTATGATCAAGGATATAAAATTTCCCTACCATTCACTGATACTTTTCATTTCACGGGGAGATGAAAATTACCTCCCCCACGGGAACGATATGCTCCTCGGTGGTGACAATATAGTGTTGATTACCCGTAAGGAGCACGTGAATAAACTCGATCAGATGTTTGCGAAGAAGAAAAAATGAAAATCCCTGTAGTGCTTCGCGTGTTAAGTGTTTTTTTACTCATTATATCGTTTTTTTTGCTTTTGCCTATTCTTATAGCATTGTGGTATGGTGAGTACCACCTTATTAGGGCCTTTGCAATTCCCTCTGCTTTGAATATTGTTATTGCTTTAACACTCTTTCTCGGGTTGCGGTCATACGGTGGTTTGGCAATATCTATTCGCGGAGGCTTTTTGTTTGTCTCCTTGGCTTGGGTGACCGCCTCTGCCTCAGGGGCATTGCCTTTTTACATATCCGGTGAAATCCCCAGTTATACCAATGCCTTTTTCGAGACTATGTCAGGCTTTACTACTACTGGAGCTTCTATCCTGACAAATATAGAGGGACTATCATACAGTTTACTCTTCTGGCGTTCTCTCACTCACTGGCTTGGTGGTATGGGAATTGTGGTACTTACGGTTGCCCTCTTTCCTTTGTTGGGGATCGGCGGGTTTCAGCTTTTAAAAGCAGAATCACCTGGGCCTTCAGTTGACAAAATTACCCCCCGGATTACCGAGACAGCTAAAATACTGTGGCTCACCTACCTCTTACTTACAGTTGCCGAAACGATTTTGTTGTTGATCGGTGGAATGAACTTCTTTGATTCCATTACCCACACCTTCGGCACTCTTGCTACCGGCGGGTTTTCCCCGAAAAACAGCAGCGTCGGTTTCTATACCTCCGGCTATATCCATGTGATTATCACAATTTTTATGTATCTGGCAGGGGTAAACTTTATTATGTATTTCCGCCTTATTCGCGGTGATACCCGTTCGATTATCAAGAATACCGAATTCCGGGTGTATACCGGGATCTTCATTGTGGCCAGCCTGTTGATAGCCCTCGACCTTCACGGTACCGTCTACACTAGTTTCAGTGAGAGCTTGCGGTACGCAGGATTTCAGGCAGCCTCTATATTGACTACTACCGGTTATGCGACCGCTGATTTTGCGGCCTGGCCGGCAATGTCTAAAATTACCCTATTTACACTTATGTTTATCGGTGGTTCCGCCGGTTCCACCGGAGGCGGTATGAAAGTGGTAAGGGTTGTCACTATTATCAAACAGGGTTTTAATGAGATGAAATATCTCATTTATCCCCGAGGGGTGTTTAGGATCCACCTTAACGGAAAAGTAGTAAAAAAGGATGCGGTGTACGTGATAACCGGTATGGTTTCTCTGTATTTCTTTTTGCTTTTGTGTGTGACCTTTGTAGTAGCTTCCGCCGGTAATACAATTCTTACCTCCTTTTCTACCGCTTTGGTAACCCTTGGTAATATTGGTCCGGGTTTTGGAATGGTTGGACCGACGGAAAACTATGCTTTTTTTCCCGATTATGTGAAGTGGTTTCTTTCAATTGTGATGATGGTCGGGCGGCTTGAAATCTATACAGTCTTGGTCTTGTTTACTCCAATATTCTGGCGCGATTAAGCTGGATTTACATGTGAAAGGCCCCTGCAACAACACTCAATAGCAGAACTCAATAACAACACCCTTAGAAAGTGCGGTTCTAGAGGATATAGAGGAAGTTATTTGTGCGATCTTACTTGGCGTGGGGATTCTCATTCTGGAAGAGAGTCGTGGGCAAAATTTTCGCCAGTTCTTTTTGCTACTTCTTGCTACTTCTCCGGCGGTTTGAGTTCGGCTTGAGTATGCTGACCGAGCTGTTCATGGGCGATCCGACGGCCTTCTTCCTCATCAACTTTTGTAAGTAGAAAACCGCCTATGGCAAATAGCACAATAATCGACAGGATGCCGAAACGGTTGCTGCCGGTTAACAGGGTAATCGAACCCATCAAAAAGGGCCCAATTACAGCTGCAAACTTACCCAGCATGTTGAAAAAACCGAAGAACTCGGCGGATTTATTGGCGGGTATCAATCTTGTGTAATAGCTGCGGCTGAGTGCCTGGATTCCCCCTTGGAAGAGTCCGACCAATCCTGCAAGAATATAGAAATGAAATGTTGTTTTCATAAAATAGCCTAAAATGGTAATAACCCCATAGGCGATAATTGCTACATACAGGGCGTTTTTAACCCCGATTTTCTTTCCAAACCAGCCGTAGGCCAGGGCAGAGGGAAAGGCGATAAACTGCACCATCAGGAGGGCAACAATAAGCGATTCGGAGGGAAAACCGAGGGCAGCCCCGTAATCTACGGCCATACGAATAATAGTGTCGACTCCATCAATATAAAACCAGTAGGCCAGAAGAAAAATCCCGACGACCCTCAAGTGGCGAATATCCTTCAGGGTGTTTCTCAATTGGAGCCATCCGCCCTTTACAGCCTTTCCCAGTGGAAGCGGTGATGCTACCGGCGGTTCCGGTACAAACAGCAGCAAGGGAATGGTAAAAAGGGCCCACCACACCGCTACGCTTAGAAAAGCAATCCTAATAGCCGTCGCCCCGTCGGGGATACCAAAAAGCTCCGGTTTAAGGTACATTACGACATTTACAAGAAAAAGCAATCCGCCCCCTATATAGCCAAGTGAAAACCCGAGGGAAGATACAAAATCTACTTTTTTCTCCGAGGCTACACCTGTGATGAGAGAATCGTAGAAAATATTCCCTCCTGAAAAGCCCACAGTAGCCGTCACATAGAAGACTACAGCCAATTGCCAGAAACCCATTCTTACAAACCAAAGGCTGCCGGTCATAATCACACCAAGAAAGGCAAAAAATACTAAAAACCGTTTTTTAGTGCTGCCCCGATCGGCGACGGCGCCGAGGAAGGGCGCAAGGGCTGCAACAATTATTGAGGCCAGCGAATTGGCCATCCCAAGGTAGAAAGTACTTTCCTGCAAATTGGTGGGGTCTGCCCAGTAGGATTTAAAGAAGACCGGAAAGAAGCCGGCCATCACAGTGGTGGCAAATGCACTATTGGCCCAGTCATACAATGCCCAGGACCAGATGGTACGTCTTGAATCTTTCATTTACTCTCCCCCAGGATCGTCCATTTGGTCTTCTATGGAACGCCAGTTTTTAATATTATTTTTCAGCCATTCAAGGAGCAACTGCTGCTTTTCTTCCGGTTGGAGTTGCCAGTTAATGTTATGCCCTCTAAGCGTGTGTATAAGGTGATGAAGTACAATTGCACAGGAGACGGAGATGTTAAAACTTTCGACAAACCCGAACATCGGAATTCTCACATATTCATCGGCGTGTTCTTTCATCTCGGAGGATAAACCGTCAAGTTCGTTTCCGAAAAAAAAAGCAGACGGCCCTTTAAGGAGATTATATTCTTCAAGTTCAATATCGCCATGTTGGGGTGACGTAGCTACTATTCGATACCCCCGGCTGCGCAGGGTCTCAATGGCAGAAAGAGTGCTCATTTCACCTTGGTTGAAGTGATGCAGAGTCAGCCATTGACTCGTTCCCAGTTCTATTCCCTTGCTCGGAGTGAAGGAATTACGGCCTTCAATAATATATGCATCCTGAATACCAAAACCGTCACAGCTTCGCAAAACGGCACTTGCATTATGGGGTTGATAAATATTTTCCAGGGCCAGGGTGATATAGCGGGTCCGGTTCGATATCACCGACTGCATCTTTTCAAGTCGCTGTGCAGTGACAAAACGGCTGAGATGGTGAATCAAATTCTGGATATGATTCACAGAGGTCTGCCCTTTCCGGAATCGGTGATCTCCACCAGGTCGTGAGGGTACGGTTCCATCAGGAATTGATCGAGGAGATATTGGTTTTCAAAACGAATTGCCCAGCTTTTCAGCAGATGAATAATGGTGCCGGCGGGAATTCTTTCATCACGATACTCTTCGAGACTGTTTAAGAAAAATTGCCGCTCCTTCGGTTGCAGCTTTGGAGAGAGTCCTCCAAAAGCGTGTTGAAACGCATTGATCATATTGGTAAAAGCAGGTGGTTCGGAAAATAACTCACGTACACGACTCTCATATAGACTCAATACCTGCGAAATCGGCAACTGCTGATGGTTCGCTGTTATAGTTCCCAGCTGATGTAAAATGTTCTGATTGTATCCCATAAATAGAAGTTTGCTTCGAGTATGGTATTCAACTAAAGCCTTCATTTCCTGCTGTTCTTTCACCAGTCTAAAATTGGTGAGAGAAAAAAGACGGGTAAAAAAATGCTCCCGGAGTATAAAATTTTTCAGCCGCCCTTCATCTTCAATCGGGAATCCCGGAAAATGGTCTATTACATATCCTCCGAAGATCCCAGCCCCCTTGCCCTCGGAATTCTGCGCTTTTTTACTGTTGTACTGTTTAACCTGCCAGGGGCCGCAGGAGGGGGATCGGGATTTCAGTAGGAATCCGTCTACAGTTATCAGATCGGAAAAAAAGCTATGGACGTAGTTCTCCATTTCTCGGGTTACTACGTTTCCACTTGCCGGTTGAAAGAGAATGGTTGTTCCATTTTCTTTTACGAGCCTCACCGGATCTCGCGGAACTCCCAGGCCGATTTCAATTTCCGGACAGGTTGTAATAAACTCAACATGACCGGATAGCATTTGTACTACAGGATCCAATAGTTTCTGGCCGTTATAACGACAACTTTCAAAACCCAGACACTTGCTTACTACGATCTTTGGGGTTGGAAAATTCATTACTACTCCTTGAAGCTGAAGTACTATACTAATGAAGAGCCGGTGGTAGTGCGGTTTCGTCCGTTTTCTTTAGAATAATACAAGGCCTGATCGACTCGCCGAATCAACTCATCCGCCGTCTGGTCAAGATGGGGAGTATATTCAACTACACCTAAAGAAATATGGACGTTTTCATCACACCCCGCCCTTTTGTGATCACAGGCAGCAACCTTTTTGCGTAATCTTTCAGCAATCTCAAAGGCCTGGTCTTCACCTGTGTTATGAAGGAGTACCACAAACTCTTCTCCGCCATAGCGCGCCCCGATATCGTTCATTCTAAGATTGTTGCGGATAATGGAGCTCACAATTTTTATTATTTCATCACCTGCCTGATGTCCATAGGTGTCGTTTACATTCTTGAAATGATCGATATCAGCCATTATTACTGATAGTTTTGATTTGTTTTTAGAAAGATGTTGAATCCGTTTTGCGAGGATAGTGAAAAAATAGTGACGCTGTTTTAGATGGGTCATTAAGTCGGTAGTGGACATCTCAAAGAGTACTGCATTATGTATTGCTATGGAAGCGAAGTGTGCGATATCCAGAAGGTACCTTTTGTCTTCCTTTGAATATTCTTCGGTATGAATACGTTCTCCCAGTACGATAAGCCCCATGAGTTGGTCCCGTACCGCTAAAGGAATAATGAGAGTTGGATTTAGACTCTGAAGAGTATCAAGGCTTTGCGGATCATCTACAGATTCTGAAAGCTCTTTCATGGAGAAACAGCAGGGATTAGATCTAAGATAGCTGCTCAGGTTGCTCTCAGTATCTATAATATACCTTCGGGAAGAATCAATATTAAAGCCCTCCACATTGCGCATCAGCTTTAAGCCCGGGACTTCAAGATTATCCCTGCTAAAAACTGCCGCCTGGGTTACCCCCATTTGGCCCATGCAAATGTAAAGAATAGAGTCCAACAAACTATGATAATCCAGATTAGAACTAAGGCTCTTGCTAATTTCTAGTAATTGCCGTAGATCAAAAACCTCTTTTTCCAGCCCTCCGACGGTTTCGGTGTCCAAACTACACACTTCTCCTTTTTTCTATTATCGGTTACAGCAATTCTAAATTTGAAAAATTTTGGTAATTTTTCTCACTTAAAATGACCCCATAGGTCCACATCCCCATTTTGCCTTAGATGCTATAAGTATAACTGTATCGGCTACTTTTTTGTAGTCTTAAAAAGAGAAGAATGTAAAGCGGAAAATAGGATCATCCCGATAAAAGTGATAAAAAATGGAAAAGCCAACAGCAGAGATGAGGGGGCACCGACGATTCCCTGGGCATGCTGGGCGATTAATTCCGCCGCAGCAAAAAGAAACGCTACAATAAAAATACCGTAGGGCCGTTTGTATCCGAGAAAAATTGCTACAAGGGCGATCCAGCCCCTTCCGGAAGTAATATTGGGCACATACGCCCCCAGATTGAAAGCCAGAGAAGCACCGGCAAGTCCACAGGTTATACCTGAAATTGTAATTGCCAACACCTTTGTCCTTTGTTCGGAGATTCCCCGTGCAAAAAGGGCAGTAGAGTTTAATCCGGCGGCTTTTACGTACATTCCGAAGGGGGTTGAGTTGAGCAGCCAGGCGAATGCCGGAACAAGGACAAAACCGGCATATACAAACAGGGAGTGTTCTGTAAAGAACTCACCGAGAAGGGGAATATGTTGCAGCAGAGGAAGAGAAACGGAGGGTTGGGAGGGGAAAGCCTCAAATTCTATAACACCCTTCGTGCCGAATATGAGATGGGCCGCAATTTGTGTACCGCCGATGGCCAGCAGGTTCACAGCAAGGGCGGCTATAAAGATATTCGCCTTTAATCGCAGGGCGGCGTGTGCATATATATACGCGACCGCTCCGCTGACGGCAACTGCAGATAGGGTCCCCGGCAGTAACCCGCCGCCGGTGCCCGCAACAGCGGCTGCTGAAAAAGCCCCGATCAACATAAGGCCTTCAAGGGCAATATTTAATACCCCCGCTTTTTCAGTGAACAGTCCACCGAGCGCAGCCAGTAGAAAGGGAGTCATTATTTCAACTATCGAGTGCAGCATTTTTCCCTCCTTTCTTCCGCATAAAACCGCTGAACCGCGCCGTTACAAAAAAGAGCACTAGTGCCTGCAGAACAGCTCCGAACTCAAAGGTGAAGTCGGCATATATCATCGCATTTTCCGCTCCGAAATCAAGATAAGTGAAAATAAACGCCGCCGGCAGGAGCAGTAGCGGGTGAATGCGGCCTATCAATGCAATAGCAATACCGTTCCATCCCATTCCGGAAGTAGAGCCTTGAAGGGTCGCAAAGGAAGTGCCGAGTACATACAAGCCGCCGGCAAGTCCATATAGAGCCCCGCTTAGGGCCATCGGTATAAAATAGTAACGTTCCACCGGCATACCTCCGTAACGGGCGAATTCGCGGTTGAGTCCGGTCATTCTCAGCTCGTACCCTCCGGAGGTGTGAAACAGGTATTTATATGCAAGTCCAACAAGTAGCAAAGCCGTTAAAAGACTAAGATTGAGGTGAGATGGAGGAAGAAGTTGGGGTAATCGAAACTGGTAAGAAATTTCCGGTGTAGATAGTAGATAACTCTTAGAATTTCGCAGCGGCCCTGAAACCAGGTAGTTAATGGTGTACACCAGCGAGGATGAGAGTAAAAAAGAGGAGATCAATTCATCGGTGCCCCACTTCATTTTAAGAAAACCGGAGAGTCCTGATATGAGACCGCCGGTACACGCCGCAACAATCACAGCCCCGGTAACTCCAAGGGGGCCGTAGAGCTCAGGGACACTTAATAGAAACATTGTAGTGCCGAGGGCCCCAGCGTAGACCTGGCCTTCGCCTCCAAGGTTGAACATTCCCCCCTGAAAAGCGACAACCATCGCTAAGCCGGCAATCATATATAAACCGACCCTGTTAAGAAAATTACCAAAGTAAAACAAGTTCCTGAAAGGCCCCATCAGAAAAGCCGAAAGTGTTTTTACCGGAGACTCACTGAGAAGGGGAAGGGCAATTATCATAACCAGTAGTGCTGCTGTGATAGCAATGCCGATGCTGAAAAAGGTTGATGCCGGTCGTGTATCATGCATATGGTCCCACTCCCAGCATGAGCCTGCCTATCTCTGCTTTATCAACTCTATCGGCGCTCACTATACCGTTCACTTTACCCCTGTACATTACTACAATGCGATCGGCACTTTCCAGGGCCTCTTCTATGTCGCTTGTAATTACCAGAACAGCTGATCCTTGTGATTTTAAATCGTCTATTTTTTGCATTACGAACTTTCTACCCCTCAAATCCAGCCCCCAGGATGGTTCGGAGAAAATCAACAGCTCCGGGGAATTGATGATCTCCCGGGATATGATGACCTTCTGAATATTGCCCCCGGAAAGTCCCGCCAAGCGGTCCTTGGTGGATGCTTTGATGTTAAAAAGTTGTTTCAGATTTCCTGTAAAGTGATCAATTTCTTCCTTTTTTAGTCGTCCCCAACTGTGGAAATCCTTGTAATTCAGTAAAATCATATTTTCAGCTACCGATGAGTCCAAACTGGCCCCGCGAAGCATCCGCTCAGTAGGAATATATGCAAAGCCCCGGGCTCGCAATTCACGGATTGAGAGGCCTGAAATTGATTTCCCCTTGTACAGAATGTCGCCTGTACCTGGATTCTCGAAACCGGACATAAGTTGTTCAAGGGTTTCCAGCCCATTCTCTCTTATACCCGTAACAGCTAACACTTCACCCGGAAATACTTCAAAGCTTACCTCCCTTATTTTCGGCAAAGCGGAGTGACCTGAATGGGGGGCATATCCGACATTTTTAACCTGCAAAATTGGTTCTGCGGCTTGTTTAAAGTGAGCTTTTGGTGTTTTTTGCTGGTGAATTGTGTCGGCGGATGTATCAGTTCCAAAAGATGCAGGGATTACAGTATTCGGACCTACCATGAGTTTTGAAAGTTCTTCTTGTGAAAGTTCCCGGCTGGGGCGTGTGATGATTCGACGCCCTCCGCGCATTACACTTACACGGTCGGCGTAGTGAAGTGCCTCTCGCAGTTTATGGGTGATAATGATAAGGGTATACCCGTTTTTTTGCAGTTCACCTAATACCGTATGTAAAAGGTCCGATTCGGATTCTTCAAACAGTGTTGCCGGTTCATCTATAATAATATATTTAACCCCGGCATAGAGGAGAGCCAAAAGGCCGGTCTTCTGTTCGCCGTCAATACTAAGTTCGAAGGAGGGGCGATCAAGGTCGATATTCAACTTATACCGCTTTTTCAACGCCTCAACCTGCTGCCGGGCTTCTGTTAGTTTAATATGCCCCCACCAGGTCCGCGGTTCCCTGCCGAGAATAATATTCTGCAACACGGTATACTCCCGTACGATCTGCACATGTTGGTGCACCATGCCGATACCGTATTTTAATGCTCCATGGGGCGAATTGATCCGCACTTCCCTGTTGTCTAAAAGGATTTTACCCTTGTCGGGACGGACCAATCCGCTGAGAATATGCATGAGAGTTGATTTTCCCGAGCCGTTTTCACCGACTATGGCGTGGATCTCGCCCTCCTCAATAATGAGGTCTACTGAAGAGTCGGCGGTTACACCATTTTCAGGAAAATACTTTGTAATATCGACTAACTCAATACCGCCCATGCTTTTACTTCGGCATTTCGAAGCCGATCTCACCGTTTTTCATCTTTTCAAGTATATCAGTCTGCCTGTTGCGGACCGATTCGGGTACATGGGAAGTAAAAAGGGGATCGTCCTTTAAGAAAGTGATCCACCCCTCTTCGACCCCCACAACTTCTGCTTCTCCAAATTGCAGTTTCCCCTCAATAGCACGCTTTGTTTTTAGATAGGCGGCTTCCTCCTGGCGCAGGGCGGTACTTCCTATTACTGTCCCCGGTGACTTTTCATATCCGCTGGTATCAAACCACAGCACATAGCCGCCTTGTTCTTCAGCAGTTTTTACTACGCCCTGGTTTGCTCCGCCGGCAATGGTAAGAATGATATCAACACCGGATTTCATCATTGAACTCGACATTTCCGCCGCTTTGGTCGCGTCGTACCAGTTTCCTATTACCCTAAAATCGACCCGAATATCCTCATTTACCCACTGTGCTCCCTTCTCAAACCCCGGGAGGATCGCCTGATTCATATCTGGGTATTCCTGGCCGGCAACTAAACCAACCTTCAGTTCGGGATTTGCTCCCTCCATAGAGCTTGTGGTTACCAGCCCCGCCATATGGCCCGATAAAAATGCCTGTTCGTACTGGTTGTAGCGGAAGGTATAGATGTTTTTCTCTCCTTCCAGGTACCCGTCAAAGAGGAGAAACTTTTGATTCGGAAATGAGTTGCTTACTCTTCGGGTTATTTCGGGAAGAGCGGGATTGCTGGATACGATCAGTTCGTAGATACCGGTTGCCGCAAGTTCGGTTACCTTGTCCTGCCATTCCGCCTGATTGAAACCACCTTCAACAATTTTAACGGTGGCCGAATCAAACTCTTCCACCGCCCGGGTAACACCGTCGGCGAGCATCTGGTAGGTAGGGCTTCCTGCCAAAACTCCGGGAACAAACACTGCAACATCGTATTCAGTGGTACCGGCGGCTTGCTTTTGAGACGCCTGGTTTTCTAATGACTGTTCTTCTTTTGATGTGCCGTCGGTTTCGGCGCCACAGCTTACGACGAGTGAAAGGACCGCCGCGGAAAGGAAAACTGCAATAAGCTTCGTGACACCCTTTAACCTGCTTACATTTAAATAGGGTAAACGTACATTGTGTGATTGGTATCGCCGACCCCTTGAAAATAGTGTGGACATAATAATCCTCCAATAGAAATGGGTTAGTTAGGTCGGTCTTTCGGGGAGATTTAAAGTTAGATAAAACAATATCTGCATCTCCTTCTCCCTTCCAGACTTGCACTGTCGGTAACGGAATTACACCGTTTCCACCCGCCCTCGCGGGGTTGCGGACTTTAACCGCCGGTCGGGACTACGTCCCTCCCTCGAAGAAAATACTTACCTTTTATAACATACGACTGCCAATAAAAGATGTCAAGGCCTTACCCGCAGCAGGAATTCATTTTGGAAGTCATAAGACTTCCAAAATGAGAATTCCCACAACATCTTTAAGATAGACTACTTATCTTAAACAAAATGTAAGCATTCGCAATTTGAAAATTTTACAAAAAATTTTCAAATTGCGAATTGCTGTACCCGCAGGGCCAACTCGGTACGGGGCGTATAACAGCGCTGGGCAATGTGTTTTTTAAGGTGTGTACTTTTTCCCTTTAATTGACTTACCCCCTTCGAAGTGATAGCTTCAAATGAAGCAACTGGTAAAAAGCGAGAGGTATTGCAGGGGGGCGAGGTGGCGAACATTGAAACCGGCTCAGGTTCAACAAATATTTCCCAGGCGGAGCAGCCGATAGTCTGTGCTGCCGACCTAGGGACCTCTTCGCTTAAAGCAGGGCTTATAGATGCGGGGGGCACCCTCCTTGAGTGGGTGCGGGTCCCCTTTAATATAGAAAACTCCAAGCCTTTGGAAACATGGCCGCCGGAATTATGGTGGAACGCATTCATCTCGGCACTATCCTCCTTTTCACAACCTGGAAAAATAGCTGCGGTGGCAATTAGCGGAAACGGACCTACAGTCGTTCCCCTCGATGCGGAGGGCCGGCCCTTAAGTGAAGCTTCTTTGTGGATAAATAAGCGGGATAAGGGAATAAGCGGTGAGCCCTCCTTTTTCTTGCCAAAGGTTGCATGGCTGGCAGCACATGAAAATGAGGTGTTTGAAAAAACTGATGTGTTTCTGGGATGCCCGGAATACCTCGCCTTTCGTCTTACTGGAGAAAAAACGGCCTTTACCCCTTCGGGCGAGTTTTCCCCGTATATCTGGGATACCGCAGGAATAAACCACTACGGCTTTGACTCCGCAAAGTTTCCTCCACTTATAAAAACCGGTAACTTAGTAGGAAAGGTACACGCCCAGGCCGCGGGGCTGAGTGGATTGCCGGCGGGCACACCGGTAGTCGCCACGGGGGCCGATTTTTTGATGTCCCTGCTTGGTACTGCAGTGACACTCCCGGGAAGGACCTGTGATCGTACCGGAACATCGGAAGGAATCAACTGCTGTAGTAATCATAAGATATCTCACCCCCGTATACGCTGTTTACCCCACGCCGTGGAAGGTAAGTACAACATAGCCGGAATTCTTTCTTCAACAGGAAGGATCTTTGAGTGGTTTCGCGGATTCTCAAATCAGAAAAATCGCAGCTACTATGAAATGCTAGAGGAAATCCAGATGGTAAACCCAACACCTGACTTACCGTACTTTTTTCCTTCACTCCATCGGGGGGCGGTATGGGAGTTTTCCGGCGGCGTTTTTACCGGGCTTGAGGCACATCACGGAGCTGCCGAAATGGGACGGGCGGTGGTAAGTTCAATCGGATTCGGAATTCGAGACTTGATTGAAACCATTGAAGGGGAGGGGTGCGTGATAGATACTCTGCGGGTATCCGGCGGCCAAGGAAGAAACTCAATCTGGAATCAGATGAAATCCGATATTACCGGCAAAAGTATAGAAGTGCCGCGTATTATTGACGCCGAGCTTACCGGTGGTGCCGTTGCGGCTTTTACCTATCTTAAAATAGAGGGAAGTTTGACTTCGGTAGCTGAAAAAATTGTAAAGATAGATGAAAAGTATGAACCTGATAAAAAGACACACCAAATATATTCGGAAGAATATGAGTACTACACCTTTCATTGTGATAGAATTATTGCAGCCCTCGCGGAACCTTCCGCCGACACCCCTTTTTAATATCTACTGGTCCAAACCTTGTGGGATACAAAATCTACACGCTCACAGCGAGTGCTGGTACTAAATTATCCGGTACTAATTATATTGTTGCTCTAAAAAGACCCATAAGGGCCCGGTTTTCCTTCAGCCACGATTCGTATTCGGCATAATTAGGACAGAAATGGGCTACCTGTTGCCAGAACTGGGGGGAGTGGTTCATCTGGCGCTGATGAACAAGTTCGTGGATGATCAAATAACGCTGTACAGCTTTCGGGGCCATGACGGTACGCCAGTTTAATGAAATATTTCCAAGGGTGGAACTGCTGCCCCATCTGGTTTTCTGATTTCGGAGAAATAACTTGCCGTAGGAGATCCCAATCTCAAGGGCAACCTTTTTTGCATACTCCGGGAGCCGCTGTTTTGCCTCCCGACGGAGCCATTTTTCCACCACAGATGCAATGGATTGTATACTATTTTCTCTGCCGTACACATATGCCTTCTGAAGAGCATAATCTACTTCTACATGAGGAGTGAGAGTATCCGAGAATAGAAACTCCACCTGAAAGGGAAAACCGTCAACAAATACCCTTTCGGTTGGATTATTCTTTTCAAGGGCCATGTGGGTTTCCTTTATTTTTGTTTTGAGCCACCCCTCTTTGTTGTGCACAACACTCTGAATCTTACGCCGGGTGGTTCCGGCAGGTGCAGAGAGGGTGATTTGACCGTCCGAGTTAATGCGCACACGGATATGTTTCTGACGGATATTATACTGCACGGTGATAGTATATTCCCTGTTGTCCACTATAACATAGAGTGTTTTAGCGGGGTATGCAGATTTATTCATTTGGTCCCTCTACTTAGAAATAGCTGATTCGGGCGATACCAACTACAGATTTGATTTTCCAAAGTATTTTATTATCTTTAACTGAACTGGTCTATTGAGGTGTGTATGAAAAGTATCAAAATATTAATAATTGCGTGTATGCTGCTTCCTGTTTTTCAGGTTATCGGTGATACAAAAATAGTGAACGGAGAAATGAGCTTTGAGTTCACCCTAAAAAGTAACAATGAAGAGCTTTTAAGTGATTTTTTTGAATATGAAAACAACTCTAATTTACAGAAAGTTGTTGAACGTGGTGAAGACTATATTGTGGTCCGCACTGTTGCTAAGCTCGGAGACCTCCACACTGATGTTTCATTTCCGGTTGATTCACTCTATGAAGCTTCTGAGTTTAAAGAGTATCTAGATTATTCTACCAGTCGTAAAGGAATAGAAATAACCCGCGGTAATGGGCAAACGATCAAGCGGGAGTTTGTAGAAAAAACTCCAATGACGAACAAGGAGATTGATCTGCTTGAGCGTACTGCAAGGTCCGTAACCGCCGACACTTCAAGGCAATATGAAGCGGTTGAGGCGGTGATGCGTTATATCCGCGAAAATGTTTCATACACTCTGCGGTCGTCCAGTAACCCGGCTGATGTACTGCGAACCGGCAAAGCGTACTGTGAAGGATACGCAAATGTGGCGGCCCTGATGCTGCGGGTCCTGGGTATACCCACAAAGGTTGTTGACTCATATATTCCCCCGGGGCACATGTGGGGATACGGACAGGAAGGTTCCGGAGGCTATCATGCACATGTAGAGGTTTACTATAAAGATGCCGGCTGGGTTAGTTACGACCCCCAGGCCACCGTTCATTTTGTGGATCCCTTTCATATTGTAAATTTTCCCAGAGAAAGGACCTCTTTGCAGCAAGGTACTTCGTACGACGGACGTAATATTATTGATATTCTTCAATACCCCGGCGATACAAATAACTTTTTTCAACGTAACACCTCCGATTCCCGAGCTTCGGCGGTATTTGTCGGCAGGATCTACCGGTCCGACGGGAGTGTGGTGAAGGATAGCTTTAGAACCGGCGAATGGGTCTATTTAAGAAGAGAGAATGGTACTGCCTCCGGTATAAGAATACTGAGTAACGGACAGTTTGCCCTGGTTGCGGATAAGAAACACAGAATCTTTTATCGGGACGGTCAGGGCGGCTGGTATGAAGAACAAATTGAAGTCTCCGGATCTAAAAGGGTGTATAAAGAAATTCGGCTGGACCGTAAAGAAGAACTTATACACATTGATCTAGACGGTAATAGTCAGCTCTTCTCCTGGTATAAATCTCCGGATACACGCTGGATGCTTGAGAAAATAGGAGCCGGCTCTCAGGGAGAGGTGCGTATTCTTTCAGATACCCTTAAAGGGGTGATAAGTACGGAAAAATCTCCTCTTGCTATAAAGTATTTATTACATGCCGCTGAATTGAAAGAGGGTGAGAGGTATCGGATCGATGAGTTGCCAAGGTATTTTGATCCGGACACTCCGTATCTCGACGTAAAAGTTGATGCCGAGTACAGTTTGAAGTTTATTGAACTTTCGTCAGGGCGAACGTATCAAGGTCCGGATGTAACTGAAGTGAGTGGGGTAGTACCGGTACCGGATGATAATTTTTCAACTATTGTCTTACAGAATAAAGGAATAATTCTGCTTACCTCCCTCCCGGAACTCACCAATGGAACAGCTGTACCGGTAAACATAGAAGAGAATGCAGTCAAGTTTACAATTGAGGCCGGCCGTGCAAATTATCCGGTTCATATCACTGTCAAGCGGGGCCGCAGATATGCATCCCTCGTGAGCGGTGTTACCGATACCTCGGGACGTGTTGAGCTATACTTTCAGCCGTCGCTTCTGAATGATGAAGCACACAACTTTATCCTTCTTCATGGAAACCCGATCCAACGCAGGAGAATTCCTCTTAAAGATGTGGAGCAGGAAATTATCACACTGGAATAGATGTTTTGTTTGCTTCGGTTCGCTTTGGCTTTGTGTTTTGCTTGACGTTTTCGACGGGTTGATAATCTGTGCTGTGTTGACGGGAGTAGCAGGGAGGGGTATATTTTTTGTATGGGCCAGGCAAAAGGAGATACAAAGGTTCTTTCAACTGTAGTAACAAGCACTCGCATTATAGAGTGTATAAGCCGTTATGGTGAGGCAACGGCTAATGGAGTGGCTAAAGAACTAAACCTTTGTCGATCAAAAGCACATCGACTGCTTGCTACTCTCGAAGAGTTGGATTTTGTTGAGCAAAATTCACAGGGAAAGTTTATTCTTACGTTCAAACTTTTTGAGATGGGCAATACTGTTCCTCATAGAAAAAACTTGATTGACACCGCTCGTCCAGCTATGCTGCGTCTTTCCCAGGGGCTTGGAGAAACTGTGAACAACGGCGTAATGTATCAGGATGAAGTTCTTTATATTGACAAAGTGGAGGCGGTAAACTACTTAAAGCTGGACAAGTCGATAGGTAGTACGGACCCCCTTTACAACACTTCCTTGGGGAAGGTCCTGCTCGCGTTTTTGGAGGATTCACAGCGGAAACAAGTACTGTCTCGCCTAAGTTTTACCCCTACAACTCCGCATACTATCTGCGATCAAGATTCTTTTCATAAGGAGCTGGAAATTGTTCGTGAAAGGGGGGTTGCCTTTGACCGGCAGGAGCTTAGTCTGGAACTGAATTGTGTAGCAGCCCCGGTATTTGATTGTCAGGGGCGAGTGAGTTCGGCTATTAGTGTGTCCGGGCCTGCAGATCGTTTTAATGAAAACCGACTTCAAGCGGCTGTACCTGAGCTAAAAAAGACAGTTGAAGAGATATCTAGTTTACTGCAGCAATTCTCAAAGTGAAAATTTTCTAAAAATTTTCACTTTGAGAATGCTCACATTTTGTTTAAGCTAAGTAATTTATCTTAAAGATATTGGGGGAATTCT
>CAZDFY010000033.1:26276-32048 GCA_964504785.1 uncultured Sediminispirochaeta sp. | reverse complement strand
TATCGGCCCTTTCGAACACTTTCTCCAGCGTAGTTCTGTCACTGCCGTCATACACAACTATCCCTATACTCAAAGTTACCGGTACCGTTGTAACCCCATTTAACCGGGACGGGATTTTCGCTACATATCGTTCTGCGAGATATAAAGAGTGAGTTTCATCGGTTTGAAAAGGCATAACAACGAACTCGTCTCCCCCATAACGGCCGACTATGTCTCCCGCACGGGACAGATCAACAAGACTGTCTGCCGTTATCCGCAGTACCTCATCTCCAGTCAGATGGCCCATAGTGTCGTTCACGGCTTTAAAATTATCCAGATCAATCAGAATCATTGAGAAAGGTGATCCGCTTCTCCGGGAACGGGAGAATTCCCTCACCGCCTGTTCGAAAAAGGTCCTGCGGTTTAATAAGCCCGTCAGAGGATCGGTGCCGGCAATCGCTTTGAGCTGCTCATACGCCTTGGACAGCTTCTTCTCAGTATCCTTCAGGGCTGTTATATCATGTAAATGCATGATAAACCCCTCGTCCATGCTACCGTCGAAGAGCAGTGGAGCGAAACTAATTTCATATAAGCGTCCGTTCACCCACTTTTCAGCGGATTCCCGATTGTCTTCAATAATCAGTTCATCCGCCCCCTCCGATAGGCTCTCCAGAGATTGGCCGATAGCTTTCAGATGGGTGACGGAAAAGATTTTCTCTGCTTCAGGATTCAGATCCAGTATCTTCCTGCGGTTGTCCAAAACCAGGACACCGCTCTTCATATTTCTGAAAACCGAATGAT
Organism: uncultured Sediminispirochaeta sp.; assembly: GCA_964504785.1. GTDB lineage: Bacteria > Spirochaetota > Spirochaetia > DSM-16054 > Sediminispirochaetaceae > DSBN01. The sequence continues at coordinate 31,268 of CAZDFY010000033.1, read as the reverse complement.
ACGCCACGGGAACCACATCAAAAAACCGATACTTCAGAATGCTCAGCCCTATCAGAAGGGCACTCAAGGCAAAAAAGAGAGAGGAAGGATCGTAAGGCTTCATGAAATTGATGCCCGTCAGATAGAGAATGTTCGGAATCATGGGAAGAAAAGCTGCTGCCAGAAGAAGAGAGATCTGGGCCTTGTAATGCCTGGGGAACCGTACCATGGCCTGAATGAGAAGGATGCTGCTGGATAATAGAACAGCGTAGGCATAGATGGCCCATATCCAGAACAGAGGCCCGTAACTGCGCTCAAGGGCCCACAGCCCATTCACATAAATGAGGTCCAGAGAAGTATAGAACCAGCTGTGCCATGTGAAGGTCATCACACCCACAAACGAGATGAATGGGATGAACATCAACAGAAACTTCAGTTTTTTTCCGATTAAATGACCACAACTACCGAAGACCAGAATAAAGTACGACCAGGACATCGTCGTACCCATGACCCCCAGATAGGATAATCTCAGGAGAATCTGCTTCGCTGTGATATCTGAAAAAAGCTTTAAAAGGCCGTCGCATCCTGACCAGAGGGCGACAAAAAACAGAGTTGCTCTCCATATCCGGCTGCCGTGGAAGGGGGGTAACTTGTACGTCCCAACAGCCAACGAGAGGGTCATAAGAGATGCGAAAAAGTAAAGCAGCTGGATATACTGGAACTGAAAAACCATGTAGCATACTAGCACGAAAACCCGCTGATTGAACACTAGTTTATAAGCGCCCTGTGCCCTCCATGCCCGTTTTTATTGCAACGTCGCGGCGGTCTGTGTAATCTATGCTATACTCTATGAGGAGAAAGGAGCAGCCATGGCCGAATCGTTTGAAGATGTATACCGCCAAAATTACCAGCGCCTATATACCCTGGCCTTCCGCATTACAGGAACAGCCGAAGAGGCGGAAGATGCACTGCAGACTGCCTTTCTCAACGCCTACCGCGCCTACGACAAGTTCCGCGGCGAGAGCTCAGTGTACACCTGGCTGTACCGTATCGTCGTCAATGCCGCTAAAAAGAACGCCCGCGGGCCGGAAAAACTGCCGGTGCAGGAATACGCCGACGAACAACAGATTCCGGAGTCGGAAGTTTACAACTATATCAACCGCTTCGGCCGGGTAGAGGACGAGGTGCTGACCAACCTGACCAAGGAGACCTGCCTGCAGATGTTCATGAACTGCATGCCCAGCAAATACCGGGCGGTATTCACCCTGCGCAGCATCCTGCACTGCAGCGTAGACGAGACCGCCGATATTCTCGAGATCAGCCGTGAAGCAGTAAAGACGAATCTCCACCGCGCCCGGAAGATCATCCGCGACCACATGGCCGGCCGCTGCTCACTGGTAAAGCCGGGTGCTTTCTGCGACTGCCGCGCATATGCGGCCTATCTGCAGGAGAGCGGTAAAGCCAAGACCCTGCTGAACATCAACGCCATTCAAAACCGCGAGCAGCAAGCCGTCGCAGAGTTCCGGGAGGAGATCTGCGACCTCCTGGAAATCGAAAAACTCTACGACACCCGCATTCAGCCGCCGGACTACACCGGCTTCGTTCAACGTATTAAAGCCCGTGCCGAAGACGGCTCGAGCAAACTGCTGAACTACTGATGTGCAGCCGGTGTTTAGCGGACGGGCGGCGACCGAGTCCGTCTGCTGACAGAAAGCCGACGGCCATTCCACCGGGCGGCTCCGGCTCAGCCTAGTCGCCCTCGCTTTCTGCCATCACCGGCCCGGCGCCGACCATAAGTTTGCCGGACTTATACAGCCGCCGGATCTGTGCCGACTCCTCCGCGGCCCACTTCTCTACTCCTACCGTCTGCATACGGCACAGGTTGAAGGCCTTAAAGTTCTGCGGGTAAGTCTCCGCACCGTCCTGACAGGGCTGCAGCTTCTGACAGGGAAACTCGTCGCACTCGCAGCAGAACTCGACACCATGCGCAGCTGCGCACTGCTTGGTTTTGCACTCCCCGGGAATCACCAGGCAGCCGCTTACCCGGCAACCGTGGCAACGGATCGTTTCAGGCTCAACCTTCTTGAATTGCGCCAGATACTGCTGCATTTGCGGGGTAATGTTGTCCTCAAACAGCTCGCAGTTAAAGCAGTCGATTCCGCAGGGTGATGTTAGTTTTCGATAATCCATAAGTCTCTCCTCATTTTTTTTCCGCCCGGCCGCGCCGGGCGGATGACGCTGTATGCCCGCCATCAGGGCCGGCCGAACTACATTTGTTTAGAGTCGAGAACGAGTTTTTGGTTACAAAAAAAGTGGTATCAACTTTGGTTGATTGGCGACAATTATTTTTGAGCCGCTGGGGTAAATTTCCAGTTTGCTGTTTATTACTGGTACAAACCGTGTGGGATGAAAAAATTCACACTCTCAAGGCGAGTAATCACATAAAAACGGTTTAGTAAGAATCATTTTTATAGCCTGAGAGAGTGTGCAAAATTAGTTTCTGTAAATCCCACACGATTTGTACCACTACAAAAAGGTTTACAAGATAGATCCTATGGTCTGCCCCAGGACGCATGGGCTTACAAGATAGCTTACAAATGCGCGAAACGAAGGACCAGCCCAAAATACGGATCGGAAATGAAGGTGATAGCGATATGGTAAAACTAATGAAAAGATTCTTTCTCCCAAAAAAATTATTGTAGTGTGATCAGCAACAATTAAAAATACCGGTCCTTCAGTACGACAGCCGACTTTGGCCTAAAGTAGAGGAGGACCTATTTATTGCAGAGCTATAGTTTAGGCAGAGCTTTAAAATATTTTTCTGTGACAGGAACTTCTACACCACGCGTACTGCCGAGGCGCAGCATCGTTCCGCCGAAGAGGTCCCGTTCATCCTTAGGTTTTCCTGCAGCTACATCGCGTTGAAATGAAGTTTTGGTTTCGGAGGGAAATTTAGCCGCCTGTTGCAATGCATTTTCAACGGCTTCTTCAGGCAGATCGACTTTTTCCGCTCTGGCTACTGCTGCTACTTCTTCCATCATCTTTCGGACATTGGCTTTCTTTTCCTCATCCGCCAATATCTCACCGATAGTGCTGTCGTGCACCGCCGTGGCCATAGCAAAGGGTGCGATAAACATAAACTTAGTCCAAATCTGCGGATATGCATCTGTATGCCATTCATGCGATATGCCGGCCTGTTCGAACAGATCGCGTAGCTTACGAGCCTCGTCCTGCGGGTTGTCAGCATCTTTTCCGAAGATGATGATTCCTTTACCGCCCATATGCTGTACGGTTCCCGGCTCAATAATCGTCGAGCTGATATAAATTGTGCCGGGATACACGATGGTGCTGGACAGCTGCTGTTTTACGCGATCGCGGATGTCTGCTCCGTTGAGCAGGGGCAATACGGCTCCCCCGGGGGCTACTTTGGTTTTGATAGCCTCTGCTGCGGATACGAGGTCGTAGCCTTTTACACACAGAAGTACCAAATCGGCCTGGGGCAGCTCCTCCGGTTTATCCGTGGCCAACGTCGGTTGGATGGTGTGGGCTTTTCCATCGACATCGATGAACTTTAATCCGGTCTTCTGAATCGCTTTCAGGTGCTCGCCGCGGGCTACTAACGAGAGCGATTCTAATCCACTGTCAGGATTTCTCAATAGTGATCCAAGTGTACCGGCCAGATATCCGCCGATTCCGCCTACTCCAAAAATTGTAATATTCATTCTCTGTCCCTTCAGTTTTACGAAGATTGGTGGTTGTATAGTAACTTATTCTTTTCGGAAACACAAATAGTTGAACCATTTTTTGCAATTTTGTTTAGAAAGTTATAAGATTATGTACGTTAAAGGTTTGTTGTTGAAATAGCACCAACCTTCGTACAACTAATAAACCCTACACTACAAATTGGAGTTTTTATGTCTTTTAAACCTTCTCACACCAGATACGATAACATACCCTACAACCGCTGCGGCCGCAGCGGACTCAAACTACCGGCGATTTCCCTCGGATTGTGGCACAACTTCGGAGGGGTCGATGTATATGAAAACGCCCGCGAAATGGTCTTGCGGTCCTTCGACATGGGAATAACCCACTTCGATCTTGCCAACAACTACGGCCCGCCCCCCGGATCTGCAGAAGAAAACTTTGGAAAGATTCTACGCCAAGACCTCTCCGAATATCGAGATGAGCTCATAATATCAACAAAAGCCGGCTACGACATGTGGCCCGGGCCTTACGGCAACTGGGGCTCCCGAAAGTACCTACTCGCCAGCCTCGATCAAAGCCTCAAAAGAATGGGCCTCGAGTACGTCGACATCTTTTACAGCCATCGCTTCGACCCGGAAACCCCGATAGAAGAAACGATGATGGCCCTTGATTCAGCAGTAAAACAGGGCAAAGCGCTTTACGCTGGAATTTCCTCTTATTCAGCTAAAAAGACCGCTGAGGCAGCGGCTATTTTACGAGATTTGGGCACCCCGCTGCTCATCCACCAGCCTTCATATTCAATGCTCAACCGCTGGATAGAGGAAAAACTTCTGGATACACTGGAGAAGGAAGGAATCGGAAGCATCACCTTCTCTCCTCTGGCACAGGGAATGCTGACGGACAAATATCTTAAGGGAGTACCTAAAGAATCCCGCGCAGGAAAAGAAGGCACGGCGCTGAGTCAAGAATTGTTAACGGAACAGAACCTGAAACACATCAAAGCCCTAAATGAAATGGCAACTCAACGCGGTCAGTCCCTTGCCCAGATGGCATTAGCCTGGAACCTTCGCCACCCCCAGGTAACCTCGGTACTGGTAGGGGCCAGCAGTGTAAAACAGATAGAACAGAATGTAGCTGCTCTGAAGAATCTTGAGTTCTCAAAAGAAGAGCTGGAGGCTATAGATTCCCATGCAAGAGAAGGTGGAATCAATCTTTGGGCTTCATCCAGCGAGGCGGGATAAACTAAGGCGGTGCACATTTTACGAGAAAATAATGTGCGCCCCTTCACACACCACAACTTCACACACC
>CAZDFY010000033.1:24036-26176 GCA_964504785.1 uncultured Sediminispirochaeta sp. | reverse complement strand
CTTCACACACCACAACTTCACACACCTCCCCTTGCAATAGTCCCCTGGGACATCACAGTCTGCTCAACCTCTACTCCAGGTTCCTTGAGAATATTCCTGTTTTGATATACATTTTATCTATCCTGATAAGCTGGTGTGTAAGAAAAGCTTGTGTTTCCAAGCACCTCAACTGAAAAAAATACGCTCAAGGAGATCTTTTTGAAAGATATTTTAATTACCGGCCACCGGAATCCCGACATGGACTCGGTGTGTGCTTCCTGGGCATATGCTCAACTAAAATCAAAGCTTGATCCACAGACTCACTATCATGCGGTTCGCTGCGGACATATGAACACCCAAACAAAGGAAACCCTTAAGGCAATCGGAATCACACCGCCCCGGCTTGAAAAGGATGTGTATCCCCGGGTACGGGACATCGTCTCACGGGATGTTCGGCATCTTACCACAGAAGAGCCTTCATTAAATGCAATAAAAACAGTTCAAGATTACAATATCAGCATTATTCCCATCTTTGATACTGAGGATAATTTTTCAGGTTTAGTAAGTGTAAATGAAATTTCAGACTTTCTGATATCGGAACATCTCGGCGGACGGCCCCTCTACGAGTTTCGGACGGATAATTTTGAAAAGGTCCTTTCAGGCTTCTGTTATAAGAAGGGTGAGATGCAGGAGTTTACGGCCCCGGTAATGGTCGGCGCAATGCCCTACGAGACGAGCGTGCAGCGTATACAAGCCTTGCTGCCGGATAAGCCGATTTTAGTGGTCGGCCAAAGGGAGAATATACTGTCATATGCTATCGAACAGCAATTTCCGGCGGTGGTGCTGACGGGGGTAAACGAACCAGGAGAGGTACATATCGATTTCAGCAGCTACAGGGGCACCGTATTTGTCTCTCATACAGATACAGCCGAGACGGTCCGATTGCTGAGGCTGAGTTCTCCCATAAAAAATATTATGGGCACTGATTATCCGGAGCTCACTGAGAACCACCATTTTAACGAGGCTAAGAATATGCTGGTAAACTCCGACCTGCGCGGCTTGCCTGTATTTTCCGGGGATGAGAAAAGAGAGTTTGTCGGTGTAGTGACACGTCGGTGTTTTATTGATCGTCCAAAGCGCCGGGTTATTATGGTGGACCATAATGAGGCCACCCAGAGTATCCGCGGCATTGAACATGCCGAAATTCTCGAGATAATCGACCATCACAGGCTTGGGGCTGAAAAAACCCGCACGCCTATCTATATCGCTGCAAAACCCGTCGGCAGCACCTGCACTATTGTGTATCAGCATTATTTGCAGGCGGGGGTGCCGGTAAACAGTACCACCGCAAAGGTCCTGCTTGCGGGCTTGCTCTCCGATACCGTCATTTTGAAGTCGCCCACCGCCTGCGACGAGGACCGCCGAGCTGCGGCACAGCTTGCCAATATTGCCGGAATTACCATAGAGGAGTTTGGAGAACAGATATTCAGCTATACCGCGGTGCTTACTCGTGAGGAACCTAAGAATATCATCACCGCCGATTTTAAGGTGTATTCGGAATTCGGACGGAAAGTCGGCATCGGGCAAGTCGAGGTAGTTACCTTCCAGAACCTTATGGAAGTAGTGGACAATTATTTTGCGGCCCTTGAAGAGGTACGCAAAGATCAAGGCCTGGATTGGACTATGCTTTTAGTAACAAATGTCCTTCATGAACACAGCAAACTTCTTACCACCAGTTTTCACGCAGCGGAAGAGCGCTTGGTATTTCGTAAAGAGCAGGAGGGGTTGTTTGATTTGCCGGAAATCTTATCCCGGAAGAAACAAGTACTCCCTGAGATCCTGAGGGTATTGGAAGAGATAAAAAACGAGAAATAATCTAATGGAATCAAACAAGGAAGACCGACTCAAAAAAATTGAACAGTTGCTTGAGCGGAAAAAACGGCAGGGTAATCAACTCTGCTGGCTGCGCTATAACAACAGCTCTCAATTTAAATATGATGTAGAAAATGCAGAAGAAGATGTAGCCTGGATGATCTTCGAGATTAAAAGACTCCGCGAAGAAAACAGAAACTACAAGGAGTTTATAGATTCAATTCGCAGCCAGATGGAGAAAGAGCTGGGCATACACGACTCATCCAATAAGTCATCCAATAAGTCATCC
>CAZDFY010000033.1:21949-23936 GCA_964504785.1 uncultured Sediminispirochaeta sp. | reverse complement strand
TCATCCAATAAGTCATCCAATAAGTCATCCGATGAGTCAACCGATAAGCTGTAAGAGGGCGGTGGTGAACCACGGAACATAGGTAATCACCAGCAGAGCTATCAGTTGCAGTACGAAAAACGGAATAACATTGGTATAAATTCTACTGAGGGGCAGCTCAAAACGGTAAGATGAGAGAAACAGATTAAGTCCCACCGGAGGGGTCATAAAACCAAGTTCCAGGTTGGCAAGAAAGATTATTCCCAGATGCACCGGATGTACCCCAAAGATCTCTCCCATGGGTATCACCAGGGGCGCAACCACCATAATTGCAGAGAAGATATCCATAAAACAACCGGTGATAATCAAGGCAATGTTCAACAGTACTAAAAAGATAAACTTGGATTGAATATTGTTCTGGATCCAGTCGGTTAGTACATTCGGCACCTGAGCGTCAATAATGTAATACGACAGGCCCCTCGACATGGCCAATATAATCAGTACTCCCCCAATAATGGGAATCGCCTTAAGAGCTACAGCGGGAAGGTCCCGCAGCCGGATATCACGGTGCACTAGTGTTTCAATGAGGGCTATGTATATTACCGACAGCGAGGCGGTTTCCAGCAGGGTGGTAATGCCGGCAAAATAAAAAAGGATGATGAACCCCGGAAGCAAGAGCTCCCAAATTCCCTCCCGAAAGCCCTGCCGCACCTCCTTCCAATTGAAGGCGGTGGTCTGGACCTTGTTGCGATAGGCGAATACGATGCCGATAAGCATCATAGTGAGCATCACAATCATTCCGGGAATAAAGGCTCCGACAAACATATCGATTACACTGATCCTTGCAACCACCGCGTAGAGAATAATGGTCAGGCTTGGGGGAAAAAGAAACCCCACGCTTCCAGAGGCGGTAAGAAATCCGGTTGTGAAGTTTTCGGTAAAGGGCCCGTCCTTGTACAAGACCACATATAAAATTCCGCCTAGGGCAAGAATCGTTACTCCGGAGGCCCCGGTAAAGGTAGTGAAAAAGGTAGAGACCAGTACCGCCGCGATAATCTGGCCCCCGGGAATCCATCCAAAAAGGCCATGAAAAAATCTTACAAGCCGCTCTCCGGCCTTGCTCTCCGAGAGTATAAAACCGGCTAAAGTAAACAGTGGGATAACCGGAATTGTTTCACTTATCAGCATTGTATATGCTTCATTCGGAACCGATTCCAAGGCCCCTCCGGTCCGGGCAAACAGCAGGTAGGCAACTCCCCCCAGAACTATAAACAGCTGGTTTCCCAGGCCCGCGGAGATAATCAGGATTATGATTATCACAAGGGATATTGGTGAGATCAAAAGGTGCCATTGGTTCAACAGGGTATCGAAAAAGAGGGGAAGCCCGGGATAAAAGAAAAACAGCAGGTTATAAATGCTGGAAAAGGCCAAAAAGGAACCGGTTAAAAAGCCAAGGCCGGCAACAATCCGCGGGAGTGCGTATTTTGAGGTATGCAGCAGAAAGCGCAGCGCGATACCGGTAAAACCGATGGGCATACACAGAATAAACAGCCTCACCGGAATTATGCCGATTTTAGTCGACCCGTCGAAGGCCATAAGTATAAAAGAGAGGGAACTCCAGATGAAAGCCGTTAGTATTGCGACGGCCAGATGGGAGTTCACGACTTGCACGGAAGCTTTCCACCTATCAGGAAGGTGCTCCGTTCCCACCACAATTGAAAGGTGTCGATTTTCCCTGGCGGTAAGGGCACCGCCTATAAAGGTTAAGAGAAAAACGAGATGATACACATACCCCGAGGAATCCGGAATGCCGGTACGGAAAAAGGTGCGCAGTACCACCTCTGTCGCGGGGATAAGGGCCAGTAAAAACAGGGAGACATAGTTCACCCCGTTTTCTATCTTCAATAAAAATGTCTTTACCCGCGGTGGTGCTGGGCTTGTTGGTTTCGACACAGGCAATTTCCTTTGTGCAAGTTTACTTTACAAAACTACTTTACAAAACTACTTT
>CAZDFY010000033.1:0-21849 GCA_964504785.1 uncultured Sediminispirochaeta sp. | reverse complement strand
CAAAACTACTTTACAAAACTACTTTGCAAACCTATTTTGGGCGATTGTTCAGCGGCGTCGATATTCTTGTATGAGCCTTTCTATTCGACGCATAAAACCTTCAGAGTAAAGGGCATCGCCGGATTGTTTTCTTCCCTTTTCAAACAGCTCTTTCCACTCCTCCACCGCATCTTCAGGAACATGATTCACTTTAAGACCGTGGGACTTCATCTGTTCAACTACTTCATCTTCAAGCTCACCTATCTGCCGGTCAAGTGTGTTCCCAATCTTATTTACCGACTCAAGGAGCTCCGGCCTGATATCCTCAGGAATACGTTGCCAGACGCGGTCGGAGATAATGATTCCCCCTAAAAAGGGAGCTACCTTCATATCGGCCATATTATTTGCAACACCAAACCACTGCATCGCCCCCACAGCAAGGGGTGTTGCATACACCGCCTCCACCATACCGCTAGCCAGAGACGGGAGTACTTCTCCCGCAGACACACTTACAGGGTGAAAACCTAAATCCTTCAGGGCATTCATCAAATTGCCCCCTTCATTACCGGTGGAGGCAATCTTCATTCTGCGAAGGTCAGAGGGATAGGTAATCGGCTTTTTTGAATAGAAGTATACCCATCCGGCTTTTGCCCATGACAGCAACTTAAAGCCGCTTTTTTCAATTTGTTCGGCCATTACAGGACCGATCTCATCCAGCACATAGTCAAACTCGTCCTGACTCTGTATAAGAAAGGGAACACTGAGAGCCAGTACATTCGGATAAAGCACCTGAAGTCCGAAACCGGTTACTATTCCCGCCTGAAGCTGGTTAAATTTCATTTTTCTTATTAAGTCCGCCTCATCTTTGAAGCCGGCGAAATAGATTTTTACTTCGACCTGACCATTGGAGATTTCGCTCCACTCATTGGCCATTTTCTTCAGAGAATCCGCCCAGATACTATTATCAGGGGCAGCGCTTCCGAGTTTAATAACGATCGGCCGGGCCGCCGCTGCAGATAGCCCAAGTACACAGACAAGTAATACTACACTTACAATTTTTTTATACATATTTCCCCTTTTTACTCATCAACTGAATCTATTAGTTCCCCGATTGTCTCCGGGTTTTCTTCAAAATCTATGAATTTGCGTACCCGCTCAAACACTTCATTATTTTCAAGGAACACATCGACTATTTCAGGATCAAACTGTTTTCCCCTCTCAGAGGCTATGATATCCACCGCTTTTTGATGGGAATAGGCCTCTTTATAGGGTCGTTTGCTGGTCAAAGCATCGTACACATCGGCAATTGCAACAATTCTGGCCGAAAGCGGTATTTCCCGCCCCTTCAAGCCCTCCGGATAGCCCTTTCCATCCCACCTTTCATGATGATAACGGGCAATCTCCTTGCCCATTGTAAGAAAGGACTTCTTCTTCAGCTTGTTGTCGACCACATCGAGGGCTTCCCCTCCCAGAAGAACGTGCCGCTTAATCAGTGAAAACTCTGATTCGGTAAGCTTTCCGGGCTTTAATAAAAGCTGGTCCTCTATGCCGACTTTCCCCACATCATGAAGTATAGAGGAGAGAGTCAGATCTTCCAAATATTCATCGGTAATGTAATCTTTATACTCAGGCTTATTGCGCAAGGTAGCGGCCATTATTCTGGTGAACTCCCGCATACGCTCCAAATGCCGGCCTGTATCCTTGTCCCTATACTCCGTGAGTTTCGCAAACCCTATTATTGCCGCCGATTGTGTCTCTTTTATTTGATCAAAAGAGTCCCGCAGTTTATTCTCCAGATGGATCCGCTCGGTTAAATCTTTTTCTGTGAGTGAGTAGGCAATCACATCTCCGCTGCTGTTTTTAATTTCCGTATATGCGGCATAGGTATATATTTGTTCTCCGTCACGACGGATCCTCTCGACCTCGCTCTTTACAAACTTTCCCTCATTTTCCTGGATAAGCCTTTTCAGTTTTGCAAAGGACTCACTCTCCTTCGACGCCCGCAACAGACTGTCATAGTGCTCGCCGACCATGTGTTCCCATTTATCGCGATACACTTTTTCCGCCGCAGAGTTCAAATTGAGAATTCTGCCGTTATCGTCCAGGACAATAACTGAAGAGATAATAGTGTCGAAAAGAATTGTAAAGTTTCGTTCGGAAATTTTGAGCCGGGATTCAATGTTTCTCAAGTAGGTAATGTCTTTGAACTGGGTGGCATACCCCTTTACAATTCCATGGATGTTCCGAATTACCCAGGAGGTGTCAAGGACGCGCTTTATCTGATGCTCCTTGGTATAGAGATGAGTTTCAATATTAAACACCCGTCCGTTATTCACCAGTTGCATGATTTTATCATCAAGCTCATCTTGATATACATACATTCTTTTCAGGTTGGGCAGTTTCTCCTCCTGGTCTTCGTAGCCGAATACGGCGGAGAAGGCGGGGTTCGCCGTCTGAATACTCCCGTAAAGGTCCGCGGTAAACATGGGATCGCCAACGTTGTTAAAGAGCTGCTCGTAGTGAAGGCGGTAAGATTCAAAGTTTGTCTGCTGGGTTGTGGGCTTAAGGCTCACTAAATAGTAATTACCATTTGGAGATTCCACAAAGCTCCGGGATACTTCGAGGGGCTGATACTCCGGACTCACTTCAATCACATGGCCGAGGGCATCGTTAATCTCCTCATCATCTATTTTGAGGACGTGTTTAATCTCATCCTGGTTAAACAGCACATTGTAGGAGTTCCAGCCGGTAAGATCGAGGAGTTTATCGTTAAAAAAAAGAATCTCCCCGGTCTCATTCTGAATGAGAATTCCCTCCGACACACCTTCAATAATGTTGAGAATAAGATTTGAAAGCTGCGACTTTGCTCCGGCCATACTATTATTAGTAATAATATACATTACCTGTTTTTGCAATAACTGACGTTCCAAACGTTCTAAAATAACACCTTCAAATACTCCTCTTTTTCGGTTACAATTGCCCGATGAACCCGTTGAACGAACAAGGCCCTTCCCGTGCCCCGCGAAACCGAACACTCACCATCGAGCCTCAGGAAAAAGATCGTCTAGTAAAGCGCTGTGTAACGGAGGCTGCGCTTTCCAATGCCGGCGCCGATGCATCTATCACCGACGAAAAAATCACCGATACTACTATTCTAGGCGACTTTTCCACCGTAATTGAGTATCTCCCGGCTTCATTTGTGGACCTGCTCTTTGTAGATCCGCCTTATAATTTGTATAAAAGGTACAATTCGAATCGATTTACCAAAAAAAGCGCCGCGGAATATAAGCAGCTCCTGGAGCATTGGTTCGACAGGCTTCTTCCCCTTCTCAAGCCGACTGCCTCTGTGTATGTCTGTACCGACTGGAGGAGTACCGCCGAGGTAGCGGAGGTGCTGGGCCGGCGATTTACAATTCGCAACCGCATTACCTGGGAGAGGGAAAAGGGGCGCGGGGCGAAGTACAACTGGAAAAATAGTTCCGAGGATATCTGGTTTGCCACCGTTTCGGATAAATATTATTTCAACGTAGACGCGGTTAAATTAAAGCGCCGAGTTATTGCCCCCTACCGAGATTCCAAGGGTAAACCCAAGGATTGGTATTCAACAAGCTCGGGCAGCTACAGGCTTACCCACCCCTCCAATCTCTGGACCGATATTACCGTTCCCTATTGGTCGATGCCCGAAAATACCGATCATCCCACCCAAAAGCCGGAAAAACTGTTGGCAAAGATTATTTTGGCCAGTTCAAAGGAGGGGGATACGGTCTTTGATCCCTTTCTAGGCTCCGGCACAAGCTCCGTAGTGGCCAAAAAACTCGGCAGGCATTATTGCGGTATTGAACAGGAGCCTGAATACGCGGCGCTTTGTGAAAAACGGCTGGAGCTTGCCCGGGAAAATCCGCGAATTCAGGGATACGAGGAGGGGGTTTTCCATGAGAGAAACAGTGTATAATAGAATGAGTAAGGAGGACCTATGAACACATTACTTGTAAGCGCCAGCCCCCGTCCAGGGGGAAACACGGATACTCTTCTACAATCTATTGCCGAGGGAATTGCATCACAGTCGGTAGGGGCGGAGGTTGTTCATCTCCGGGATTATACTATTCACCCGTGCATAGGCTGTGAACAATGCCGAAAGGATAAAACCTGTACCCGGTTTTACGACGGCATGCACTTGTTGTACCCTAAAATAGAGGAGAGTGCGGGGCTGGTGACCGCCTCACCCACCTATAACTACAACATTACTCCTTATATGAAGGCCTTTATCGACCGCTTCTACCCCTATTTTAATTTCACCAATCCCCGTCCCGGGCCGTACTCCTGCCGTCTTGCCTCTACCTACAGGGCCCTGCTCACGGTGGGGGTATGCGAGCAAAAGGAGGAATCCGAATTAGGAGTAACCCTCCCGGCGATGAGCGATGCCTTTAAAGCAATGGGATACGATCTAATTGAAGAGCTTGCAATTACACGCCATTACGCAGTGGGGTCGGTAAAAAAAGACACCCGAGCATTAGAGAGGGCCTATTCAGCCGGTGTAAAATTAGCAGAGGCAATCAAAGCGAAACAATAGCGGAATAAGTGAAAATGTAGTAAAATTGCTTTCTTTTTTTTCCATTCCCGATTATTCTACAAGAAATAAGATATGAAAGGAGCTGTGCTATGCGTAAAACAAGTATGATAGTAGGGATTTTATTTCTGACGGCCTCTCTTAGTTTTGCCCAATCCGCCGGAGGGGGCTTGTCTTTCTTTTTTCCGGAATCTCTTCTGGAAGGAAGCGGCAGTGTCTCTAAAGAGGCGGGCCTCTCAACCAGCCTCGGCCTGGGCAACTTTATATCGATACCTGTCGGCTTTACCTACATTAAGGCCTCCGGATTTATGCCCTACGATGAAACGGGAGATGATGATACTCTAGAGCGCATTGATGATACTATTTGGTATACCGCAGATACCTTTATTCCCTTTCTTCGGTTAAAAGCCCATATCCCCCTCGGTCCTGTTTTTGTAGAGGCACTCGGCGGAGTAGCTGGGGCGTGGATCGTAGCACCCCAGACCTTCGACGGGGCAGTCGGCCGCTACTACGGCGGGGTGGACCAAGATGTGCAGTACTACATCTTAAAGAAACTCGAAACGGATATTTCCTTCGGCTACGGGTACCAGCTTGGCGGCGCTATAGGTGTTACCATGGACGCCCTCAGTATAAGCATCGACACCATTTTCACGGACCTCCGTGCCGAAACCACCCTTACCAGCGACAACTACTATGAAGCACAGGACTCAGGTTTAACAGAGGGTGACGAAAAATTTAAGAAGACCTTTATATCCAGGCTGCGGGGTATTTCGATTGGAGTAAACGGCTCGTACGCTTTTTAAAGCCCCTTGCCGGAGGCACACAGGCCGCCGGCGACAACAGGGTACTGGCGACGACAGGTTGCCGGGGGCGTTAGATTGCCGGGGGCGCACAGGCTGCCGCCGGCAGGACTGCCCCCAGCCCACCGCTGTACTGGTGGTGCCCAGCCCATTGCATGAAAGCGTTGAACTTTCCTGAAAGCCTCTATACAATAATAATCAAATCGCCTATATCAATTATGTAGCTGTTCCCCCAAAAATGCTGAGTACAGACCTCATTCGGGACAACAGGGGGCAACGAGTATCGATACAACTAAAAAAAACGATACAGAAAATTTGATACAGGTGGTCTTTTAGTAGTATTTTTCCTGTGGAGGTATTTTGCATGGACGAAAAAAACCGCAACGATCAGGATAACAATAATCCGGAGAAACCTAACCAGGGGTGGAAATTCCCCCAGGGCGGGTTCAATTTTAGCCGTTTTACATGGGTTATTGTGATCCTGCTGCTTTTACTCCCGTTTTTTAATATTCTCATGATGCAGCAGAAATCAAATGTGATTAGTTATACTCAATTTAAGGACCTGGTACAGTCGGGAAATGTAGCAAAAGTTGAAATGACCCGAGATACTATCGAGGGTACCTTGAATAGCCAGACAAATGTCGGTGGAACAAGTTTAGTGCAGTTTATCACCTATCTGCCGGCAACCGGTGATGATGAACTCCTCAGTCTTCTGGAACAAAACAATGTCACCCTCATTACCAACTCGGCCAATCAGCAGGGATTCTGGGAAATCTTTGCAAACATACTGCCGCTGCTGCTGTTTGTATGGATAGGCGTCATTATGTGGCGCAGTATGCGCTCCCGGGGACAGAATATGTTTTCCGTCGGGGAGAACAAGGCGAAACTATACGATAAAACCAAGGTAAAAATGAGCTTCGAAGATGTAGCCGGTCTTGAATCAGCGAAAGAAGAGATCCAGGATATCGTCGATTATCTCAAAAATCCCGATAGATACAAAAAACTCGGCGCCAGACCGAGCCGGGGGATTCTTTTAGTTGGCCCTCCTGGTACAGGTAAAACCCTTATAGCCCGGGCAGTTGCCGGCGAGGCGGAGGTGCCCTTTTACAGCACCAGCGGTTCGGACTTTATGGAGATGTTTGTAGGTGTAGGTGCCGCTCGCGTAAGAAACATGTTTAACGACGCGAAAAAATCGGCCCCAAGCATCATATTTATTGACGAACTTGATTCAATCGGCCGCCACCGCGGGGCCGGGCTCGGCGGAGGGCACGACGAACGCGAGCAAACCCTAAACCAGCTTCTGTCGGAAATGGACGGCTTCGAGCCGAATGAGAGTACCATCATTATCGCGGCCACAAACCGGCCCGACATTCTTGACCCGGCGCTTAAGCGTCCCGGCAGGTTCGACAGGGAAATCGGCATAGACCTACCCTCCCTGAAGGACCGCGAGTTCATCCTCCAGCTTCACGCAAAGAAAAAACCTATGCATGAAGCGGTGAACCTCACCAGAGTTGCCCGGGGGACCCCCGGTTTCAGCGGCGCGGACCTGGAAAACCTGCTCAACGTCGCCGCGCAGATAGCGGCCCGGGGCAAGAAGGATTCTATTGAAGAGGTTGATATTGAGGATGCCCGGGACACCGTCCTGATGGGACTAAAACGGACCGGCCTTACCCTGTCCGAAGAAGAGAAAGAGATGATCGCCTATCATGAAGCAGGACACACATTGATAGCCCATCAGCTGCCGAACTCCGATCCTATTCACAAGGTGACGATCATTCCCCGCGGAAAGGCTATGGGGGTAACCCAGCAGCTGCCCGATGAAGAACGATACATCTATAAGAAGGAGCAGCTGGAAGACCGC
Organism: uncultured Sediminispirochaeta sp.; assembly: GCA_964504785.1. Lineage (GTDB taxonomy): Bacteria > Spirochaetota > Spirochaetia > DSM-16054 > Sediminispirochaetaceae > DSBN01. Next base: position 14,642 of record CAZDFY010000033.1, on the reverse strand, counting down.
CTGACCGTATTACTTGGAGGGAGGGTCGCCGAGGATGTAGTCTACAACACTTCCACCACCGGCGCTGAAAATGATCTTGACCAGGCCTCAAAACTTGCCCGGCGAATGATCACCGCCTGGGGAATGAGCAAGGTACTGGGCAATACCCACTTGGCGGATGAGAAGAGCAATGTGTTCCTCGGGGAAGAACTGACCCGGGGAAAGCAATACAGCGAAGAAACTGCACGAAAAGTAGACGACGAGATAAAATCGATACTCGATCGCAGTTTTCAGAAGGCAACTTCCATATTGAAGGAGAAACGCAAGGCCCTGGACAATTTGGCCCATGCGCTCATCGATAAGGAAGAGATTACCGGCGAAGAGGTTGATCAAATCATCACCGCCGCAGCCCAATGATATTAAAAGAGGGTTAATAAAAAGAGGGCACACATGCAGGATTTACCGGCGTGTGTGCCCGAGGTGAATGGAAAAACGGGTCACCAAAAATCACTAATTAGTAAAATTGCGGGGCAGCCGAAGATACTTCAGGTATACTTCCAGCTGCCCCTTTTACTACCCAAGCCTGTTAGGCTTGATTGTTTCTATTGATATTCCTCAGTCCCACTTAGTCATATCGAGCTCGTTCTCACTCTTAGCTACCAGGGTGGTACCGGTCATATCACCGGTTACGTTGATTGCCGTTCGGCCCATGTCGAGGATGGCGTCGATTCCGAGAATCATCGCATAGGCAGCGGCGACAGCCGAGCCTTCTTCAACGGGCAGTCCGATTGACTGAAGAACCATCATCAGCATAATTGCACCTGCTCCGGGTACACCGGCGGTTCCGATGGATGCCAGAACTGCTGTAATGACAATGGTAATCTGCTGGGCAAAATCCAAGGGCAGTCCGATAGCAAAACCAATGAACATCGCACATACTGCCTGATAGATGGCGGTACCATCCATATTGATGGTTGCGCCGAGGGGCAGAGTAAAGGAGTACACGTTTTTGGAAACGCCCAAGTTCTCCCGGGCGCAGCGCATGGTAACCGGAAGGGTACCGCTGCTGCTGCGGGTCACAAAGGCGGTCACGATGGCCTCTTTTCCTTTAGACAGGAACTTCCAGATGCTCAGCTTGTTGAGGGCCAACAGACCTCCGTATACCAGTAAAATGTGTACAACAAGACCAAGGTACACGCCCAGAGTAACAACACCGAGGGGTCCAGCCGCAGCTGCTCCCTGCTGTGCAAATACGATGGCCAGCAATGCAAACACACCGATGGGGGCATACTGTAGTACGCCGCGAACAACGATAAACATAACCTCGGCGGCGCCGTCGAAAATCTTATACAGCACATCGCCGGCTGCTTTAATTCGCTCATCGCCGCTTATCTTGAGATAACTCAGGCTGATACCGAAAACAATTGCAAAAAAGATAGTCGGCAGCACATCACCGCTCACAATCGCCTGGAAGGGGTTCTTTGGTATGATGTTGGTGAGGGTGTCTTTCAAGGCCGGAGCCTCAACACTCTTCCCTGCGGCACCAGAAGCTCCGGTCAATTCCAGTCCCATGCCCGGTTTGAAGATATTGGCCATGATTAGACCAACAGCAATTGCCAGGGCGGAAGTAAGCAAGTAGAAAAGTACGATTTTAATACCGACTTTTCCCAACTCCGCGGGACTGATGCTGGCAGCACCAACAACCAGTGTTGTGAAGATAACCGGCATTACGATCATCTTCAGCAGGCGAACAAAAATGTCTCCGAAAGGAGCGACCCACATGATCGATTCTCCTGCGATAAGACCAACAATAGCACCTAAAATCAAGCCGATCAAAATTCTGATCAAAAGGTTTGATTTAAAGTACCAATCGAAGGTCCCCTTTTTTCCTTCTGCACTCATAAGGTTTTTCCTCCTATGTAAATATGGCATAAATCTTGATAGTACTATTAGACTACGGAAATCGAGCACCGTAAATGCGCCATATTCAGTATATTTCTTGTAAAAATACGTACCAATGCGGAGATATATACACCATTTGGGGTATAAAAGGAGCGGGGTGCTCTAAATCAGGTCGGTGTCCATCACTTTTTTCATAAACTCTACCTTAGAACGGACATTTAACTTTTTATAAATATGAAGAATATGCTTTTTCACCGTGGAACCGGCAATACAGTAATGGTCCGCTATTTCACGATAGGTAAAACCCTCAACGATTGCCTTTACTACCTCCCGTTCCCGGGGGGTGAGGTTGTAATCATCATGGTTTTTATTGCTGTGGTCCCGCTGAAACTCCTGCAGCAGCACCCGGGCAACGTTCGGGCTAATCGGGGAGCCGCCGCAGTGGAGCGCACGAATCTGTGCTACCAGCTCGCCGGGTTTTGAGTTTTTCAATATGTACCCGGTGGCCCCCGCCTGGACCGCATTGAGGATTTTCTCCTCCTCTTCAAAGATAGTAAGAATCAAAACGGCAACCTCAGGGTAGAGCCGCTTGACCTCCGTGGTTGCTTCTATCCCCGACATCCCCGGCAGCTCGATGTCCATCAAAATAATATCCGGGGCCCCTAGGTGCTTCATCCCTTTCAGCATCTGCTCGGCGGATTCATAGGCATCAACAACTTTCATGCCCTCTTCCATGTTCAACAGATAGCGGAATCCTTCCCGGACATCCTTTACATCTTCGCATATCATCAGTCGGATCATATACTGCTATGCTCCTTCATCTCCATAGGCAACTCGATTCGTATATCAACGCCCTGTCCGGGTCCGGTTTCCAGATGAAAACTGCCTCCAAGATGTGCCAGCCGATACTCCATATTGTTCAATCCGAAGCCCGCACCGTCGAGCATATCCCTTTCAAAACCTATCCCGTTATCACTGTACTGAATAGAAACAGTCCCCTCAGCGGCATCCAGTGAAAGAGAGGCCTCCGTTGCCCGGGAGTGTTTCAGGGTGTTGCTGACCAGCTCCTGCAGTATTTTTTCTATCTCAAACCGGGCTTCCCGGTCCAGATCGTTCAGCTCTTCGGGATTTGAAATCGAATAGGCAAAATCTATATCCTTGAGGCTCAGGCGCTCTTTTATGTGATGCTTGATCAGCTTGGGAAAGTCTATGATCTTTCGGGTTTCATCCTGGGAGCTGAATAAAATCTCTTTAAGATCTCCGATGGCCTGCTGGGTGTTGCGCTCGATCTGCTCCAGCATTTCTTTGAGCACCTGGGGGTCCTTCTCTACCGCCGAACGGGCAACATTATTGGAAATAAAAATATTGGTCAGACGGGCTCCGAGGGAGTCGTGGAGGTAGCCGTAGATCCGCTCTTTCTCTTCGATGATGCGCAGCCGCACATTCTCCTGCTGAAGCGCAGTGATTTCCCGGGTCCTCTGCTCCACCTTGTCCTCCAAGCTTTTCCGATAGTCGCTCACAATGTTTATCAAGCGGTTAAACTGGTGGGCCAGGGTGCCGAACTCATCATTCCGGGTAACCGGCACCCTTGCTTCAGTTTCACCCTGCTCGAGTCGGCGCATAACCTCGACTGTTGCTTTGAGGGGATGGATGATGATGATATTACTGAGAAAACCGATTACCACCGACAGGAGCATCATCAGGAGAATATCGAGGGAGACAATCAGGCGGATACTGTCGGTGGCCTGGGCCATAACCGCCTCGTAGGGCAGGGCGACAATAAGCTTCCAGCCGGTCATGCTGTTCTGTGTTGCAGTTATATAGTAGCGGCTGCCGTCGTCAAAGCTGGTAATAAAATGGGAGTTTTTCTCCCCGGATAGTTCTTCCACATCAAACATGTCGAACTCTTCGAGGCGCAGTGCATCTGAAGCCTCGGGGGTGTCTCTGCCGCTGCTTGAGGAAAACTGATTCACTATTGCCTTGTTCTCCTGATTCAGCAGAATAACCCGTCCCCCCTTCTGCATTTTTAGCTGGGCTATCATTCGCTTCAAGTCGTCGAGCATAATATCAAGCCCGAGGACCCCTACAAACTCACCGTCGGGATGATACAGGGGCTGTACACTGGTAATTCCGAGGGCGGGAACACTGGCATATATATACGGCTTAGTAATGGTGAAGCCCTCTTTTTCCACAGCCTCACGGTACCATGGGCGCTCGCGGGGATCATACCCGGGTTCGAATACCGGCGCATGATCTACAAATCCCTCTCCGATTCCCCATTCGTGCATCTCGCCCTCGGCGGTGCCAAGATAAATTGCCCGCAAATACTCACTGCGGGCCCGTACAGTGGAGAGAATGATGGTGCGCATCTCCCCCACCCGTACCTCGTAAAAGGCGGGAAAACCGGTCATAGAGCGGGTCAGATGTTCAATTTCGGTAAAAAAGGAGTCGATTTGCTTGTCCGTCTCTGTAAGGATTGTCCGGGAGAGTTCCCGGGCGCTGTTCTCTGCGGAGTCCTTCAGCAGGCTGTAACTCATGAAGAGCAGCACCAGCAGGAAGAACACCACCGTAGCACTGATCGATAAAATGAATTTAGTTTTTATGCTTTTACTTGAGTGCACCATTCACATCTTAAAGTGTACTTATTAGAAGGGCCAGAAGCTGGAATCGTACCATGAGGATTCCAGTAAATCATCATAGATTTCATTGAGAAAGGCCAGATGAGTTTTCTCCCAGGCGGCAAGCTCCTTATACAATTTTTTAGCCGCCTCATCTTCAACAAGCTCAGCCTGCTTCGAATAAAGGTCTACCGCCTTCTGTTCCATGGCCATAGCCGCCGAAATTGAAGCCGCTTCGTAGCCGGCAGCACTGATCTGCTCGCTTATCTGTTTGGAAAGCACCTCACGGGAAAATTCTTCAGGATCTCCGAGGCCGCCCTTGAAATCGAAGGAGCCGCTGTTCTGATACTGCGCCGCTTGTTCGGTGAGTATCTGCTCGTGCTTCTTCTCTTCCTCCGCCATAATGGTAAAGATGTTTTTTACCGCTTCGCTGCCGGTATAGCCGGCAACCTGGGTGTAGAAACTCTGTCCCTGCTGTTCCAGAATAATTGCCTTCTTCAGGATGTCAATGACCTGGGTGTCGTTCATTGTACCGCCTCCTTTCTAGTCTTATGATACACGTAAATTCTAATAAAAGATACCGGGAAAACAAACAAATAGCATCACCCTAGAGGGGGGCTATCTCCACAGGGCCACCTGCAAGTTCCTCCATCCTTTGGCGGTTGGCCTCTCTTTGCTGCCCAAGGGCTGACTGGGCAGCGGCTATTTCCCGGCCCACCTGATCGAGCCCCAGATTGCCCGGGGCCCCTTCAGAGCTGCGCAGGGCCAGGCTGTCCGCACCCTTACGGCCCTGCAGCTCCTCAAGATGGGTACCAACTTCCAGGTAGGCATCACGAAAACTCATGCCGGCCTGCACCTTTTCAAGGGCCGCGTCGGTGGCATAAATCTCCGGGGGCATGGCCGCCTCAAGCACATCCGGGTGTACCTGAAGTGCCCCCACCGTAAGGCTCATCACCTTGAGGGAGCGGTAAGTCAGGGCCATGCCGCGCAGAAAGGGTTCCTTGGTTTCCTGAAAATCTCGGTTGTACCCGCTGGGCAGCGAGCGGATTACCTGTTTAATCTGCTGGGCATATCCCGACAGGGTGGCGGACTTTCCGCGGATCAGCTCCAGCATGTCGGGGTTGCGCTTCTGGGGCATAATGCTGGAGCCCGAGCAGAGCTCCTTGGGTAGGGTGAAATAGCCGAACTCGGGCATCGAAAACAGAATCAGGTCCTGGGCGGCCTTGCTCAGGCTCAGCATCAGCTGCTCGGCGGCGTCCAGCAGCATTGATTCAAACTTTCCGCGGGTGTTGTTGGCGTACAGCACGTTGTGCTGCAGTTTTCTAAACCCCAAGAGGTCGGAGGTCATCCCGCGGTCCAGGGGCAGGGGCACCCCGTAGCTGGCCGCCGAGCCGAGGGGGGACTGATCAATATGCCCTGCCACCTGCTGCAGATGACGTGCCCCGTCCAACAGCTCCTCGGCGAAACTGCCTGCCCACAGGCCGACGGAGGCGGGCATGGCTATCTGCATGTGGGTACGCCCGGGAAGGGGTACATCGCGGTGGGCCCGGGCCAGATCGAGAAAGGCCTCCGCCGTTTCGAAGGATGCCTCCAGCAGGCGGCCGGCGGCATCCCGGGTCCAGACCCGCAGGGCGGTGAGCACCTGGTCGTTACGGCTTCTGCCGGTGTGGATTTTCTTGCCCGCCTCCCCCAAGGATTCTACCAGGGCATTCTCGATGGCGGTATGCCCGTCTTCATCCTGGGGACGGACCTCAAACTCCCCGCGCTGAACCCGGCCGATAATATCGCGCAGCCCCTGTTGGAGCTGTGAAAGCTCATCTTCGGTGAGAATATCTATCGACTGCAGCATCCGCGCATGGGCAATACTTGCCAGTGCATCTGCGGTCAGCAATTGCCGGTCCAGTTTCCAATCCTCGCCTACGGTAAACTTTTCAACAAGTGCGTTGAGCTGATAGTCTTTTTGCCACAATTTCGCCATTTCTTCCTCCGCATTATTCACTGCAGGAAGCTTACCGCCGCCCCTGTCGATTGTCAACGTCTTGGCTCGAGGCTGACTTGTTGATGTCATGTCAACGTCTTTGCTTGTGGCTGTTGGTGTTGGGGCTGTTGGTGTTGTTGGGGCTGTTGACAGAGCGGCGGCCCGGCGCTACCCTGGGACGTTATGGAAATTTACACACGCTTATTTGATATACTTGAACCACAGGCCCAAAACCGGCGCGTCTCCCATCTCTGTATCGGTCTGGGCTACACCGTGGTTGTGCTGGATAATGGAGATTCAGGGGTGGCCTATAGCTGGCTGCAGCCTAAGGGCTCCTGTACGCTTTTTCAGGACCCCGAGGACTTTGAAGGAAAACCCGCCCTTTTATTACTGAAAAAGCTTTTTTCTGAAGACCTTTTGGAACGCTCGGTGGCGATTGCCGCGGTAAATGCTCTGAATTACGGTCGTGCTTCCCGCTTTGAAGAGGACCGGGATTCTTTGTTGAACGACTTGAGTATTACCGACGGCAGCCGCGTCTCTATGATCGGCTATTTCGGCCCGGTGGTAGCGAAAATCGAGGCCCGAGGTGCCTCAGTGAACGCCTTTGACCTGGGGAAGCAGATTGGATCCAAGGAGGATTTTTACCGAAACCTGGAAAAGAACAGCGACGCGGTCATTCTTACCTCCACCAGCCTGATCCACGGTTCCACCGAGGAAGTGCTGGCCCACGTACCTCAGGGAACTCCCTGTGTACTCCTCGGTCCTACGACCCCTATGGTGCCGGAGGCATTTGCTCACCTGCCGATTACTATTTTGGGGGGCACCCTGCCCACCGATAACGACGGGGTTGTAAAAGCCGTTCGCCACGGCAGGGGCACCCATGCAATCCAGAGGGCCGCCCGCAAGGTCTATTGGAAAAAAAGGTAGTAAAAATATCGCCGGCATTTTGCCTACCGGGGCATTTTGCCGACAGGGCAGCGGTTTGCGGCGCTTTGTGGCTGTTTTCGATGGGTCCACCGTCGCCCTGTCAGTCGAAAGCTCAGTCCACTATTGCCGGGAAGGGGGGGCGGTCCGTCGGAAGGTCCTGTACACTTCTAAAATAGATAAACTTGCTCATAAAACGCGGTAGAAATGTGCATAAATACTCCGAGGATATCTGAACAAAGAGGGCGTACTCCCCCCTCTGATAAAAATACACGGGGACCCGTGCTTCGGTGGTAGAGTTTGATGGAGTGACCCGGTAAAGCACATAAGTGCCGCAGCGTACTTCCTCCCATTTAGAAAAGCGGACAATCTCTTTTTCCGTATAGTAGACCTTTATTGCTGCATCGAAGTACTCATAGCGTGCCCTGTAGTGGGGAATCACATTTGAAGACAGAAAGGGAATGCCCCGGTCCGCCTCCGGCCCGTCAGTGAGTATCGCCACATCCTGAGACCGGGTATCATCCCTTTGTTGCTGGTCGTCCTGCGGAGAATTCTGCTGGGCGGCAGTAAAAGCAGGAATGGCCAGCAGTATTACCGCCGCCAGCACCACTGCCCACGGCAGCCTTTCCGGGCCCTTTAGCCGGAGCATCTACTCCACCGTAACACTTTTTGCGAGGTTTCGCGGCTGATCAACATCACGCTTGAGCTCCAGGGCAACCTCGAAGGCAAACAGCTGGAGGGGTAAAACCATCAGAAAGGGCGAGAGCAGCTCGTGGGTCTTGGGCACCCACATAACCTCATCGGCAATTTCATTAATTTCATCATCCCCTTCAACAGCCACCGCGATCACTTTACCCTCCCGGGCCTGTACCTCTTTGATACTGTTGATTACCTTCTCACGCAGTCCACCTTCGGGGACCAGGAACACACTTGGGGTCTTCTCATTGATGAGCGCAATCGGCCCGTGCTTTATCTCGGCTGCACTATATCCCTCTGCATGGATATAACTGATCTCTTTCAGTTTTAAGGCCCCCTCAAGGGCTACCGGATACAGTAAGCCGCGACCAAGAAAGAGAAAATTCTCGTGATGAGCAAAGCGCCGGGCAACCTCTCGCACTTTATCCGCCCGCTTTAGGGTCTGTTCTACCAAAGCAGGGATCCGGTTGAGCTCGGAAATAAAGGTATACCCCTCTTCAAAAGAGTAATGCCGCATGCGGGCCATGAGCAGAGTGAAAAGGTAAAACACGGATATTTGACTGGTAAAGGCCTTGGTAGATGCAACTGCTATCTCCGGACCGGAGTGGATATACACACCGCCGTCGGATTCCCGTGCAATAGTCGAACCGACAACATTACACACCCCAAGGACCGTAGCACCCTTTCGCTGCAGCTCCCGCATGGCATACAGGGTGTCGGCGGTTTCACCGGACTGGGAGACCACAAAATAGAGGGTGCTTGGCTGCACTATCGGGTTTTTATACCGAACTTCCGAGGAAAGCTCGGCGTGGGCGGGGATACGGGCCATCCGTTCCAGCAGATACGCCCCCACCATACCGGCGTAATAGCTTGTGCCGGCCGCTACTATTTCTACCCGCTCGATATTCAACAGCTCCTTGGCGCTTAAGTTCAAACCTCCGAGGTGGCCGGTAGCACCGTCAAAATCCAAGCGTCCCTGCAGGGCCCGCTGAATAGACTGGCTTTGCTCGTGGATCTCTTTCTCCATGAAGGTGGTGTACCCGTCCTTCTCCAGCTGTTCCAGCTCCCAGGTGATGTTTTCCACTTCCTTTTCAACATGACGATCGTTGATATCGAACATCTTGTAGGAATCCTTCGTCAGGCTGACAAGCTCCCCATCTTCCAGATAAATCGCACTTTTCGTATGGGCCATCATCGCCATTACATCGGAGGCAATAAACATCTCCCCTTCCCCAACGCCGATTACCAGGGGTGAACCGTTTCGCGCACCGACTACCTTTCCCGGCTCATTCCGGTGCATAATCGCCATGCCATAGGTCCCCTTCAGCAAATACACAGCCTCACGGACCGCCTGCTCCAGGTCGCCCTTGTACATCACTGCGATCAGCTGGGCGATGACCTCGGTATCGGTTTCGGATTGAAAGGTATGGCCGTCGGAGATAAGCTTGTTCTTCAATGCCTGGTAGTTCTCGATAATCCCGTTGTGCACTACCACCACATCGCCCTTATCATCGCTGTGAGGGTGGGCATTTACATCGGTTACCCCCCCGTGGGTCGCCCAGCGGGTATGACCGATACCGTAAACACCGCCAAGGTCCTCCGGCACTATTTCACGAAGATTCCGGATTTTTCCCTTACACTTGAAAATCTCAAAACTTTCTTCATCTCCAATACACACTCCCGCCGAATCGTATCCGCGGTATTCCAGGCGCTTTAAGCCCTCCAACAGCACATCCGCCGCAGGTTTCGGGCCGCAATATCCTACTATTCCACACATAAATCGTTTCCTTTTTAATTGTTTTCTGAATATAACGTATTCTTTACTATTATATCAAGGTTTCAGCAATATCACCCAAGCGACCGGCATCAAGGAGCTCCAGCTTATCGTTGTCCAGTTTAAGAATCTCCTTCTCCCGAAGCTCGGCAATATATTTCTGGATCTTCTCCTGGGGAAATTCCATATTTAATGAAAGCTCACGCAGTAGTTTGGTGTACTCCAGACAACTTTGTTCCCCCGCCTTTTCAGTAAAGGCGTAATGGAGGTTCAATGCGATAAGGCCCCGTTCATTCTTTCTTACCAGGTGCTGGATCTGCATGTTAGCCTGCTGAAGGCGGCGGCAGAGTTTGTCTATTACATTCAGGGCAATTTTGGCATTTTTCTCTATCATACTGTGGAACCCTTCACGATCAAACTGCAGGAGCCTCACCCGAGAGGCGGCAGTTGCGGTGGCGGTACGGGCCGCCTGGGTCACAATAGCCATTTCACCAAAAAAATCACCCTTTCCTAATACTGCCAGGGTGTGCTCTCGCCCCTCGATATTCTTGGTAATACGAACACTCCCCTCCTGGATGATGAACATGTACCGGCCCTCATCCCCTTCTTTGAAAAATACCTTCCCCTCATCAACCGTCATACCGTACTTTTCAAACAGTTTTTGCTCCATATTCAGCCCTCTTTTTAAAATTTTTCCGTCTCATTTTGAAGCACAGCGCCATGTTTCCCCCTCTCTATATATAGGAGGAAAATATGAAACACCTACAAAGTAAGTGTAACACAAAAGCGGTGTATACGCTTGTTTTCACAACTATTTTATCGGCCCTGTTGGCATCAGGCTGTACCCCGGTCTCCGATTCAAGAGCATTATTCAAGGATGATCTGAGGCCGCCCGTATTTCTCGACCTTGCCGTAACTGACAGCAGGGCCATTTCAATAGAATTTTCAGAGCCCGTGGAATATTGCCCCAACTCTTTCAGCTGCACCCCGAACCTCTCCCTTGCGGTTGCAAAAACCAAGGAAGAGGAGCTTTGCCTCTGTTTTCAGGACAAAATGGAGCCCGGTACCGAATATGCAGTTGAATGCACCGTCCGCGATGAAGCGGCCAATACCCATACCCTGTTGGCCGCCTTTTACGGTTTTAATCCCGACATTCCCTCTATTCGTCTAAACGAAATCACTACCCAAGGATCGGGAAATCACCCGGACAAAATTGAACTTCTTGTACTGGAGGATGGAAATACCGCCGGACTGTGCCTAATAGACGGAACCCGCGACTATATCCGCCAAAGCAAAATACTCCCACCGATCGAAGTGGAGGCGGGGCACTATATAGTTGTCCATTGTAAACCCGTTGGAACAGATGATGAGATTGACGAAACAGCTACACAACAGGACTGCCGTGCGGAAGATTCGGTGATGGGCGCCTGGGACCTCTGGATCAAAGGGGGGAGCGGTCTTTCCGGCAATAACGGGGTCATCACGCTCTACAGTCACAGCAATGGGGTCCTCTTAGACGGGTTTTTATACAGCAACCGTACATCCGAATCCGACGAAAACTATCGCGGCTTCGGCAGCAGCGATACCAGGGACAGGGCCGATCAGCTTTGGCTGCAGGAAGGATGGAAGGCGGTGGGGCGGCTTATCGCTCCTGAGGATGGGGTGAATCCGGATAATTCGACCGCCACCCGCTCTATGTGCCGCCGACCAGGAGCGGAAGATACCGACTGCCCCTCGGACTGGTACATTGCCGATACCAGTGAAAGCAGCTTCGGCTCTGAAAACTCAACTAGTGAGTATGCCCCTTAAACTATAGGTAGTCCTTAAAAAAGCCTTCGATAGTCTGCTGAGAACCGGCACCAACCTGCTGGTTCACTACTGTCCCGTTCTTAAACAGAAGCAAGGTAGGAATGCTGATAATATTGTACTGACCTGCAATATCACCCTCTTGGTCTACGTTTACTTTTGCAATCTTTAATTTACCATCATACTCTTCTGCAATCTGATCGAGAATAGGATGCACCATTTTACAGGGAACACACCACTCAGCCCAAAAATCAACAATTACAGGTACATCAGATTTCAGGACCTCTTGCTCAAAATTATTCGCGGTTACATCAATGCCGGCCATTCATACACTCCTTACACAGTCTATTTCTCTTTGAGATCTTTCAGGCGGAAATCCTCTATCAGCATATCCACGTACTCGAGGGCACTATGGACCGCCCTTCGATCCTCCTCCGAAAGATACGATTCCTGGCGTAATTTTTCAAGCTCCCCCCTCAGATTATGAAGGAAAAAGGCGGCCTTCAGAATAGTATGTTTTTTCTCCCACTCTATTTCCCGATAGTTTCGGGGAAACCGACCCATAAGCAGCTGCAGGGTATGGAGAATTTGGGGAACACCCCCCATACGGGCCTCAGCCAACTCAAGCAATTTGCTCTCAAGGGTAAGGCGCGGCCCGTCATACCGTGAAGGATACAACCTTCGGTACACCCGGTCTATCGGCGGCCACAACTCACGTTCAAACTTCTGCAGCCCGCCGAACAGGTGATCAACCTCCCACACTTCGGAGTTATCCAAACCCGCGGGGGGATATTTTTCCGCCTTCCGCTGCATTTGCTCGATTACCCGGTCGGCAAAATCACCTTTACCCCTCGGGTCTCCGCCCGAAACGCCGTCCCCCTTGTTCTCAGAGCCCTCCCCCTCTTTTTGAGCCCCGCTGCGCCCCTTATCCCGAGCATAGGATTCGGCCTCCGTACGATCAAGCTCCTGCTCTTCCCGGGCTATAAGCTGCTGAACCATTTTCAATTCAACCTGCAAAAACCTCTGCAGGTCGATTCTGGATTTGAGGGCGTCCAGATACCTCCGCTCAAAACCGTCCCGGGAAGTCCTTCCCTGGATAAACTTTACCATGTAGTCATCGTAAAGCGAGCGAATCTTTTCCACCAGTTGATCAATTTCTTTATTTGTTAACTTTTTGCGCTTCATAGACGCTATAAATTGTATTGTAAGAACCCGAGATTGTCTAACATAATTATGTGAAATCAGCTTTGCTGCCCCTGCAGGGAGACCTACGAGTAGACCGGTCAAGAGGGCCGGGGGATGAGGCCTATTATTAAAAGCTGGTCAAAAAGGCCGGGCGATGCCTTTCTCTCATCGCCCGGTTTTTTGTGCAGATACTCTCACTTAATGAAACTCTCTATACAGCCTCAAGAAGCTCCTGATCGTCATCTTCCTTTGTTTTTACCGCAGGCAGTTCAGACCCCTCCTCCGGGGCCACAGGTTCTTTTTTAAACTGCGGCTTAAAATCTATGTGTTCCGCCACAATTTTTATTCGTTCCCGATTCTGCCCCTCCGGACTGGTCCAGCGGTCCTGCTTCAAACGCCCGACAACCCGCACTCCCCGCCCCTTGTTGAGGTACTGATTGCAGTTGTCTGCGAGTTTTGCCCATGTCTCTACATTAAAAAATGAAGTTTCCTTTTTGTTTTCTTCATCCTTTTTATAGTAGCGGTTGGAAGCTACCGACAAAGTACATACCGGCTTACCCTGCGGCGTTAACCGATACTCCGGATCACGGGTGAGATTTCCCTCCACAATAATGGAATTCAGGCTGTTCATACTCATACTTTTCTCCTTACTATAATAACGTTCACGGTTCCGGAATCCGTTCTATTAATATAGAGGAGAAAAAAGGCCCATCTGCTTCAAAATTGAAGAAAATTTTCGAAAAAAAATTAAAATTTATGTGTTTTTAAGGGCTGCCCCATATTTTATTTCGTATGTTTATTTTGTATACACAATAATGTCGTTTTTACTGGTGGCCACAAATACCCGCCGGCCGTCGGGACTGTACTCGATGTCCCAGATGTTGCCGGACCGAGGCAGCACCTTTTCGCGGCGGTACTTGTCCTCTGCGTCCCAGAAAAAGAGCCGTTCATCACTGCCGCCGGTAACAACACTCCCGCCGTCCGGCGCCCAGGACAGGCCCCAGGCAACCCGGTCGTGGCCGCGACGCTGCTCAATATTCTCAAGACCATTGCTGTCAAAATCGGCGATATACAGGGGGTATATCTTTCGCCACTGCGTGGCGGTTTCATCATAGATTCTATTCAATCCGGTAAAGGCAATTTGTCCTTTCTTCGGGCTGAGGGCTATGCTAAAAATACTGTACTTGTTCACCTTCTCGATAAAGCCGGGGGCCAAATCCTCTTTCAAATACCAGGAGCGCAGCGTCCCGTCCTGGGCGCTGGAATAGCCGATTTCGCTGTCCGGCCCGATTAACACGGTATTGATCTCATCCCCGTGGCCGCGAAAAACCTTCAACAGCTCGCCGCTTTCGGCGTCCCACACCCGCACAGTGGTGTCCTTACCGCCGGATAAAATCTGCCTTCCATCGGGGGAGTAGGAGACACTGTACACCGCCTCGGCGTGGCCTCTCAGCAAGTGCACCTGCTCACCACTGGGCAGAGCGTACACACGCACTGCTCCGTCCCGGGCACCGGTAACCACATGCCTCGCCCCGGGCCCAAAGCTGACCGAATACACATCATCGGCATGCCCTTCCAGTGCTCCCAGCTCTTCAAGGGTGTGGGCATCCCAGATACGCACGGTATCATCCATGCTCGCAGTAGCCAGGTACTTTCCGTCCGGCGAGAGGTCCATATCCAGCACCTGGTCGGTATGCCCGCTCATAACCTCTTTTGAGGTAAATCCGAAATCGTCGGGATATTTATAGGAAGCACAGGAGAACAGCAGCCCCATGCTTAC
>CAZDFY010000032.1:23505-32416 GCA_964504785.1 uncultured Sediminispirochaeta sp. | reverse complement strand
CATGCCTCTGTGCTTCAAATCCCACAGGATTTTAACCATTAAATAAGATTTTTGCGGTACACCCGGTGGGTTTTGTAGATACGGGCGCCAAGTTTTTCGATGTTGCTGACCATCAGGTCGGTGGTTTCGGCTATTTGGGTCATCTCGGCGGAGCGGACTTTGTGCTCCCTGAGGGATTTGGCGATTTCATTGAACAGGATCGCTATTCCGCCGTTTTTTCGGTATTTGGGGAGAATGCCCAGTCCGTTGATTATAAATTTGTTGGTCCGATGTTTTTCCTTGGTAAGGTTCCGCAGGATAAGGGGATTGATTTTTCCGTTCGCCCGTTTGAGGGCCCCTGAGAGATCGGGGAAGGCGAGTACGAATCCCACCAGCTTTTCATCTTTGCGAATTACCTTGATCAGAGACGGGTCGGTGATTTGGAGTAGTTCCTCCATCAGCTGATTCATTTCAGCCTGGGTCATCGGACAGAACTCCTCGTGGTCCTCCCAGGATTCGTTGTACAGTCGGCCGACTTCCTTTGCTATCTGGTGCAGTTCCTGCTTGGTGGATATTTCCGGCACGGTGAAACGGCCCCGCTTTTTTGCAAGTTCGGCAAAGGTTTTGTATTTTTGAGGCAGCATCTGGGTTTTTGCATCGATTTCGGCGCTGTAGAAGTCTTTATACTTTACGAAACCCGTCGATTCGAGGAGTTCATGGTAATAGGGGAGGTGGTAATTCA
Source organism: uncultured Sediminispirochaeta sp. (assembly GCA_964504785.1). Lineage (GTDB taxonomy): Bacteria > Spirochaetota > Spirochaetia > DSM-16054 > Sediminispirochaetaceae > DSBN01. The sequence goes on along the minus strand of CAZDFY010000032.1, from coordinate 31,695 downwards.
TCATGGTCATTGCGGCGGGCTGATCGAAACCGTCAATAAGGATCCCCGCACCGGTAAACCCTGAGAAGCCCTGGGGTCCGATAAGGCGGTCCAGCCCCCGTTTCATGGCCCACTCCTCTGCAAAGGTGAATAACTCCCGGGCGGCCCCGAGATCGTCTTTTATTTCAAAGAAGTAAAATCGGGCATCCCTTTTATTCTGGTACTCGTTAAACTTTTTTGGTTCGAGGAGGGCCATCCGCCCGACGGTCTCCTCTTTGCGCTTTGCGATAAAAAACTCTCCCTCGGAATGTTCAAAAAAGGGATGATTTTTAGAGATAATTTTTTTTATGGTGCGGTTAAACCACGGGACATAGTGGGGATTGTCTTTATACACAGTAAAGGGAAGCTGGAGAAACTCTTTCTCCGCCTGTGTTCCCGGTTTTACGTGCTCAATTTGTACTGCTTCGGTCATCGAGAGTCTCCTTTCCTAGGTTTACAGAAAGCCTTTAAGAGCGTAGGCAAGAGCAACTCCCAGGTAGTTGCCGATAACCCAGCCGGTGACACCGGTGAGTATCCCGCTGACAATAATCTCTTTATTCCGCAATGCCGCAGCGACTACAGGAACAAAGGGCGGAGAAAAGATAAATGCGGTAGAAGTGATAATGTGCGTGTCCACATCGATGCGAAAGAGTGCTGATAAAAGCAGATGTATGCCGGAAACTAGGAAAAGTAGTACCCCGACATAGAGTAAAATCATAGGAGCGGTGAGCACCAGATTCTGAACATTCGCCATAGAACTTACGGTGAGTGAGAATATAAGAATAAGATAGTAGCCCAGCTGAAAGCTGTTTTTCATTCGCCGTACCGCCGGTATGAACGACAGGGCAACACCAAGAGTGGTAATGGTGAGAATTGCAGCCGGTAATGCTGCTGTTTCAGGGAGAAATAGTGTAAAAGAACCGCCGGCGGCAAAGATTAGTAACGCCAGCCCTAGGGCCTTGAATATATCAAGTATCTCACGTTTGGAATAACCGGTAAAGTAGGGGGTAATGGTGTGGTAGTTTCCATCATGGGCGTTGCTTGATTCAAAGGGGGGGAGTATTTTTCTGAACAGCCTGGGAAATAGTGTGATCAACAGAAGAAGGATGAAGCTTGAAATGACCACATCCGAGCCGTGGACCGCTACGTAGGTCAGGGAATCTACGTTGAGGGCGGTACCGATGGCGGCCAGGTTCGGGGTCCCCCCGGTATACACTCCTACAAGCATTCCCGCGACCTTCCATGTGTCCGGTCCTAGAATGTGCATAAAGATAAAGAAGGTGACGGCGGTGCCTATACTGACAGCTACTAATGCACAGATGAGGGATAGTACGGTGCGCCGGGCCAGGCTGCGCCATTGGGTGAGGTTGAGGCTGAAGAAAATCAGCGGCAGAGCGAGGGGGACTGTAAAGCTTGCCATTTGCTCCTGCAGCGGGCCGATACCTTCGGGAAGTACCCCGATGTTTCCAATGACAAGCCCTAGGGCATAGGTGATTACAATTGCACCGAGCTTACTCAAATGATTGTATTTATAGGTGAGGGTCAATATCACGGCGGGGGCCAAGAGAAAAAATAGTGTCCATACGGGAAAATCCATAGCGCCTTACCTATAGTCGGGAGGGAGCTCTTTTTACTAAGGTATGGAAACCCCGCTCTTCTTCCGGGCCGGGGTTTCCACTAATCCGATGTACACGGCTGCCGCAGCCTCCGGTGAGAATAAAGTATTTCATTCAGTACCCCTTCCTTGGAATTGCTATGTTGGAATAGAGTATGCATCAGTGGTGAAAAAATCAACCGTTTTTTTTGTCTGAGCAATGTAATTGACGATTAATGTACTGCGGGATACATTGAGGTCTATGATAAAAGATAAAAGGTCAAAAGCTATTGTCCGACGTATGGCACACATTGTACTTCCTGCACTGGTACTTGGTACGGTGTTTTTACTGTTGAATGTGGGCTGTTCCGCCCGCCAGGATGTGGAATTGAGGGCCGACGGGAGCGGCAGTACCACGGTACGCATCGATCTCCACCCTATTTTTGTACAGTATTTGAGGGATTTGACCGCCGGGCTGTCCTCGGACGGTGCCGAGGGCTACGGCCTCGACGCTGAAAATGAAGAAGTATTTAGAATTTTCGACGAATTCAAGATTGCTGAGGCCTTTGCACGGACCGATGGGGCTGTTCTTCAGGATTTTCAACGAAGGGCCCCGGGGCATATACAGTTGACCGCTTCTTTTGAAAATCCGGCTGAGGTACTGCCCTCACCGGAAGGGATAGGAGTGGCGCCGGTGGTGGAGTTCAGCCAAGAGGGAAAACTTCGGACATTGGAGTTCACCCTGACTTCGGAAAATGCAAGCAGCCTCTACGGTTTGCTTGGTATGCAGGAACAGCAGACGATGATTACCTTCGGCCCTCAGCCTGACCCGCTGTCGGAGAGAGAATATATCGATATGATGGTGTACGCCCTCGGCACCTATGCCGAGGAGCACGAACTGAAGAAAGCTCTGCGATCGCAGAATCTGCAGGTAGTGGTACAGGTGGACGGTGAGGTCCTCTCTGCCGAGGGCTTTACCCTGCGGGGCGGCCGGGCAGAGGCGACGATTCCCTTTCTGCAGCCGGCCACACTCTTTGAACCACTGGAGCTGAGCCTGCGCTGGCGGGCGGAGTAAGGCCGCCGGTTTTACGGGGTCCGGGCTCTGTGGGATATGCAATTCCCGCTGCGAAGGGGGTGAACTGGGAACACCCGGCCTCAGGATGAAACCGCCCCCGCCGCTGCCCTTGTCTCCACGGATGCCCCTGTCTTTAGCCCCTTGCCGATGTCCTTTGCTCCGCGGATGCCTCCCAGGTGCGAGGGCCGGGAGCAGGGGCGGGGGCGCTGAATGGGGAAGCACTGCGCACGCTGTTTCAATCTAAATTTTGCGAAGATATATTAAGCCCTGAGAGGCGCCCTGAGAGGCGCCCTGGGCTAAAACTAAGACTAAAACTCGATCTAAAACTCTGAGCGAAGCCCCGGGCTGAAACTCGGGGCTTGCGTGAAGAGGGGCTGGACATCGGATAGGCCGGGGTTAAAGCTGCATTAGCATGTCCTCGTAACTTGGGAAGGGCCAGAGGTCTTTGGCAACGAGCTGCTCGAGAAGGTCTCCATAGCTGCGCACTTCGTCCATTTTTTCGAAGACTTTGTAGCGATAGAAGCGGGCTTGTTCGAAGGAGCCTTCCGGCATGGCCATGGCTTCTGTTAATTGCTGTTCCAGGAGGGCCAGTTCGCCTTCGAAGCTTTTGAGGGCGTCGAGGACCTGCTTGAGAAGGGTGGTCTGCAGACTGACGTCCAGCTGGGGGTCGACGGCGTAGACGGCACTGGCGGTACGGGCGATTTCGCCGGCGTAGCGGTTGACCGCGGGGATGATCGATTTGCGGGCCATAGAGAGCATGATGTTGGCTTCGATGGCTACCTGCTTGCTGTATTTTTCAAAACATATTTCCTGTCGCGATTCGAGTTCTTCGTCGGTATAGATTTTCTGATCTTCGAACAGTTTGACGGCATAGGGTTCGGTCATTTCGGCGATGGCGTCGACGGTGCTTTTGATGTTGGGCAGACCTCGCTTTTCGGCTTCTTCGACCCATTCGTCGGAATAGCCGTTGCCGTTGAAGACGACCCGGCTGTGGGCCTGGTAGGTTTCTTTGACCAGGGCGGCCACGGCATCGTTGATGTTCTTGCCGGCTTGTATGTCTGATTCAAGGCGATCGGCAAATTCTTCAAGTACTCCGGCGACGGCGGTGTTGAGGATGGTGTTGGCCTCGGCGATTGACTGGGAGGAGGGGACCATCCGGAACTCGAATTTGTTGCCGGTGAAGGCGAAGGGGCTGGTCCGGTTGCGGTCGGTCAGGTGCTTCGGCAGCTTGGGCAGGGTGTTTACACCGACTTCCAGGCTGGTGCCGTTGGTGACTTTGACGGGTTTGTCGGCGGCCAGTTTTTCCAGCACATCGGTGAGGATGTCGCCGAGAAAGATCGATATTATTGCCGGGGGCGCTTCGTGGCCGCCCAGGCGGTGGTCGTTTCCGGTGTTGGAGGCGGACATTCTCAGGAGCGGGGCATATTTGTCGACGGCTTTTATTACGGCGGTCAGAAACAGCAGGAATTGTGCGTTGCTGTGGGGGTTGTCCCCCGGTTCCAGGAGATTGTCACCGTCGTTGGTGGCCATGGACCAGTTGTTATGCTTCCCTGAGCCGTTGAAGTCCTTAAAGGGTTTTTCGTGCAGCAAGCAGACCAGGTTGTGGCGGTAGGCGACTTTCTGCAGGGTTTCCATCACGATCTGGTTGTGGTCGGTGGCCACGTTGGCGGTGCTGTAGATGGTGGCCAGCTCGAACTGATTGGGGGCTACTTCGTTGTGTTGGGTTTTGGCCGAGATGCCTAACTTCCAGAGTTCGTGGTTCAGTTCGTGCATAAAGCAGGCTACACGCTCTTTTATGCTGCCGAAGTAGTGGTCGTCGAGCTCCTGCCCCTTGGAGGGGGCGGCGCCGAAGATGGTTCGGCCGGAGATGATCAGGTCGGGGCGTTTGTCGAAAAACTCTTTGTCCACCAGGAAGTACTCCTGCTCGGGGCCGACGGAGGTGATGACTCTGTCGGCGGTGGTGTTGCCGAGGGCCTTGAGGATCCGCATGGCCTGGGTCCCGACTGCTTCCATGGACCGCAGCAGGGGTACTTTTTTATCGAGGGTTTCACCGCGGTACGAGATAAATGCGGTGGGGATATACAGGGTGATGCCGGTTTTGTCTTCCTTGAGGAAGGCTGGGCTGGTGGTGTCCCAGGCGGTGTAGCCCCGGGCTTCGAAGGTGGCTCTAAGGCCGCCGCTGGGGAAGGACGAGGCATCTGGTTCGCCCATGATGAGCTCCGCTCCGGAGAACTCCATGATCACCTTTCCGTCGTCGGTGGGCGAGATGAAGGCGTCGTGCTTTTCGGCGGTGAGGTCGGTGAGGGGCTGGAACCAGTGGGTGTAGTGGGTGGCCCCTCGCTCTATGGCCCAGTCTTTCATGGCGCTGGCAACTACTTCGGCTACTTCGAGGGAGAGTTCTTTTTTGCCGTTTTGAACCGCTTTCAGATCTTTGTAGATCGGTTTGGGCAGTCGCTGCCGCATCACGCTGTCGTTGAATACGTGGATGCCGTAGATTTCTGTTAATGGTGTTTTGCTGTAATCTGTGTCTGTGTGGTTCATGTCTGGTTCTCCTGTTCTCCTCTTTTCTCTTCTTCTTTTACTTCGCTAGAATATTCTTTTGGAATATCCTTTTTTGGGGCCCCGGATTTTTCCGGTTCAGCGAGGTGTTATTAATATTCTGCAAAATTCGTGCCATGTTTTATTTTTTCATAAAATAGAGGTGAGATGGAGGATAATTTTTCATTTTTTTTAAAATGGAGGGGTGTGTGAGAGGGGGTTCTTGGGAGTTTAAGGGAGTTTAAGGGAGGGTGCGAACTTTTAGAGGAGTTTGTGGGTTTTAAAGGTGTTCGAATTTCGGCTGTTACCGGTATTTTTAGCATTTTTTCTAAGAATTTTTAGAGAGATGATACATTTATGTAGTCTTTCCATATTATTCCTACATTAATGTAGGCTCGTAATATTTTTACTACATATACGTAGTTTTATGCGGGAGGGCAAGGGGGAGTAGAGAGCGGGGAGGTAGGTGTGCGGCGGATGCGTGAAGTAAAGGCTGGATGGTGGTGGCTGTGTGAAAAAGTTTGAAATGAATAAAAAAGTGTAGTAAATGCGGGTATGTTCATTGTTGGGTATTTTTTATGTAATATACTTTGTACTTTTTTACAAAGTCCGAGGGTCTGTAACTCATTTTTGCCTGGCGGAGGCCTGGATCTCCGAGGTCCTGCTCTCTGTTTATGTACATATAATGCCGCGGCAACATTGATGCAAAGGAGCGGTTCACAAACTGGTAGATGCCTTTATACTCTGAGAGGGCTTTTTCAAAGTGAATTGCAAAATAGCGTCCTTTGGCTAAGGGTTCTCCTAGTGAGTATGCTGCCGGTTTTCCATCTACATAGGTGAGACAGCCGGTAAGATTAAAATCTGTCATTTGTTCAATTGCTTCTCGGGCTGCATCCATATCACCAAGTTCTTCTCTGCCTTCCGCCCATTTTTCCAGTACTTCCATGGTATCATAGCGGTTTTCTGTGGTGATCCGTTTTTCTTCGTAGCTGTAGTTATTTATGAAGGCGTTCACCAGGTTTCGCTTTTTGTGCAGTTTTTTGCCGGGGAGGGCTGCTAAATCTTTTCGAAAATACAGATAGTCGAAGTTGTCACGGTCTTCTTGAACTACAAATCCGTTTTTTTCTAGTTCTATTCGGTCATGTTCTACGGAACTTTCGGAGAGGTTTTTTAGATAGTCGTGGGTTTCAAATAGTTGTTTGAGGGTTTTTAGGTTGTTTGTGCCGCAGGGGAGCATAAAAAATTTTTGGTTTTTGTCGTCTTTTCCTGATATTACAATGTGCTCATCCGGGAGTGTCGAGAGGCTATAGTTGTAGTGGTTTCGAAATAGATAGAGGTTTGCAAAGGTGAACTCTGAGATTCCGTCGGGCAGCATGGCAAGCCGGGGATGTAAGTCTTTCTGCATGGTCCAGTCGATTGGTGCATAGTCGGGGTAGTTTGGTATCATTGTATTAAGATAGTGTTTTTTTCATACCCTATCAACCCAGTTTTACGAACCTTGGTGCCAATTCAACTATAACTATTTACTATTAGGAAAATTGATTTTTCATATTTTTCGAAGAATGTAAAATTAAGACCTTTTCTTTTTGAGGTAGTTAGTTATTCTAAATGGCGCTAATCAAAAACACCAATGTTCGTAAAACTGGTAGGACAATGTTTGAAAACACTATATAATACCCCCATGACTCACACATACGACAGAAAATGGTTAAGCCAAGACGTGTTAGATCGATTTCTCAGATATGTGCAGATAAACACAACCAGTGATCAGCACATTGCAGAAATACCCTCCACTAAAGGGCAGTGGGACCTCCTGCGCCTCCTCTACAAAGAATTACAGGAGCTGGGAGTAGACGATCTTTCTCTGGACGAGCACGGTTATCTAATTGCCCGGGTTAAAGCCGCCAAGACTGATTCAGCTAGGGCTGAGGCACCATGCATCGGGTTGATGGCACATGTGGACACCTCCGGGGATATGTCCGGGGAGGGGGTAAAGCCGCAGATTCATGCCGATTACAAGGGGTCGGATATTGAAACAGGGAACGGCTATACCCTAACGGTAGCTGAAAACCCTGCACTCGCGAACTATGTAGGCGATACGATTATAACCAGCGACGGGACCACTTTACTTGGAGCCGATGATAAAGCCGGTGTAGCCTTGATAATGACAGCACTTAAATGGTTTAAGGAGCATCCCGAAATCGAACATGGTCCTTTTGAAATTATTTTTACCCCCGATGAAGAAACCGGAAAGGGAATGAACCTTTTTCCGGTAGAATCGCTTACATCCTGTTGCTGCTACACCTTCGACGGAGGGGAGCGCGGCATTATAGAGAGTGAATGTTTTAATGCATACATCGCGAAAATAACCTTTACCGGAAATGTTGTGCACCTGGGAAGTGCCCGTGGGAAGCTTGTAAACGCCCTTACGATGGCCGGTAATTACGTTACAATGCTGCCAAGAAATGAATCTCCCGAGGCTACCGATGGTCGCTATGGCTATTATGCACCCTTTGAGGTAAAGGGCGGGTTGGATAAAGGGGAATTAACGGTATATTTGCGTGATTTTGAGGTAGAGGGGATGCAGCGCAGGGTGGAACTGCTGCACACTCTGGCAAAAACAGTCGAGGATTTGTTTCCCGGCGGTTCAGTGGAAGTTCATGCAAAAAAAATGTATACCAATATGAGGGAACATATTGCAATAAATCCAAAGATCATGGATTTGTTAGAGGATGCTATCAGGCAAACCGGAGTAGAGCCGGAGCGGACTATTATTCGTGGAGGCACGGACGGTGCGCGCCTAAGTGAGATGGGTATTCCCACGCCGAATGTGTTTACCGGCGGGTACAACTTTCACAGCAGGTTTGAGTGGGCTTCTCTCTCCACCATGGTAGAGTCCGTAGAAACCGCAATAAATCTTGTTCGCTTGTGGGCTGATCAGCAGGTTCCCTAAAGACTAAGGGCG
>CAZDFY010000032.1:20455-23405 GCA_964504785.1 uncultured Sediminispirochaeta sp. | reverse complement strand
GTTGTTTGTAAGCCGTTGTTTCTGAGCGCTCTCCTTGGGGCCTTGAGGGATTAAGGCCCCAAGGAGATGTTAAAATAAAATTTTGAAGGCGCCTCGTTTAAAAAAATCAAATTGCTCTCAATTTCTTTGAACTCGATTATCTCTCGTGCTATAGTAAAGGCATATGAGGTACAACACATGAAAATAGTAGATAAGAAACTTTATATTAGAGCTTTTGTAGTTATTTTACTTCTTTTTATTGTTGCCTTGCCTTCTTTTACTGAAGAGGTGCAGGGGGAAATTGTATATATCGAAGGTTCAGTTGATATTTATCGAGACGGATCAAAACTGGATTGGCGTTCGGTTGATATTGGAACGTATTTGGAACAGTACGATATGGTGGAAACCGGAGAAGACGGTCTTGTAGAGATTCTGCTTTCACAAGCAGGTGGTGGAGCAACAGTTACGGTTGATCCGGATACCTCGTTTTATTTTGATGTAGAAGATACTGAAGGCCCACGCAAAACCGAGTTTGCCGTATTGGCGGGATCAATGGCTTTTAAGGTAAAGAAGTTATCGGGAAACGAGGCTTTTCAGGTACGTACCGAATCGGTGGCTATGGGAGTTCGGGGTACCGAGTTTGAGGTTTCTATCGCGCCTGAAGGAAGTGTGTTGTGCACCACAAGAGAGGGGCTGGTTGAGTGTAAGACGGAAGATAAGGCACAGGCGTATGCGAAGCCGGGACAGGTCGTTGAAAAAATAACCAAGAAAAACCTTAGTACAGCTCAGGTTTCGGTGGAACAACTCGATGCGTATCGTTCAGATTGGCAACAGGATCGGGAGGAAGTATTCAAACGGGGTGCCCAAACCTTTATCAAGGGCTATGGCTTGCAATATCAGAAGGTAAGACCCAGGTTTATGCAGGCCTACGCAGAGCTTATAAGGGTTGAATCAAAACTAAGGCAGGTAGAGAAAGCCGGCGGAACGGGTAGTACCGGCCGGCTCTTTAAGATAAAGGGAGAAGTAAGCCCGGCGGTGGTAAAAATGCGCAGTATTCTTCCAATGTTTGAGCATGTGTTTTTTAGATTACAGATTCTTTCCGATTATCATGATAGGGGTTATGGACAGGGTATGATTTCAGGTAGCACAAGTTCAGCTGATTTTTTCTCTGATTTCAGTCGTTCAGAGTTCGGCATGAAGCGGCGCCTCTCTCAAACTTACTATCTGTTACGCTTGTTTCAGAAACTTCATGATCTTACCGGGGGCGGTCCTTCCTTTATGGACTCTCCCTTTGAAGATGAAGGCGGAATGCCTGAGGGAAATATGCCCGAGGGGTTTGGGCAGTCGCCTTTTTAGGCAAAATAGGTTATACTATAATAGAAATTGTAAGTAAAGCGGAGGAAAACTGTTTTACAGTATGCAAGATGAGGGGTAAAAGTCTTATTCACAGTAAATTTTTCTCAAAAATGATTTCTCCGTGGGCAACGGTGATGTTACTGGCGGGGATTTTTATGTACTCATCCTGCGAAAACCAGGCTTTTTTACCACCCTATCAGCCTGAAGAGCAAGTGTCCGTTAAAACGTCCATTCAAAATGGTGAGATACTGCTGAGCAGCCAAACGGTACAATTAAATCTTGAGTATGATCAGGCATCTGAAGTTTCTCCGGATTACCTGGAATTAGAAATTTTTGATCGAAATAGAAACAGCCTCGGAATTCAAACTATTGAGGGGGATGCACTGTTTGAACCTCTGCCGTCGTTGACGCCGTCGGAGGATAAAGAAGGCTTTTTTATACTTCAGATGCGTTTGTATGATATAAATGATGAGATTCTTCAGGAAAGGGAAATCCCCTTTTTTAAAGTAGACTTGATCCCCCAGATTTCTCAGATCGAAGTATATCCTCCCGACAGCCTGCATCCGGAATCTACAGGCTTACTGGTCCCCTCTGTAAGCGGCGGCGGAGATGATGTGTGGGTGCGATGGAAGATGGGGCCGGTTCTTCTGGATAAAGGGCCTCTATCGGAGTTTGAAGATGGCTATAAATGGACATCTCCGGAAAAAGAAGGGGTCTACAGTATTACCCTTGAGGCTTTTCCTGTAGCTCCCCCGGAGGAAGAGGGAGATTTCTCTTTTGACTCCTCTATTAAATCGGAAGTACAATTTTATGTGCAGGAACGGAGGGGAAGTCGTTCCGGCGAGCTGGGGCCGGAATCCTCTTATCATACACTACTTCACTTCGACGGCTCCTTCTATAATACCGGTACTGAGGTTGCCGACTTCTCAAGGATAGAGTCTCCACTCCTTTCAGTGAGCGACGGACTTTTTGGATACTATTTTTCACCTGTGGATGGAGTAAAAAGTGAGGCTGGTGGTTTTTCTTTTCCGGCCCCTGCAGAACTGCAACCTTTCACTCTCACGTTTCAGGGAATACCTTCGAGGGATATTCAAGAGGATGCGCACATTTTTTCTTTTCAGGGCAGTAACGGAGAGGATATTCTGCAGCTAGTAACCGATAGTGTTGGGAATCCCCTGCTCTACAGACCAGATACCGGTGGTGTCCTTCACAGCCCCTCCGACTTTCCTTTCCGTAATTTGCGGGAACTTTCTATATCCTTTATACCCCAGGGTGATGAACTTGTTACTGTAAAATGGTATCGAAATGGGCGTATGGTCAGTAGAGGGGTTATTTCAAGTTCACTGTTTCCCCAGGAGACGTGGTACGGCGTGCAGTTAGGCGGTGAAAAGCCGCAACAGGGAAAAACCGGGTTTGAAGGGCTTTTTGATGAATTTGGGTTGTACTATCGGAATGAAGAACAAAATCCCTCCGAGGATACCCGTATATACCAGAGATGGATCCAGCGTGAGTTTGGCGAACGGGATGTATTGAAGGTTGATGGCTTTGAGGATACTCCGGAGGATGCCCTTGTGGTGGAACAGGACCAAATTTCCGCCGAGGGGGCCAACGAGAA
>CAZDFY010000032.1:10763-20355 GCA_964504785.1 uncultured Sediminispirochaeta sp. | reverse complement strand
GGCCAACGAGAAAAGCGAGACCGGAGAGGCCGGCGATGGGGATTCAGGGGCGGACCCGGAGGTGGTAAAACTGCTTTCAGAATTTGAAGAAAGCTGGGACAAGGTCGGTATGATTCTTTATTTTGAAGATGCCGGCGATCTTCGAGGGGGGGGCATACTTATCGGCCCGGTGGGTTCCTCAGATACCCCTGGTACACACAACGCGAACAGTGCCGCCGGAGAGCAGGTCGAGTCCGGCTCTGAGGCGGTTACAGGAACGGTGTCCGAGACGGCCAAAAAGGCTGGCTTGGATACGAGTGATAAGAGTTCAATGTTGAGAATCGGATTCGACGGTTCTGTAAGTCCCCCGAGTGGGCCGAATACTTCACAAGGGGAAGCTCAAGAAGAGACCCAAGAAGGAGTTCAAGAAGAGACTCAAGAGGGGCTTGGAGAAGCCTCTGAAACTGAAGATGAGTCTGCTGTGGGGGGGGCTCTGGAAGTAACCTTTAGTTCTGAAGATTTTCTCAATAACAATGTGGTAAAGCTTGCACTGACCCGTGAAAATGGCGAAGTAGTGGTTTCTACTGCCGACGGAAAAGAGATATACCGAACCGATGAGTGGCAGGGTAAAAGTCTTAAAGCGGAGATTACTCATAGCAGAGGGTACGAGGGATTGGAGCGCGGACAGTTAAGAATAAGCGAGTTGCTGTTGCTGCGTGATTTATCCACATTCAAAAACTATTATTAAGAATAGCTGTGCTTCAAAAATTTTGATGTCGGAAAGTGCCGAAATTGAAGCAGAGCTGCGGATAAGTTAGTTACTAATTACATGAGACACTTAAATTTTTTTACGCGGTGTATGTTCGTTTTTGTGCTGTGCACAGCAGGAACAGCTGCTCTTTATGCACAGGAAGAGCCCGAGCATACTGTTACAGTTCACCCGGTTGAGGCTAATGAATTTCCTCTCTCTTCAGATGGATTGGTTTTATTTCAGCACAAGCTGGAACACCAATTTACACTGCTGGGGAACTTTCAAATTGACCCGCCCGGAAACACAAGCTCGGATACCAGCTCGGATATAATGCTCTTTACCGAGATAAAAGAGTATGCAATTGAATCGGATGGGGATGTCGGTTTTATTGTACGACTCGAAATTCTTCACTCACTGAAACATAGAGGGGAGAGGACCGGTCAAAAGGATGAGTGGATAGAGGTCAAAACTCTCGGTACAGGAGAATCCTCCTTTGCTGCTCTTTTAAGTGCTGTTGAGCATGGTGTCGAGGAGTTTCGACGAAAATTGCTTCAAAGTGCCCTGCTTGCTCCGGGGATGAGAGTACTTGATTCTTTTGCAGGACGGGTAATTATCAATCAGGGCGAAGGTTCCGGAGTAAAGCGGGGGTATGAGTATAAGACAGATTCCGGCGATGCCGCTTTGCTTAAGGTGGCTGCTGTGTATCCGGAGTTGGCGGAGGCCCATGTACTGTACGGTCGTGATATACTGGTAGAGGGTGCCCTTCTTGAGAAGACCGGAAAAATTGGCATGCGATGGGCGCTTGAAGGAAGTTATCATCAGCAGTTGAATGATGAGGAGGGGGCGAATACTCATCGAGGTGGAATAACGTCACGCGTGTATTTTGACAGAGGATTTTTTTCTCTTTCGCCGATGATTAAAACAGATATACTTTTCAGGGGAAGCAATAAGAACAGCGATATTCATGCAGGCAATGAAGGTAAAGAGGCGGCATTTTTTCAACTTGGTTCTGCGGTAAACTGGCATGCAGGCCGCTTTATGGTGTGCCCCGCGGTACTTGCGGGGGTTGGTGTTCTTATAGAGAATTCAGATGAAATTTATTGGGGCGGTTCCATCGAATTAGGATTGACCTGGAGAATCAACAGAAGGTTCTTTTTGGTAGGTGATATCGGCGGAAGCGGCTGGTATTATACAGGGGCGGATTTTCAAAATGCAAGATTTCTTTCAATGGGTGTAGGTTTTATGCTGAAATATTGAGTTTTAGTGTAGTATAGTATTAGTATTGATAATGATGGGCTTCCAAAAAAACTGTAAAAAGCGAGGGATTATGAAAGCGAAAGGTGTTATAAAGTTAGTGGGAATAGTGATGGTGCTGGCGGTTTTGATATCGTGTGCTTCAGCTCCATCTTCATCAGGTAAAGTGCAACCATCCCCCCAGCCGACGGACTCTCCAATGTACTACGGAACGGGGACGGGTTCTTCCCAGACGGCTGCTATGAACAGTGCAAAGATGGCCGCTGTTCGAAAGGCGGTGCAGGATGCGGTTGGAGCGCCGACTGCTCTGGCAAAGAAAGAGCAGATAGAATCGCTTTTTTCAGATGAAGAGAATGCAAATAGTTTTGTGTACAACTCCTCTGCAGAAATACTTGACCGTGGAGGGAGTGATGGAAGCTTTACCGTGACATTAGGAGTTCGGATCAATCTGGAGACGGTTACAAATCTCTTAAGGGCGAACGACATTTATGGAAATATGGTCCTTCCCCAGGGTGGAGAAGTAACGCTCCTCGATCAGGAGCCACCGGCGGGGATAGCAAAAGCCGAGGTTGAAGAAGGCAAGGCAGCTGAGCAGCAGCCGGCGGAGGCAAAAGCCGAGGCTCCCTCAGAAAAACTTGACCCCGAACAGGCACAGATTATCAAAAATATTGTCGATAATTTAGTATATATGGTCTACTTCAATGAAGAGACGGAGGATGATCCCTTTTTGGCGAAAACTGCGGTTGGAATGGCCAACAAGTATCTTGCCCAAAATGGAATGGATTATGTGGACATGGAGCAGGTTGAGCGTATAAAAGAGGACCAAATGGCGGCCTACGAGGCGGAGACCGGTAAGGGAGTAACCGTTCTGCAGTGGATTGCCGGAAAACTGAACGCGGATATCTATATCGAGGTGTCGGTTGATGCCCAGACTGAAACAAAGAAAAGCCGTTACTACGGTAGTGCCAGTGTGAGCCTTAAGAATTTTGACGCTTCTACCGGGGCAGGGCGGGGAACCGCTTTTTATCAGACGGTACCGCCGGCTATGAGTACCGTCAGTACCGACGATGCACTGAATAACGCCGTCGCCTCGGCAACCTATAAAGCGATGCAGGAGGCTTTGAAGCAAGCGCAAAACTATACCGAAAAAGAGTTGCGCCAGGGCATTAAATATCAGATTGTCCTCCAAAACACCTCCGACGCCCGGGCCATGCGCGATTTTATAAAAAGAATGGAACGTAAAGTACAGGAGATTAAGCGACTCTCCTATTCGCCCTCCGAGGCAAAATATGAAGTTCGTTTTATTGGAAAAATTAGCGACCTGGAAGATCTTGTGTATGATGTATCCGAGTCGGTCGACGGGATGGAAGGTGTTTATCTTGTATATCAACGGGGTAACTCCATTACCTTCGATACAGGTATGTAATACGGGCAAGTAAAATAAAAGTTTTTAGAGGAGCTGAGAGTAATGACTAAGAGAGCAGGATTAAAACTAACCCTAATTGTTGCCGTGTTGACCCTTTTGTTGGGGTGTGCGAGCTCACCCTCGGATTCACAGGACGGCGGCGGTGAAGATATGCCCGGCTGGGTGACCAACCCGCCGGCGGATACGGCAGAAGAGATGTATTTTGTGGGGGCGGGATCGGATTCAGACGGCAATGAAGCAGCTGCGCGTCAGCAGGCGGCGGCGGACCTTGTCTCCTCGATTACACGTTTTCTCGGTGTGAGGGTGACCAGTGACACTACAGTAGAAGCGAAGGACTCATTGGACCAGTTTACCTCTTCGCTCTCACAAACAATTACCGAGAAATCCGATGCGCGACTCAGCAGCTTTACCATTGAGGACACCTACATTGAATATCGGGGGAACCTGGTAAACGTATATGTATTGGGAGAGTATGATAAAGATGCACTGTTGGAGGAAAAAGCGCGTCTGCAAGCCCTTTTTGAGGAGCAGCAGGAAGCAGTTTCCGGGCCTGAGCTTGAGGGTGATCGATTAGCTTCGCAAAAAAAATACTACGATGCGGCGGTCCAGTACCTGACTGCGGCAACTGCTGCCTATAAATCGGGTATAGACAACGCCGATATAAAGTATGAACGCAATATGACCAAAGCTCGTGAGGTAATCTCAAAAATTGAGCTGAATAAGCTGAATGACGACCTTACGTCAAATATAAAAGAGCCCTTCAGCACCCCCTTCAGGCTTTTGGTTACCAGCCAGGACCTTCCCGGGGGGGAAGGAATAGGCGGTGTGCCGATTAAAGTGGTGTACAAAGAGATCCGTTCGAACGGCCGGGCCCGGATGGCCAGGGAAGTTGTGGCCACCGACGGTCTGGGAAAGGTCGAATTTACACGGCCGGCTCCCCAATTTGTAGGACGGGAGCAGCTGAGTATGGAGCTCGACTTCTCAGCAACCCTTGAGGCGCTGGAGGAGGTACCCGACTCGCTTTACCCGCAGCTTGAAGCGGTTGAAGATTTGATCGCCGACAAAGAGGTAAAGTTTAGCTATACCGTGGTATCGAAAGCCCGGGAGATTCCCACGGCAATCATGATTGCAGATATGGACAACGGAGGCACCACCTTAGACAAAACAGAAACAGCCTCGGGTGTACTGGAAGTCCTTTCGAAAGAAGGGTTTTCTGTTGGTACCCTTCCTGTGCAGACTGCCTTGCTCCAAGGATCCGATTCGCAGCTCATTGAGCAGGTAAGCTCCCAGTACGAAGGGCGTTACGAGCGGGTGGTGTTCGGGACTGTAAGCATCAGTGATTTTCGTGAAGACGGAAGCCGTTATATGGTAAAGGTATCGGGGAACATAAAAGCGGCGGACCTAGAAACCGGCGAGATACTCTACTCATCGGGATCGATGTTTAAGTCTGCCCTCGGTCAGAATCTCCAGAGCGCCATGTCGGCGGCCTTTAAACAGTTTGGAAAAATGGTAGGAGAGTCCTTAACGATGAGTTTGCCGTAAGGGGCTGTCTGAAAGTAACTCCAGGAGCGGGAAGGGATCATTTGAAATGATACCGACCGCTCCTTTTTTTAAAATTCGGAGGGCGATTTCTATTTCATCTACCGTCCAGGAAATAAAGGGGCGACCCAACAGCCGGTGATACACAAAGTTTGACCAGGAATTGATACGTTCGTGGTGCGGTTTCAGTGCCTGCCCGCCGGTGTAAAAAAAGCCCCATCCGTGTCGCAGAATCCAGGGGACCGCCTTATGGGCACTGTAAATATGGGCTATAGGCACACCGGGGTTTACCTGGGAAAATTGCCGTAAAAGCGAGGGGTTAAAGGAGGAAACCATAACCCTTTCCTGCATATTGTAGGCTTTAATACAGGCGGCAACACCCTTGGCCAGTCCGTGGTCCTCCGAATCCATCTGCTTGAGTTCCACATCAAAGTACAGCTCCTTCCCAAACTCCTCAAACAGCTCTTCCAGCAGCATAATTCTGGTTCCGGCAAACTCGGAGCCGAACCAGCCCCCTAGATCGAGGTTCATAAGTGTGGTATAGGAGGTTTCTTCCACAATCAGGTCCTCTCCGCTGGTGCGTTTTAGGTTATGATCGTGGGTCAGTACCAGTTCGCCGCTCGCGCAGCGGTGTACATCAAGCTCTGCTCCGGGTATTCCGGCCTCCACACAGGCGGAAAAGGCGGGCCTGGTATTTTCAGGTGCCCTGCTTGAGTACCCTCGATGACCAAATACATAGGGCTGCGGTGCACCGGGAAACAGTAGAGGCTTCACTCTTCCGCCTCCCTGCGGGGCTCTCCATCAGTTTTTCCCTCGGTCTCTCCGTTGTTTTGCAATTCATTTTTAAGCGCTGCCAGTTGCTCATCCACACGTGTGCGGTCCAGCTCTTCCTGCAGCGAATCCGGCTTCCCCGCCACCGATTCAAGGGCCGCTAGAAGTTGCTCCGGATCGATCCGCTTCTCCGGAATCATCGACTCTAGTGTATACCGCCCTTGGACATCGCGAAACTCCCGCAGTACCTCCTGCTCTTCTGACTCCAGTCTCTCGAGCACCCGCTCAGCCTCCAGTGTTCGCTGTTCGGCCTGCTGTGCCAAGTCCTCTCGTCCCTTTTCCCGGGCCAGCCGGACCCGTTCTCGCCACCTGTCGACCTCATGACGCTGTTCGCTCAGCGCTCCGCGGGTCTTTTTCAAAGTGGTGATGAGTGATAGTAAATATTCCCGGGTAGCCTTTTCTACATTATCCATGGGAAAACTGTACCACGATTGTTGAAAATCTCCAACTCCCCAATTGAGAAACTATTCGATTGGGAAGGCCAGTTGATATGGGGAAAACTCTATTCTATACTGAGGTGCTGTGAAAGAATTACCTTACGATACAAACGATCCGATTATGGCCTTGGCAACCCCCTGGGGTGAAAGTGCGCTGGCGATTATCCGTGCTTCCGGGGAAAATGCGGTCAATCTGACGGCGAGCGCCTTCTCCCGTCCGGAGGTCCTTAAAGAAGCGGGCCACGCCACAATGGTCCATGGATACATCCAGGACCCGGAGCGCATCGACGAAGTAATGGTTTCGGTGTTCAGGGCCCCCCATGGCTATACCGGCGAGGAGGGGGTTGAAATCACCTGCCACGGCAGCCTTCCGGGAATTCAGAAAATAATGGAGGCACTTCGGGGGCGGGGGTTTCGTGATGCAGCCCCCGGAGAGTTTACCCTGCGGGCTTTCCTCAACGGGAAAATGGACCTGACCAGGGCTGAGGCGGTGCGGGAAATCATTGCCGCCAAAAGTCGCCATGCCCAGACTCTGGCGCTGAATCGCCTCTCCGGAGCACTTCGACAGAGGATCGACGAGTTAAAGGGGAGGCTGAAAACGCTGCTGGCGGCGGTGGAGGTCCAGCTTGATTACCCGGAAGATGAAATGGAAGCTGCCCCGGTTCTCTCCTTTGAGAAGCTCCATGAGATAGGCTCGGGCCTTCAGCAACTGCTCGGCACGTACCGCACCGGCAGGCTGTATCAGGAAGGGGTACAGGTAGCCTTGAGTGGAGCAACAAACGCGGGTAAGTCATCCCTGTTTAATCTGTTTTTGCGTGAGGACCGCTCGATTGTCTCGGGTATCCACGGCACTACCAGGGACTACATCGAATCGTGGATCACCCTCCGGGGGGTGCCGGTTCGGCTCTTCGATACCGCCGGATTGCGGGACCCCGAACACCCGGTAGAAGCGGAGGGAATCAAACGCAGCGGGCGGGTGATCGAAAGCGCCGCCCTTGTTGTGTACATAGTAGATGCGACGATAGGATTAAGTGGGGCGGAACGGGCCGATTTCGAGAAAAAGAGAGCCGACCCCCGCTATCTCTTTGTGTGGAATAAGACGGACCTGGCTTCCGGGCCGGTACCCGAGGGCTGGATACCCGTCAGCGCCGAAAAGGGAAGTGGCTTTGAGCAGCTGGAGGAGGAAATAGGGCATCGTATTCTCGGCGGCGAAGGGGCAGGTGGTGACCTGCTGATCGACTCGACCCGGCAGCAGAGATTATTGGAGCGGGCCCTGGCTTCCCTGAAGGAAGCTGAAGGGGCGGTGGAAAGCGGTGTGCCCTTGGATTTTGTAGCGGCGGACCTGAAAGACGCGATGGATGCTTTAGGAGAAATAACCGGCGAAGTAACCTCCGCCGATATTCTAAACCAGATTTTCGGCGATTTTTGTGTAGGAAAATAAGTGAGTAAATGGATATGGATGTAGATGCAATTGTAATAGGGGGAGGCCATGCCGGTATCGAAGCTGCCTTGGCCCTTGCCCGCCTAGAGTGTAAGACCATGCTGATTACCCAGAGCCTTGACGCCATCGGACGGCTTTCGTGTAATCCCGCTGTGGGCGGGCTTTCCAAGGGGAACATGGTCCGTGAGATCGATGCTCTAGGAGGAGAAATGGGCCGGCTGATAGATGCGACAATGATTCAGTTCCGGGTCCTCAACCGGAGGCGCGGACCGGCGGTCCAGGCCCCCCGTGCCCAGGCGGACAAATTTTCCTACAGCCGTCTTGCCAAGGAAACCCTGGAGCAGCAAAAAAACCTGCATCTGTTCCAAGACACGGTTACCGACTTGCTGGTCAACGAATACAGCGGCGCGGTGGAAGGGGTTGTTACCGAACGGGGCCGCCGATTCAGCAGCCGTACCGTTGTAATGACCACCGGGACCTTTATGGAGGGAAAGGTGTTTATCGGCCGGTATGAGGGGTCCTCGGGGAGGCTTGGGGAGCCCGCGGCGGTTGGGCTTGGAACAGCGCTGCGGCGACTGGGCTTTGAGGTGGGGCGGCTCAAAACTGGGACCCCGGCACGGGTGCGCCGCAGCTCTATCGACTTCAGCAAGCTGGAGGAGCAGCCCGGGGATGAAATAATGCAGCCCTTCTCCTTCGGTACTGAAAAAATCGCCAGACCCTCCGTGCCCTGCTATATCACCTTTACCAATGATGCGACCCATCAGATTATCAGAGAAAATATGAGTCTCTCTCCGCTGTACGGCGGTAAAATAGTTGGGGTAGGCCCGCGCTACTGTCCTTCTATCGAGGATAAAGTGGTCCGCTTTCCCGACCGCGATCGACATCAGATCTTTGTTGAACCCGAGGGCCTTGGGACCGAGGAGATGTACCTGAACGGAATATCCTCATCGCTGCCGGAAGAGGTGCAGGAGCGTTTTATCCGCACCCTGCCGGGGCTTGAGAATGTGGAAATAATGCGGCCCGGCTATGCAGTGGAATACGATTATCTAGACCCGCGGCACCTCTTACCCTCCCTTGAGTCCAAGCGGATGGAGGGACTTTTTGTGGCGGGCCAGACCAACGGCACCAGCGGCTACGAAGAGGCGGGTATCCAAGGCCTGCTGGCCGGTGTAAACGCCGCAATGAAAATGCGCGGCCGCGGGCCGCTGGTGCTCAGCAGGGCGGAGGCATACGGGGGAGTTCTGGTGGACGACCTGGTGACCAAGGGCACCAACGAACCCTATCGGATGTTCACCAGCCGGGCGGAATACCGCTTAAACCTGCGTCACGAATCGGCGGACGTGCGGCTGCTGGAGAAGGCCTACAAGCTCGGCCTTCAGAGTGAAGCGGCCTATCTGCGGCTGCAGGACAAACTGCAGGAGGTAGAGGAGATTCGGAGTTTGTTGGAGAAACGCCGGCTGAAACTTAAGGAGGACCTCTCGGGGAATCTTTCTCCGGAAGATAAGGGGGCCTGGGAGGCACACAACGGAAAAACCATGCTGCAGCTACTGAAAATGCCGGAAATTGATATTGATAAAATCTCCGGCTTTGTGCCGGAACTGGAAAATTACCGCCGAAGCCACCTGGAGCATGTGGAGCTGGAGGTTAAATATGAAGGGTATATTCGCCGCCAGCAACAGCAGGTAGACCGCTTCCAGCGACTTGAGAATATGCGCATTCCCGAAAGCTTTGATTATGATGCTGTGGAGGGGATTTCCTCGGAATCACGGGAGAAGTTCAAACAGATCAGGCCCATATCCGTAGGGCAGGCATCTCGAATCTCCGGGGTTCGTTCCTCGGATGTGGCGGTGCTTATGGTAGCATTGGGGAATCGATGATGAGGGTTTCAAAATTTCTTTTTCCTGGGGTTTGTAATTGAGTGGTCTGCACAGTGG
>CAZDFY010000032.1:0-10663 GCA_964504785.1 uncultured Sediminispirochaeta sp. | reverse complement strand
AGGGTTTCAAAATTTCTTTTTCCTGGGGTTTGTAATTGAGTGGTCTGCACAGTGGGGACCTTGATGTGCTCCGGGAGGGGCTTCAAATGCTGGGGCTGCCGGCTGAAACGGAGCACCTCGACTGGTACGGCCGTTATATCAGCGAGCTTCAGCTGTGGAACCGGAGGGTCCGTCTTATATCCGGTACCCCCAGGGATATCATCATTCGACATATCCTTGACTCCCTCTCGCCGTGGAAACAGCTGGGTGAGGATGTGCAGCGCCTCAACTCACAGCAAAACGTAGACCCCACGGCACCTGCACGCCTGGAGGTTGTCGATGTAGGTTCGGGGAACGGCTTTCCCGCCTTGCCCCTGGCCGGGTTGGTTCTGCAGGGCATACTGCCGCCGGTCCGGTTTTTTCTGGTTGAACGGAGCGCAAAGAAATCCGCCTTTCTTCGATCGACCGCCGGTATCCTCGGTGTGTATGAGGGAGTAAGGGTGGAGGAGAGGGACGTGGGACAGATGGCACGAAGATTTCCGCTGGTCCTCAGCAGGGCCTTTATGCCGGTATCTAAGGCCTTTACGCTTTTGTATCCTCTCATAAGCGAGGTGGAGGGGGAGATGGTTTTTTACGCGGGCCGACGGAAGGGTCTGGAAGAGGAGCTTGAAAAGTTAGCGTACCCCACGGAGGGTGTTGAAATCAGGAGGGTTGATGTACCCTTTTTAGATGAAGAGCGACACCTGTGTCGATTTTACACTCCCTTGCGCTGAACCTGTTTCATTTTACCAAGCAATTGGTCTTTCTCTACCAGATCAATCAGGCGCGCCTCCACAAAAGACTGGGCGCCCTCGGAGAAGTCCCCCGCGGTCACACAGATCCCCCGTCCTGCTTTTACTTCCTTCACCTTTGCATACAAATCGCGCAACATGAGTTCTCCGATCTGGTTAGTGGTACGGACAAAACGAAATACCACGGTATCCTCCCATTTTACCGTACTCACATCGGCTAAAATGTCGGCGTATTCGCTCTTATGCATGCTAATGTCGGTGATTTTTATCTTTGCTTTGGGGAAGAAGGTTAGGCTTAGCTTCCTGCAAAGGGCCACAAAGTCGGAGGTAGGGGCAATAAGATAGGTTTGCAGACTCTCGTTGCGGTTTAGCTCACTGTATTGCTGGATAAGAGAATACACATCCTTGTAAGATGGACGCATATTCTGAATATCCTCCAAAAGATTGATTGCCTCTCCAATTTGCTGCTGTGTGATGTAGGCCAGGGCCAGTCTATACATCAGCTCCAGCTTATTGTCGATTTTAATGTTCTCGTGGCGCAGACCGATGGTGAAGTCCAGTACCGCCTGCTCGACACGTTTGCCCTTCATATTGATACTACCGGCGTACAGTGCCGCCGTTGGTCCGATGTTTGAGTCGGTACGCAGGTGAGAGAATACCTGCAGGGCTTGATCGTTTTTACCGATATTGTAATAACACTGGCCCAGAGCAAAAAGGGCCTCCTTATCTTCCGGCTCTAAATCGAGGGCTTTGCGAAGGGAATTTGCCGCATCATTGTATTTTTTACTTTTTAGCCGGGTCATACCGAGGTATTTAAGTGATTGTACGTGCTCCGGCTGTTGTTGAATTGCCTGTTGAAGAAGAGAAGCTGATTTTTCGTAATTCTTGGCTTTATATTCTAGGTAACCAAGATTATAATTAACTTCAAAGACGTCCTGTTTCATAGTACGGGCAAGTTTAAAGGATTTGTAGGCTTCCTTCAGATGTTGGGCCCTCAGCGCAGCAATGGCGTGCTTTAGGGTGAAATCGAACTCGTCCAGCTCCTTGTCGGTTGCACAGAGTTCGATCAGCATGTCGTAAGTGCGCATGGCCTTTTCGTAGCGCCCCTCTTCAAGGTGGTTGGCTCCTACTATTTGAAGGGCCTCAGCATCCTTCGGATTTTGAGAAAGACGGCGATTTGCCTCTTTCAACTGGGTCTGTTTGCTCTTTTTGCGGGTATTTTTACTGTTTTTCGGATTGTCCTTCTTATTTTTTCTCCCTGTTAGGACGAGAATTAATAAGATAGCGGCAACCGCAGCAATGCTTGGTATTACTATGACAGCGACTGGTAACATAAGCATATTATGGTGGTCTTTAGAGGGCAAGTCAAGAACTGTGCTAATGGAGGAAAAGTGTGGAGAACGGTAAAATTGGAATAAAAGTCGCCGATGGTAGTTTTTATCCTATACTGGATGAAGGGGTTTCTCAAAAAAAACGCCTGGTCCTTACTACGGTAAAGGACAATCAGGAGAGCGTTCAAATAGATCTGTATAAGGGTTCCGGAGAAGAAATGGAGAACGCCGCGTATGTAGGCAGTCTGCTTGTAGAGAAAATTGCGCCGGATATGCAGGGAAACGCTGAAGTTGAACTGGTTGTTGGAGTTGATGAAGAAGGTAATTTAGAGTCGGTTGCAGAAGATAAAAAAAGCGGTTCAAAGCAAAGTCTCTCCGTGAGCCTTAAAAACCTGGATGAGTCGGGTTTGTATGAGGTGCCGGATTTCTCCTTTGAAGAAGAGGGGACTGATGTAGAGAATATTTTTGACACCGAGGAGCTGGGGACTGAGGAGCTGGACACCGAGAATTTAGCCTCCCAGGACTTCGGCGAAGATCTTGAAGCTGAAGATTTCGGGGCCGAAGACCTTGGGGTTGAAGATTTTGGAGAAGAAACGGGGGCCGAAGAATTTGGATTTGAGGATTCTGTTTCCCAGGACTTCGGCGAAGAGGCTGATTTTGAGGCCGGTTCTGAGACTGATCTTGAGTCAGATTTTACCGAGATCAGCGAACCGGAACTTGAAGATTCCGGGGACCTGGGTATTGAAGACATAGAAGAAGGTGTGTTTGACGAACTTCCGGACTTTGACCAAGAGACTGAAAGCGACCTTGAAGAACCCTTTGCCGATCAGGATTTTGAATTCGATCAAGAGATGCAGGGGTTGGAAGAAGCACAGGGGCAGGCGGAACCAGCCGGCGTAGAACCAGCCGGAGTAGAAGCAGGTGGAGAGGATTTTGAAGACGAGTTTGAAGAGGAGCCTGAAAAAGAACCGGAAGAGGAGTCAAAGTCAAAGGCCCGGCCGATTCTGGTTGCCCTGCTGGTCATACTGGCTATTGGCTTGATAGGGGCTTTACTCTATCTATTTGTGTTTATGGCCGCAGATAAAGAAGCTGCGCCGCCCCTGCAATCTCAACAGGAACAACAGACTGAGGGCGGGCAGATAGAGAGCGAAGAGCAACCGGTGCAGGAAACTGTGGATGGTACAAGCTCCGAACAAGACTCCGGTGAAGACACTGAACAAGTCGCCGAACAGGCTCCCCCTGAGGGGGCTGATGAGGTAGTGGTTTCGCCAAGTAAAGATCAAGTAGAGTTTACCGGAGGGGTATGGTATAAAGTGAGATGGGGTGATACACTCTGGGAAATCTCATCCAGCTTTTACGACAACCCTTGGTTATATGATAAAATCGCTGAAGAAAACGAAATTCGAGACCCGGACATCATTTACGCGGAAAACAGCATTTTTATACCCAAAAAGAAGTAAGCGGTCCAAAATTGCTGTACTAATTGCTCTTTTTCTCATGGGAATGGGCCCCTCGTTAGGGGCAAGCACATACAGTTCATCCAACCTTTCATCATTACTCGACTCCCTTAAACTAAAAGAACCCTATAAGACGGAGGCTCTGTTTTCCAGCATCTCCTCGGGTGCCCTCGGCCCGGAAGTGGTTGACCGCTACAGCCCCCACGCCGCCTTTTTTTTGGGGATCCATGGGGTGGAACAGAAACACTTTGAGAGTGCTGAGATTCTTCTTCGATACGCCGCCGAAAAGGACGGCAACGAATTGCAGAGCTATGCCGCCGAGGAGTATCTGAGGCTTTTAAGCAGCTTGGAAAAATGGGGTAAGCTTATAAGCTTTTTTGAAGGCCACGCCGTGAACCGGAAAATTCAACCGGAAGCGGCGGTGTTGTATTTGACCGGTCTGCTTAAAGATGGGAAGCATCGTACCTTTAGCAGGGCAGTTGAGGAGTATCGAGAGCTTATATTGAATAAGGACGATTCAGAATTATCTGCTCGTTATGTGTACCTTCAGATTGTGCATGAAAGGAGGAGCGGGAAAAAGGAGTGGCGCCCTCGTTTGATTGAATTGTTGAGTCGCTTCAACCGGCAGGACCTTCCACCGGAGTTGTTTGAGGACGGGGACTATATGAATATACTCGACCTCTCTGAGGGTGATTTCCCCCCCCTTGAACGGAGTCTCCTTCGAGCAAAATATGCGTATGGACGCAGAGATTATCATACCGCTTTTTCACATTATATCGATTTTATAGGTCTTGTGTTTGATGATTTTACAAGGAACTCTTCGAAGGCCAAAAAATTGGAGTTGATTACCGGAGCCTTGACCGATGAGTTTGCCCTTAGCGGTCTTTATTCGGGACGCACATGGGAAGCGAACGCGGCAGTTGAAAAAGCGCGGCGCCGGCTTGAGGAGGCGGTTGAAGATAATGAAATTGCGGATAAACTTTTCTCTGGGGATATCCCCGGGAATATTGCCCCCGGGGATCTTCCACATCCGGTTGGACCGGCATTGTTTTGGATCCTGGAAACTGAAGGGTATCTGAGCCGAAAACTTGGCAGGTTTACCCATGCCGGTGATCTGTACGACCGTGCCCTCGATATTTCTCCCCAAGTGGAAGCTCGTCGCATTTCGTGGTACAGGTTTGACTGTCTGTTTCGTGCCGACATATCCACTGCAGTTTCTCAGCTTCCCGAGTTGTCCCGTGAATGGTCCGACCCGTCTTACTATACCGATGTACTCTACAATCTTATAGACCGTTTGATTAGCCGACGGCAGTGGAAGGAGGTTTCCCGGATTGCGGATGCTCTGGAGCATACGGCGGTTGGTGTGGCAGGCGCCCGGGCAGCCTATATTTCCGCTCGTGCGGCGGAGTCGGGATATATTAATGCTGATGAGGAACAGATCATTCAGTGGTTAAGGTCGGCGGTACGTAGTTCCTGGGGCACCGGGGCAGGTCTCTACTATCGATTGATGGCGGCGACGGCCCTTGAAGGGTATGGTATTTCCGTTGACGTGATGCAGCCGGAGAAGTTTTGTCGGATTTTACTGGGAGATACTTTGGAGGATATAAAAGAGGCGGAGAGGAGTCTAGGAGCTACCCGCACCTGGGATGATGGTACCTTTACATCTGTAGATGATGTTCTGATTGGGGGATATGTAAAGTTCGGTCTTGCCGCTGAAGCATACCAACGTTACGGAATAGATCGTGGATATGTGGATAGTTTACAGATTTCCACCCTCAGAGAGTGGACCGCTGCCTTACAAGCCCAGGATATGTACCTGGAATCTATCCGCATGTTTAGCCGCTACTGCAGAGATACCCGGGCTGATATGAACCAAGAGGATGTACAGCTTTTATATCCCGATGCGTATGACCATTTTATTGGTCCGCTGACCGAAGAGTATGAACTTGCATCTTATCTTTTTTATGCCCTGGTACGCGAAGAAAGCCTTTTTGATGCACACATATCCTCGGCGGCGGGAGCGGTTGGCTTAAGTCAGTTGATGCCTTCTACTGCGAAAGATGTGGCCGGGAGGATCGGTGTAGAGATAGGCGAATTGACCGACCCGTACCTTAATCTGCGGATAGGCTCGTGGTATTTGATGCATCTGATGGAGAGGACCGAGAATATAAGCCAAGCCCTTTTTGCCTATAACGGGGGCATTACCCGGGTGCGGCGTTGGGTACGGAATGCCGGTGGTGTAGAGGGTGACTTGGTACTGGAGTTGATTCCCTATCAAGAAACATCCCATTACGGGCGAAAGGTGCTTGTATCGTCGGTGCTTTACGGTTATTTTTATGAGGGCGTGGAGCCGAATAATCTAATCAAAAGTTTCTTTGGACTATAAAAAAATATAAAGAGGAGAGGTTATGTCCTTCATCCAATCAATTTTTTTGGGCGCATTACAGGGGGTCACGGAGTTTCTTCCTGTGTCCAGTTCCGGACATCTGGTGGTGCTGAAGGGATTCATGGCACTTGAAGAAGTCCCTATGTTGTTTGATGTACTGCTGCATGTAGCGACACTGTTTGTAGTATTGATCGTGTTTCGTGACAGGGTTGGTAAAATACTGGTCTCGCTGGGGCGTACTTTAATCGGACGGAGAAACGAGGAAGATCGGGAGAATCTGCGGCTCTTTGGGGTGATCCTTATTTCGACGGTCATCACCGGAGTGATGGGGTTGGGGATAGAGAAGATGGACCCAGGTTCGAACATCAAGTTGGTTTCAGCCCTTTTTATAGTAACGGGGCTCATTCTGATATGGACCCGTTATATGCAGGGAACGATAAATTATGGAACTATTGGGGTAAAACAGGGGCTTATCACCGGTTTCGGCCAGGGCCTTGGGGTGTTTCCTGGGATTTCCCGTTCAGGGATCACCATTTCAGCGGCCTTGATGGCGGGGATGAACCGTGAAAAGGCCGGGGAATACTCCTTTTTGATTTCCATTCCCGCAATTCTTGGAGCTTTATTGTTGGAACTCAAGGACGCGGATACGCTGTTTACAGCTGTGGCTCCGCTCAAGGTGGCGGCGGGCTTCGGCAGCGCCTTTATCGTTGGGCTTTTAAGCCTGCTTCTACTTTTGCGATTAGTCCATCGCGGAAAATTATTTGTTTTTAGTTTCTATTTGATTCCCCTCGGAATTACCGGACTATTCTTGTTTTGAATGGCTTGAAGACCGATTTCTCCTAGCGAAGTGTAAAATCCAGCCGATAATAAGAGAAGTAAGGAGGAGTTACGCGTGCAGCGACGAGTAGCAACAACAAGAGTAGTGACAACAAGTGCAGCGATAGTGAGTATCCTCGGCGGAGCTTATGTAGTATTGTCCCTCTTTTTATATTCGCTTGGGTTTCAAACTTTACCTGCAGCAATTGCCCGTCCGGGCAGTTTCTTGATGCGAAGTTATAACTATCTGGCATATTACATACCGGTTTATTTATTTGTTCTTGGGGGTATGCTGCTTTTTCAGCGTCTGCTCAAAAAGACTCTGTTTGTAATGACGGCTGCAGTGTTGCCGCTGCTTACTTTCGCGCTGGTAATTCAGCTGACCCTTCGCAGTTACGGCCCTGCCGCAGAAGTCTTGGCCATTACTTTTGGTCCGAAGATTGGTGCTACCTTGATGCTGCTTCTGGGGGCGGCAGAAATCCCTGCCATCTATATTTTGACAATGCATATCTTTGAGGGGGTACGCCTATTCTCTTCCGGAGAAACAAAACTGCTGGCCCCTCCGGAACAGGAAAGCGAGGACGCGGGCTCTAGTAAAGAAAGCTCTATTAAAGAAAGCTCTATTAAAGAAGGGGCTGCCAATGAAGGCCCGGTTGAAACAGAGAGTTTTGAAGAAGCGCAGAGAGATGTTGCAGCAGAGGGGTGGGAACAATTTGACCGCCCGAACAAGGGTATTTCTTTTCCACATATTCCGGAGGCGCCGAAGCTAAAAACTTTTGAAGATCCCGAATCGGGGGATCCCGAGTCGGAAGCTCCCGGCTCGGAGGAAATCGATGAAGCCCTCGAGATAGATTTGGATAAACTACGGGATCCTGAAATTTACAGTCCAGGGTCGCAGGATTTTTCAGAAACACAAGACAGCTCGGTTGTACGAAACAACTTTGACTATTCCTCAGCTTCTCGGCAGAAGTTTGAAATAGAGGAAGAAGAGGAGTTTAGGGACTACGACTCCTTTGAAGAGTATGTAGCTCCCGGCCCGGATCCGGAAGAAGACCCATACTCTGACCTAAACCGACACCACGATATAGAAACAGATCAGGATGAAGACCCATACTCTGACCTAAGCCCAGACCCGGTATTGGATCCGGACCGACAGGAATCCGGCAGCGCCGAAGTTTACGAAGTGGTTGAAGTTGAGCCGGTATCCCACACCGGTCCACCTCCACCCAAGGGGGCACAATTGAAGCTTCGGGAGGCAAAGCCTCCCAAGCGTTTTACCTACAAAAACTACACCGTTCCCGAGGAGGAGCTCCTGAAAGAGTATCCCGACCGCCACTACTGGGTTATCGACGACGAGACCCGTGAGTGGGCGGAGGTGCTTAAACATACCCTGGAGGAGTTCAAAATATCCGCCGAGGTAACCGGCATTCAAAAGGGACCGGTCATTACGATGTTTGAAATATTGCCGGCCCCCGGAGTCAAGCTTTCAAAAATCGTAAACCTGGCCGACAACATAGCTTTGCGACTGGCGGCCAGCCGGGTGCGTATTGTTGCTCCTATCCCGGGCAAACATGCGGTGGGTATAGAAGTTCCGAATAAAAAACGAGCCCTGGTCTCCTTCAAAGAGATGATGCAGAGCGAAGAGCTGAAGGAGTCTGGGAAAAAAATTCCGGTTATTCTCGGAAAGGACATTACCGGGGAGACTCAGATAGTCGATCTCACCCAGACCCCTCACCTGCTCATTGCCGGGGCTACCGGCTCGGGTAAGTCGGTCTGTGTAAACTCCATCATCTGCTCGGTGCTCTACACCCGCAGCCCCGACGAAGTCCGAATGGTGCTGATTGACCCGAAAATTGTAGAACTCAAACTCTATAACGATATACCCCATTTGCTGACTCCGGTGATCACAGAGGCAAAACGTGCGTTCCAGGCGCTGCAGTATCTGCTCTACGAAATGGAGCGGCGTTATGCCCTGCTCGATTCCCTTGGAGTCCGTGATATCGGGGCGTATAATCGTAAAATAAAACGTAAGAAACTGGCCACCCAGCCGCTGCCCTATATTGTAGTAATTGTGGATGAGTTTGCCGACCTGATGGCGACAAGTGGTAAGGAGTTGGAATCGACTCTGGCACGGCTGGCCGCCATGAGCCGGGCGGTGGGCCTTCATTTGGTACTGGCCACTCAACGCCCCTCTATTGATGTGATCACCGGGCTAATAAAGGCCAATATTCCCTCGCGCATAGCCTTCATGGTGGCAAATAAGTTTGATTCCCGTATTATTATCGACTCTATCGGGGCCGATAAACTCCTGGGCCAGGGGGATATGCTGTTCACCTCCGCCTGGAACCCGCATCCCACCCGTATACAAGGTGCGTACCTGTCGGAAGAGGAAGTCGAACATGTAGCCGACTATGTTCGGACCCTGGGCGAGCCAGACTACATTGATGAGGAAATCTTTTTTGACGATGACGAGGAAGAGTGGAACGGAGGAGAATCCAGTGCGGCCGATGACCCGCTGATGAATAAGGCCTTGGAAGTTGTAGCAAGTGCCGGCAAGGCCTCTGCCAGTTATCTTCAGCGCCGCTTGAAAATCGGCTACAACCGGGCCGCCCGTCTGGTTGAAGAGATGGAGCAGCGCGGAATAGTAGGTCCCCAGAACGGCAGCAAGCCGCGGGAAATTCTGCACATCCCCGAGGAGCACCGACCGGAGTAGCTTTACCTAAAGCTGTTTTTGTATTAAGAATAGGTGCAGAGCTATGAAAGCAACACCAAAGCACTCTTCAGGATACTCTTCCCATTATTCTCCCCGACATTTTTCAAGCCGCCCCTATAAAAAGACTACAGTGGCACTACTTCTTTTGCTTTCATATATTTGTCTTACCGCCGGACAGGTGAGTGCCAAACTGGCAGGATCGGTTATGCAGCTGGAGGAGGCTTCCAAAACAATTGCAGTAGACAATGGAACTGGCAACGGAGCTGGGGGCGGAGCTGTCAACGGAACTGGTGGCGGGATCGACACCCCCGCAGAAACCGGCAACGGAGCCGGCAGCCGATTACCGGCGAGACTCCGCGACGCCCTCTCCGGCCCGAAGGCTGCCTCACTGGCAATCACCTTTGCCCTTGGTACCTACGTGTTTTTTCTTCTGCGGGGGTTGTTGTGGGTCTTTTTGCTGCGCAAGCTCAAGCTGGTGCTGGCTTATCCGCTGATGAGCATCGGCTATGTGCTGGTGCTGGGCATCTCCTTTCTCTTTTTCAACGAGACGTTGACAGTCGGCAAGATGGTCGGTGCCCTGCTGTTGATGACTGGGGTCAGTCTGGTGTCCTACGGTGAGGTGCGACAGAAAAAAGCGGCAGAAAAAAGTGCACCCCCGGCAGCGGAAGCTAAACCACCACTGACAGCGGAAGCTAAACCACCCCTGGCAGGGGAAACTGCCACTCCGCAGTCAGTGGATACTAACACTCCGCAGTCAGTGGACACTACCGCGCGAAAAACAGAGAAGGGAGAATCCTAGTATGAACCCCTATGTCGCCCTGCTTTTTATGGTGATGCTTAATACTATCGGACAGCTCCTGGTAAAGCGGGGGGCGGTCCGTATTGATATTCACCTCGGCACGGCACACCTTCTCCGTTCTATGCTCAATTGGCCCCTGGCCCTCGGTGGGCTTTCGGTGATCGCCGGGCCCGTGTTGTATATGTACGCCCTCACGAAGGTCGAGTTGAGTGTCGGCTACAGTTTTTCCGGTCTCACCTATCTAATGGTAGTCCTCGGGGGCCATCTCCTCCTAAAAGAGCGTATTACCCTGTATCATGTGCTCGGAACCCTGACCATTCTGGGGGCGCTTATGGTCTGGAATATGTAAACTTTTTTTAATGGTACAAATCCTGTGGAATTTGAAGCACAG
>CAZDFY010000031.1:0-32443 GCA_964504785.1 uncultured Sediminispirochaeta sp. | reverse complement strand
TCCTCTGAAAAAAGGTCGAAATGCGGGGAAATAGTGTTTTTAAGTTATTATAATATAAAGACTTAAAAAATTGATATTGTCTCTGAGCCCCTTTTTTCAGAGGACTCAAGTATTTTATCTTAAAGATGTTGGGGGTATTCTCATTTTTGAAGTCATAAGACTTCAAAAATGAATACCTGGTGTGAACCGCTTTGTTCTATAAAAAAATAGCTGCAAAAGTGATAAATAAAATCATTCCCGCAGTCAGTAAACGCAGGGCCCCGTTCAATCCGGCCGACATACCGGTCAGGCGCTGTGTCCAGCTTTTTACTGTTTCAATTTGAAGAATAAACATACCTGTGAATCCGATAAGGGTGACCACTGCCGATTTAACTATATTCTCTGATAAAAACCACGTTGGATGCGTCTCCTGTCCTGTGGCTCCTCCGCCGTCAATAAGCAGTGAATGGAGAAATGAAAACAGCTCCCGCGGAAATACGGCAAGTGCTATGCAGGCGGTCCCGAGAATAGCCATTGCTATTCCTGGAGAATGTGGTTTGTCCTCGGGGGGGGGCATATCCGCCGGGCTGGGGCCGGTAAATATACGGCCGAGCTTGAACAGGGCAAGTGCGGTAAGGCCGCCGGCAATGGTAAGCAGCCAGGCCCCGCTGTAGCCGTAGAGGCTTGAAGAGACCAGCAGTTTGGCGTAATACCCTCCGCTGAAGGGCACCCCCATCAATGTGAAGGCGGCAGACCAGTACAGAAGAGCGGTAAGGGGAAATCTGCGCTGCATTCCGCGGAGGTGCTGCACGTTTCGGCAGCCGGAGATATGGGTTACATAGCCTACGGACAGAAACAGCAGTGCCTTTGAGAGGGCGTGCATACAAATATAGAAGAGGGCGGCGGTGCCTGCCGGGTTATCCCCGGCGGCGAGGGTGTTCGGGCTGCTGTGCTCAAGGGCAGCGGCAAAGGCCGCAGTTATAAAGCCTATCTGCCCTATCGATGAGTAGGCCAAAATCCGTTTTGCGTCACTCTGCACCACCGCGCCGGCGCCGCCGATCACGGCACTGGCAAAACCTATCCAAATCAGCAATCGGCTGAGAGGAAAAAGGGGAAGATAGGCGTAGAAATGCCATAATGCCAACAGGGGTATCTTAATAACCAATCCCGAAAGAAGCGCCGAGACAGGATAGGGGGCTGATGAGTGGGCCGGAGGCAGCCAGGTATGAAAGGGGACGACCGCCGATCGGGTAATAACCCCGGCGGTGATCAAGCTGATTGCAATTGCAAGTGATTTTTGTGCGCCCCCTCCACCAGGAACAGCAGGGGAGCTCTTCAGGTAGTTCGCAATACCTCCGAAGGCCAGACTTCCGCTGTAGGTATAAATAATCCATACTCCAATCAGATACAAAACTATGCTTATCGTGCTCAACAGGAGGTATCTGAAAGCAGCCAGCAGGGATGCCGGCGACCGTTCATAGGCCACAAGAATAATCGAACAGAGTGAGAGTACCTCGAACCAAATGAACAAATTGAAGAGGTCCCGGGAGTATAAAATCCCCTGTAGGGAAAACTGGGTCAGATAGAGAATAAGGTAAAAACTGGGGCCGTAGTTTTTACGACGGTACGTAGAGAGCCACACTGATGAAATTATTAAGAGGGACAGTACCCCGATTGTCCAACTTATTCCGTTCAGTTCCAGCACGATACCGAAGGGCTCCCGCCAGCCGCCGACCGTATAGTGGAGGGGGCCCTTTTCGGTAGTCACGGAGACTGTCCTCCACAAGGCCCATCCGCTGCCGAGGGACCACACCAAAAAGGACGGCACCGGTGATATAAGCGGGGGGAGCAGTTTTCCTAAAAGAGAGAGCAGCATTGCGCTGAGGGGGGCTAATAATAGGATAATTACATATACCTCCGCCGGTGCGGGACTCATTTACGTGCCTCTCTAATAGGTAATAATTCCAAATAACATTACTGCAATTGATCCGCCAACCAGAAGACGAAGTGATCCGTTTAAGCCAACCCTCAAATGCCGTACTTGATGAGAAATCGTCTTTCCGTGGGTGGAAAGGAGAAAAAAAGCTATTAAAACCCCGATTCCGATACTCAACACAGCCTTCAGCAGGGAAGAGGTGGTATACCACCCGATTTCCGGGGATAAGGAAAACTGCCTCCGGCCGTAGAGCAACATCAAAATAAACTGATGAATTTGATTCGGGAACACTCCCATTGCAATGCAGCCGGCTGATATTAGTATCAGTCCCAGGTTTGGTGCTACCCTTGCTCTCGTGTGTGTCCTGTTGTCCTGGGGAAACGATTCGAGGGCAACTATGTGTTCACCCGAGGTTTTACCAAAAAAGATAAAGGAGAGCTTTACAAATGAGGCGGCCGTACCGACCCCGGCAGCTAAGAGTAAGTAGTATGCGTAGTGGCTGGAAAGGGCCTTTGACACAAGTACTTTTCCTGTGAACCCGGCCAGAAAGGGCAGGCCGGAAATAGCCCCTGCGGCGATGAGAAAAGCGGCGGTATACAGCGGGAAAAACCGGCCCAAACCCCGGAGTTTGTAGACATTACGGCTCCCCGCCCGGGTAGTTACATGCCCGACGGTGAGAAAAAGCAGGCTCTTAAAGAGGGCATGGGCAATGATATAGAACAGGGCCGCCGGGCCCCCGATTACTCCGCCGATACCGAAAGCTGCCAGGATATAACCCATCTGCGAAACCGAATGGTATCCCAGGAGCTTTTTTGCATCCCCTTGTACCATCGCCGCCGCCACTCCCCATAGGGCACAGACTCCTCCCAGCCAGACCAAGCCATTCATCAGCATCGGAAACTGGATATGTTCAAAAAGCCTCCACATAGCCAGCATAGGCGCTTTAATTACAAAACCGGACAGGAGGGCCGAAACCGGATATGGGGCGGCGGCGTGGGCATCCGGCAGCCATGTGTGAAAGGGGGTAATCGCCGCCCGGGTAAGTATTCCTGCGGTAATAAGGGCAAGGGCTAAGCCGGCTGAGCGGGAGAACTCCGGGCTTTGTGAGTTTGAAGCCTCTAGTCCCTCCGCAATGGGGCCTAGGGCAAGGGCGCCGGTTAAGCGGTACAGAACCCATACCCCAAACAGAAAGAAGATGATGCTCAGGGAGCTGATGAGCAGATAGCGAAGGGCCGCCAGCTGTGAGTGCAGGCTGCGGTCGTAACTGATAAGGAGAAAAGAGCTGAGGGATAGTACTTCAAACCAGACAAAAAGGTTAAAAATGTCACGGCTGCACAGTACTCCCTGGAGTGAAAATAGGGCCATAAAAAAGAAAAAGTAAAACACTGCGCCGAAGCGCTTATAGCGGCGGCTTGCCAGCCATGCTGCCGAGCCTATAAGAATGTCGGTAAGGGTGGCGATCCAGGTCAGTCCGTCTATTGAAAGGCTGATACCGTAGGCTTCCTCCCAGCCGCCTATACTGTAGCCGAGGGACCCTCCATTGAAGATAAGCGGTGCGGATGCGTACAGCGCATAGACTGAGCCGAGTAGCCAGATTAAAAAAGAGGGGGTAATATAGTAGCGACGGGGCACAAATTTTCCGGCCAGGCTCAGTATGGCGGCGGTAAGGGGTGCAAATAAAAGCAGTAAGACCGGCAATTCACTCTGAAGATTCATCCACCGATTCCTCGATTTCGTCTATATTAAGGCTTCCGCAGGAACGGTAGATTTTTACCGCCAGAATCAGGGCCACAGCGGTTACCGAGAGCCCGACCACGATGGCGGTAAGCATCAATGCCTGGGGGATAGGGTCGACTATCATACCCGATTGACCGCCGGTTAAGATAGGTGCTCGTACACCATCGAGGCGGCCGGAGAGAATAAAGAGTATGACCACTGAGCTGTTAAGAATACTTAAGCCGATAATCTTTCGAATGAGAGAACGCCCCGCCAGTATTCCCCATAAACCGATACATAGGAGTATTACTACTAACAGTTTATCCATTATCAGGCTCCAGGGATTCACGAATCAGCAGCAGGCTCAATAGACCAATTCCTGCGCCCACCTTTAATCCGATTGCCAGGTTAAGAAAAAAGATGAACCAGGCATGGGGTCGGGCAGTTTCCGGGAAGGGATCAGCTAAAAAATAGCCGCTAACCACTATTCCGGTTATTCCTATCAAAAACAACAGTACAAAGCCGGCGGTTTCTCCAATACTGAGGGCCATGTTGGACAGAAGATCCTCCCGTCGCTCTTTTCGGCAGCCAAGGGCCGGAAGAATCAGCCCAGAGGCAAGCACCACCCCTCCCTGAAAACCGCCTCCGGGAGAGAGGTGCCCGTAGCTGATTAAATAGCAGCCGAACAACAGCACATAGGGGGCAAGTTTACGGGAGGCTACATCCAGCATGTCGGTTTTTGTTCGCATATACTCACTCCAAGGAGAGACCGCCTGGTCTCAAAAGTTCGGTCTCAAATGACCGACCCCAATGTGCCCGGTCTCAATGTGCCCGGGATAAAAAGAAAATTGAGCCGGTCACGGCGCACAACAGCACAATTGTTTCTCCGAAGGTATCAAAGGCCCTATAGCCCAGATACACAGCACTGACAAGGTTTGATGCTCCGGTGTCTCCGTACCCATTTTCCAGAATAAAACCACGTAAAAAATCGGAACCCCCCTGCAGGGGAGGCAAAAACCAATATAAAGTAAAACCTACCGTAATAACCAGCAGCAGGTCTATAAGCTTTTTTGCAGAGAAAGAAATAAGCGGGGTGCCCGGCGAACGCTCCGTTCGGCAGGCATGAACCGCCCATACAAAAATAAGGGTAGTCATCCCGGCCCCCACCGCAGCTTCGGTTATGGCAACATCCGGGGCGTGGCTCACATAAAACAGAAGAGAAGAGAGAAAACTGAAAATCGACAGCAGAATCACCGAGATATACAGGTCTTTAAATAAAAGTGATAAAAGGGCGGTTACAGTAATTACAAAGAGCAGGCTGTTTATAAATACTTCCGTCATTGCTGCCGCCTCCATGGAACGATTCCCTCTTCCCAGGCGTACCGGGCGATTATGTGGGTGGCAACGGGGCCGGTGATCATGAAGAAGATGGTAATAGCCGCCACTTTTCCTGTAAAAGGGGTAAGCCCGGCCAGGAGCATGGTGGCTATAAGAATGGAAACCACCGAGGTAGTGCTGCAGGTGGAGGATGTCTGCAAACGGGTGTAGACATCCGGCGCTTTTAAAAGGCCGATATGCCCGGTCAGGGCGAAAAAAATACCCAGAATAAAGAAAACTACCGCTGCTATGCTCATTTTGAGTTACTCCTGTTTGAAAGGTAACGGGTGAGGGCCAGTATTCCGAGAAAACCGAATACGGCATATACCATGGCCACATCCAGATATACCGGTGAGCCGGCCCGAAGGGCGGTCAATACCAACAAAGCCAGGACCTGAGAGCCCACCAGATTCAAAGCGGTGAGCCGGTCGGCGGTGCTGGGGCCGATGACTATACGGATAATTCCTACAATGCAGGATCCCAATAAAAAGGCAATTGTCCAGTTAATAATTGTCGCTAAGGGTATTTCCATGTCTATACCCAGATCCGCTTTAGCAGCTTTTCGAAGCTGCCCTTAATAAGATTACCGGCAAACCTGCTATGGGTAGTGGAGGCGTCTAACCAATGCACTACCAAATGGTCCTCAGTCAATTCAAGGGTAATTGTGCCGGGGGTTAAGGTTATCGATCCGGCAATTACGCTTCGGGCGATATCGGAGTTAAGACGGGTCCGAAAATGGACCACCCGGGGATAATATGTGCCCCGCAGCACTGAGAAAGCGGTCTTAAAACTGGAGGAGTACAGCTTGTAGAACACCAATATAAAATAGAACAGCAGCCAGTGGACCCGGGGCAGCAGAGTCCGGCGGGCGGCCTCGTCATCATCGATAAACAGTTTGAAAGTTGTCAGGGCTATTAAGAAAGAAAATCCGCCTCCCATTAACAGCGAGCGTAAGTTGGTACTGCCGGTAAACAACATCCAGCCGGCGAAAAGATAGAGGGTAGTGAGAATTATTCTCGCCACAGCCCACTTAAAGGAAGAGGTCATATTTATGTTTCCTCCGCCTGCCGGAAAAGCCCGATTACCTCCTCCGGCCCATCGGCTTCCAAAAGCGTGCTTCGAAAATCCTTTTCCGTGAGTAACCGGCTCAGTTTGCTCAAGAGTTTGAGGTGTTCGGCGGTGGCCGCCTGCGGACCGGCAAGCAAAAAAATCAGCTGGGCCGGTTTGTTGTCCGCCGAATCGAAGGGAATCCCGGTACTGCTTCGGCCGAAGGCCATTACCGTTTCGTCGACAAGATTTGTGAGGCAGTGAGGAATAGCTATTCCGTGTCCGATACCTGTAGATGCCATTGCCTCACGTTCAATGATTTTGCCGGCCAGGGCCTTACTGTTCTCTACCTTTCCGGCCCCATGCAGAAGTTCCGTGAG
Organism: uncultured Sediminispirochaeta sp.; assembly: GCA_964504785.1. Lineage (GTDB taxonomy): Bacteria > Spirochaetota > Spirochaetia > DSM-16054 > Sediminispirochaetaceae > DSBN01. The sequence goes on along the minus strand of CAZDFY010000031.1, from coordinate 26,008 downwards.
CTCGGTGATAGCGCGCTTTTTACGTTTCTCCGACATCTCAAGCTGGATGCACTCCGGGGACAGCAATTCGCTTATTGATATCACGACTCCGTTCCTCCTTCGTCGGCAGTGTCTTGGTCTATCATCCCCGTTGCAAAGTCCACCGGAAGGGTAAAAAGGATGCCGGTCCCCGGTAAACTGAGTCCTCCGGTTATTTTATCGAGCAGTTTTTTCAGTTCCGGAATGACATCTTCGTCGCTTACAACAGATATGATGGTTTTATTGTAGGGTTTATTTCCCTTCATAAACTCTTTGAAATCGGCAAACAGGGGTACCTCGTAGCTGAGGTAGCGGCCCATGCCCTCAGAGTCGAGCACAGTGGCACCGCTGATTCCGGCTTCCACGTAGGCGGCCAGCACATCATCGAGAAGTTCCTCTTTGTTCAGAACAAATACAACTAACTTCATAACGGATCCTATGGAAGGAGTATAAAGGGCTTTCAGAGAGAACGCAACTGGAGAGAGCCGCAATTTCAGCGGGCAGAGCTATTCTGATAGACAGGGTGATTTCGGTGGGCAGAGGGGCAAAAAAGGGTTAGCATAGACCCAAGGAGTATGCAGATGGAGCCTTCAGATAATTACAAAAACTGTACTCTCTGTCCCCGCCGATGCCGGGTGGACCGGACCAACGGACAGATCGGCTTTTGCCGTCAAAGCGATCGGATGGTCCTGGCCTGCGCCACCCGCCATTTCGGCGAGGAGCCCCCTCTGGTTGGCCAAGGCGGTTCGGGGGCCCTCTTTTTCAGCGGCTGTACCCTGCGCTGCGGCTTCTGCCAGAACCGGCAGCTCAGCCGCAGTGAGGTTGGCCGGGGTATTTCCCGGGAGGAGTTTGTTCGGATCTGCCTCGAACTGCAGGAAGGGGGAGCTGAAAATATAAACCTGGTTTCGGCCACTCCCTTTATTCCCTCCTTAGAGGCAGGAATTAGCGAGGCCCGCCGGAAGGGGCTGCATCTGCCGGTGGTCTGGAACTCTTCCGGGTATGAACTGCCCGAAACGGTGGACCGCCTGGCCGAATTTGTGGATGTGTTTCTCCCGGATCTCAAATTGCTGGACCCTGAACTATCGGGTCGCCTTTTTGCTGCTGGTGATTATCCTGAGAGGGCCGCGGCGGCACTAAAGCGAATGGCCGAGCATAAGGTTGGTCGTAAACCGAACACCATTGTGCGCCATTTGGTTCTGCCCGGATTACTGCAGGAAACCCGCCGGGTGCTGGAATGGTTTGCCCGGGAACTAGGCGATCGGGCATTGTTTTCTTTAATGGTACAGTTTGCAGTACCGGAAGAGGGACTTTCGAACGGCGGGGGTCCGCAGGAAAGTGGCTCGCAGCACGGGAGTCTGCAGCATGAGGGCCCGCAGAAGGAGCCAAAAAAAATCGGTAGTTGGCGTCGCGGGGTGGGTGCCCTGGAAAACAGGCCCCTTACCCCCAAAGAGTACGATATGCTGCTGCAATGGCTGGATGAGCTGGAGATAGAGGAGGGCTTTATTCAGGAACCGGGGGAGGATGGGCTGTGGTGGCCGGATTTCAACCGGACAAACCCCTTCCCGTCGGAGTATTCAAGGGTAGTCTGGAGCTGTAGAGAGGGCTTTGCTGCGCACTAAGGTCCGATCACGGAACCGACAAACTCCCGGTCGTACAGAATATTTAACATATTGTCAATATCTCCGCCGGCCGCCGATACGACCCGCAGACCGATTTCCGAACCTCGGCGGGCGGCAACAGGATCGAAGGGCAGATTTTTTCCCGGTGTCCATTCATCACCGACCATTTCGCGGAACTCCTTCCAGCTGATGTGGTCGATCGGCTTGGCGTTGGGGTCAATCTTTGGATCGGCGGTGTAAATCTTGGCTATGTTGGATAAATTGATGACCGTATCAGCCCCAAACTTTTCCGCCAATAGTACCGCATCGTTATCGGTGGAAAAACCGGGTTTCCAGCCGGCGGCCACCAGCACCTGGCCCTTTATTTCGGTTACAACAGTGGGGTCCGTCACCACCTCGTTCTCACATTGTTCTGAAAATACCGCTTTCAGTAATCGGGCGTTCAGGCGGGTGGCGGCAATGCCGATCCAGTCTTGCTCGTCGCTATTGTGGTTCTCAACTATTTCCCGGTACGCCTTCTGATACAGCCGGGCGGGCATTCCGCCGCCGCTTACCATAATGAGCTTTCGTTGAAGGTCCTCCGCCAGATACTCGCTGATCGCTCTATAAAATCCTTTGAGGAAGTCGCTGTCTACTCCCTCCGGAGCAATAATAGATCCCCCGACTGAGAGTACTTTTACCTTATTCGATTGCATGTCATGTTCCCGCCTTTTAAATAGTCTTTTCTTTTTTTCACGATGTAATCAATAAAAATATAGATTCCATAAGGAATCAAAGCCATCAGCCAATAGCCGATGGTCTGAAAAATAAGAAAGTAGTCTCCAATTTTATAATTTGAAAAGGGCATATTCATAACTCGCCATGAATACACATTCAGGTTGAGGGCTTCGGTCAAAAAACCTACAGGTGTTACCACTATCAGCATGCTCAGAAAAAACGCACTTGTTTGATGGAGACGTACCTTTTGAAATAGTTCTATTCCGATCAACAAACTGACCATATGGTAAAGCAGAGCGATGGCCCACTCAAGTAAGTATTTACGCAGATCATCACTGCTGTCGTAATGGGGATATTCCCAGTACTCAAGGTACATCCCAATATGATCGATCAGTACGCAGCTTATCAGCAGGACAAAGGAAAAAATTATTAGATCCCGCCCCCGCCAATTGGCGAATAAGCTTGTCGCGGCTATCGCATTGTAGAGCGCCAGCAGGATTACAAACATTCCTAAAGAAAAAAGCGCATAAAAATAGGGAAGATCAAGAACGATGTTCTGATATAAGGCGATGGTAAGAGTGAATATTCCCATAATGAGAAAAACACTGCGTGTACGCGATTCATCGCTTTTTATCCGATTCATATCTATAATCTATACTAGCACTGCATATCAGACAAGGGTTGTAAAATTTGAATCCCCTGGTGGACGTAAGGCCGTCGGCTGCGTATACTTATCGATACATATGTTACGCTGGATAATGAGCAGACTGGGGCGAAAAAAGCCGGAAGAGGGAGACCTTCGTGAAGAAAAATGGAAGTCGAACTTTTCCATTTTAAAGAAAAAACGTTTCATTGAAGAGAATACGGACTCTTTTAAGGCGGTGCACTCTCATAACGCCTTTCGAGTGGAATTGAAGCGAAGTAATCTGTTTGCCTGGGCCCTCTTTTCGCCCTTTCAGTATAAAAATTTTGTAGTTGAGACTGACATCACGATCGACCCCGGCAATGGGCATTCCGCCGCGGGACTCCAGTTTCGCTATAAAGATGAAGAAAATCACTATTACGCACTTATCTCCAACAAAGGGTTTTTTCGTTTTGATGTGGTATTCAACGGTAATCCCTCCCCATTAATTCCCTGGTTGGAAATTCCCTCTCCTAAGGGCCATTCTTCCTTCAGATTTCGGCTTATTGCACATAACGACTCATTTTCCTTTTATCTTAATGATCAATGGATTGCGGAAATTAGTGATGAAACCTTTGATACCGGACTGCTGACCTTCGCGGCCCAGAATTACGACGATAAAGAGCATGCTTCCTATGAACTTGCACGGATGATGCTTGAGTCCCGACCGGTGGAAGTTGAGGTGTGGTACTACCGCTGGACTAAAGTAATACCGGCAGAGCCTCAGCGGCGGGTGGCCCTTGCCCGGCGTCTGTACGGTCAGGGGCATTTTACCGCAGCCTTGGTACAGCTCAGAAGGGCTTTTCACACCGCTGAACCGGACGGGGACGAGCTGTTTTTGCTGGCAGAGACGTATTTGGGCCTGGGTATGTACCCGGAAGCTCTCGATCACATTGAAGAGAGCCTTCAAAGGGACCCACACCCTCCGGAGGCGCAACACGAAAAGGCCAACATTCTGTATTTGCAGAACCGGTTCCTTGAAGCACGGGATTATATTGAAGGAATTATAAACTCTTTTCCAGAAAATGCCGCTCTTTGGAACCTATATGGAAATTCTGAATATGCCCTGGGGAGGTGGTCGGCGGCAACTGAAAAATATTTGAAGGCGGTTGAACTGGATAATGGGCTGCCTATCTTTCAACTGAATGCGGCCCGTGCTTTAGACAGAAGTGGAGACGTCGACCGGGGGGCTGGGTATTACGCGGAAGCCGCCCGACTGTTCTTTAGACAGGGGGCTTTTGAAGAGCTTCCCTTCATTCTGGAGCAGATAAAAAGGATTGATCCGGAAAACCCCTTGGCCGCTGCTGTTCGGGCTAAACTGCTGTTTCAGGAAAGTGATTTCGAAGCTGCGGAGGAAATATTTCTTTGGTTGATTGATCGGGGAGAGGCGGAAAGTGAAATAGAGTTCCTGCAGGGGCTCATCCATATGCGGCGGGCTGAATATGCCGATGGGGTGCGTTGTTTTAATCGAGCCATTGATAAAGCACCTGATTTTTATCTGTACTGGCTAAAACGGGCAGAGTGTGAATATCTGATGGGCGAGGATTCCGTCGAGGCTCTTTCAAAGGCTCAAGCCCTTCAGCCGGAAAACGGATGGGTGCATAATTTAGCCGGGCTTATACGGCTGGAGAAGGGCGAATATAAAGAAGCCGAGGGCCTTCTTGCGGAAGCCCATACGCTTCTGCCTGAAGAAACCGAGGTAACAATCAATTATTCAGCGGTTTTATTTGAGCTAAAAGGGCTTGAATCGGCGCTTGAGATCTTAACTGGGGAGGATGGACCCACTTACAATCAAAGGGGGAACCTCTATGCGGAATCCGGATTACTGGAAGATGCAAGCGAGGCTTATCGGATAGCGGTGCAACTTCAGCCTGAAGATACGGTGTTTCGTGAAAATTACGCGGCAGCCCTGTGGGACGGGGGGTACATAAACGGGGCGGAGGAACAGTTGGCGAAGCTGCTGGAGGTTGGTCCGACCTCCAGGGCGTATGAGTTGGTGACAAAAATCGCTATGGAGAAGGGGGAATACCAGAGGGCCCTTGCCGCGGGTAAAGCCGGCCTTGAGATTGAACCAGAATCCCTAAAGTTAAAGCTGTTGCACGCCCAAAGTGCAATGCATTCCGGAGAAATGGAGGCCGCACGAATTGAGGCGGAGCAGCTGCTGGGAACCATCTTAGAGTCTGAAGCGTATGAAATACTGAATCGAATTCGAGATATCAGGGAAGAACGGTTTGAGTGTGCGGAATGCGGACGGGAATGGTGGGTCCCCCGGGATATACCCGAACAAAATTTGGTAAGATTGTACGGTGAGCCGCCGGGGGAGATGCCTGCGGGAAAGTGTCCGAGCTGCGGTCGGGTCTATTGTGTGGCTTGTGCAACCGAGCACATGGAAAACCGGCGTTTTGTGTGCCCGGAGTGTGGTGAAGCCTTGAAGCTTTCGGAAAACGGTTTAAAATATCTGGCCCTGCACTATGTAGGTTTGTCAAATAGTCAATAAATTTTTTGGGGTGCTGGATGTGCCTCTATCCAGCCTGTATCTAACCTGTATCCGGCTTGTATCCGGTCTATATCCTTGACAAAGCCCCCTCATTGAGTATGATGAAAAAGATGAAAAAGAGAACTATTTACTTGTGCGTACTCGTCTTGTCGGCAACGATAATGCCGGCGTCTTTGTTTTCCCAGGACATACTCACCGCCGAACAGTATTTTAACGCGGTTTCAGAGCATTACGGTACGATTGAAGACTATCAGGCTGAAATCACAATTACAAAGGGTGAAGAGGTTCTTAAGGGAAAAATATTCTATAAAACCCCGAATTTGCTTCGAATTGACTTTACCAAACCGGAGGACCAAGTTCTGGTGGTTGATGGTATCCAGATGATTCTGTATTTACCCCTACACCATGTAACTATGCGCCAGGAAATAACCCGCCATTCGCAAAACTCTTTGGAAACGATGGTAAGCGAGCAGGGTTTGAAGTTGCTGGAGCAAAATTACAGTGTTGCTTTTCTGGACGGCCCTGAGGCCGTACCGATTGATGAAGGTTCGGACGAGATGGTACGGAAGTTGAAGCTGGCATGGCGTACCCCCGGAGAAGGGTTTAGGCAGATAGAGATGTCGGTGAATAAGAATATGATGATACGGAGGATGGTGGGTATTACGGATAATTATGAAACCTTCCAGTTTGATCTTGTAAATATTCAGGTCAATCAGGATATTCCCAACACCCGTTTTCGTTTTGATGATCCGCCGTCGGCGTATCAGATCGATAATTTTTTGTTTGAACCGGAAAATTAGTATATGGAATCTATTGGTGAAAAGTTAAAAACAGCTCGAGAAGAAAAGGGATATTCTCCCGATCAGGTTGCCCGGGATACGAATATTGCCCGTCGTTTCATTTTGGCGATGGAACAGGAGGATTTCTCCGCTTTTCCCGGGGACACCTACCTCCTTGGCTTTCTACGGAATTATGCCGATTATCTGGGGCTTGATTCAGAGCGGCTGGTAACTCTTTATCGGAATATGAAGATCCAGGAACAGCCGGTCCCGATGGAAGAACTTATCCAGGGGAAAAAGCGCAGCCCCGGGGTCGGAATGATTATTGGAATTGTCCTTGGAATAGCGGTCCTGGCCGGGGGCGGCTACGGGGGATATGTGTATTTCACCGGTGAAACCGATGACGGCAAAGTGGTCGAAGAACAAGGGGAACCCCAAAATAGCCAGGATGTTGAAGATGCCGGCGAGCGCTACGAGATGGATGAAGAAATTGTTGAACGTCGCTTTCGGGAGGGGCAAGTATTACGGCTCGTTCTGAACGATCAAAGGATAGATATTCGTGTTACAGAGGTGGGTGAGGGCATAACCCTTACAACCCCCTCCGGTGTTGAAACTGCTGAACTTGGACAGGAACTGTTGTTGGACCTCACCCAGGACAAGCAGAAGGACCTTCGAATTCTGGTCCAAGATATAGATTCCCAGGGGGGGACAGCAGTACTTCGTTTTGATAGGGGCCTTGGTAGAACAGCAGAAACCTCCTCGGATGAAGAAAGTAATGGAGAGGGCGGTGCGGAAGGAACTGACAGGGTCGAACTCGGCACGGCAGCGGTAGAATCGCGGTCCCAAAAACCGGTCACCATCCTCAGTGCCGATCAACCGGAGCCCTTTCGCCTTGATGTGAACTTCCGCGGGTATTCTCTGGTTCGTTATCTGAAGGACGGAGAAATTCGGGAAGAGAGGTTTTTTAACAGGGACGATGGATTTCGTCTGAATGTCGACCGGGAAGTAATGCTGTGGATCTCAAACGCGGGGTCTTTTCAGGCCAAAATCGGCGGAGAGGAAGTAGATTTTGGAGATCCGGGTGAAGTTTCTACCAAATTGCTGCGTTGGGAACCGGATGGGGAATCCGACCGCTATAATTTGAGGATGCTCCCTGTCTACTAGGGCAGTCACGAATAATGCAGTCGCAAAACAAGAATAAATTCTATATTGAAAGCCTCGGCTGTGCGAAAAACCAAGTTGATTCCGAGGTAATCTACCACAATCTGGAACAAAAGGGCTGGGGATATGTGGAGAATGCTGAGCAGGCGGACCTTATTATTGTAAACTCCTGCGGCTTTATACAACCGGCGAAAGAGGAGACTATCGAAACGGTGCTTTCCCTTCGCAAGGCCTATCCTGATAAAAAGGTGTTGTTGGCAGGCTGTTTTGCCCAGCGTTATGGAAAGGATTTGCTCACTCAGCTTCCGGAGATTGACGGGGTTTTCGGTAACCATGATCTGGGGCAGGTTGAAACTGTCTCCCGCCAGGTGATGGAGGGTGAACGGCCGGTGATTTTGCCGAATCGGAAGTATTCACCGGCATATCGCAGTCGTTTATTTTCATTTCCCCGCTCATCCTACGTAAAAATCTCCGAGGGGTGTAATCACCGCTGCAGTTTTTGTGCGATTCCCCTCATTCGGGGGCCCCTAAACAGCAATCCCATTGATGAAATAGTGAGACAAATACGGGAGCTCCTGGGGCAGGGTATAGTCGAGATCAATCTGATTGCCCAGGACCTTGCCGCCTACGGTGGTGATCGCGGCGCCTCTGAGTTTCCCCTTTTATTGCGGAGGATTAGTGAGATCTCCGGTGATTTCTGGATACGGCTCTTGTATATCCACCCTGACAATTTCCCCATTGAAATTTTGTCTATAATGAAGGATGACCCTCGGATTCTCCCCTATTTTGATATTCCCTTTCAACACGGATCTCGCCGGGTATTGCGCCGAATGGGACGGAGCGGAACGGCCTCGGAGTATCTCCATCTTATTGAGAAAATCCGTGATGAGCTCCCCGATACGATTATACGCTCTACCCTCATGGTCGGCTTCCCCGGGGAGGGACGCCGTGAGTTTAAGGAGCTTCAGCAGTTTCAAAGGGATGCTCAGTTTGACTGGGCGGGGGTTTTTGTATTCTCCCGGGAAGAGGGGACCCCTGCGTTTTCGATGCGTTCGGGGCTTGGAGACAGGCTGTCCGCCGGAAGGGCCCGAAAAAGAAAAGAAACCCTGGAGGCTGCACAGAGGGAAATTTCCGCCCTGCGGACGGACCGCTTTGTGGACCGTACTGTCCGAGTGCTGGTTGAGGAAGAGGTTCCCGGCGAAGCCCTGTCCCTCGGCCGGGCTTATATGCATGCTCCGGAGGTAGATGGAAGCGCGATTATACTGAGTGACAGCGTAAAACCCGGCGACTGGGTTGATATGAAGGTAGTAAAACGCAACAACTTCGATATTGAGGTGGTACCGCGGCATGAGCTCGTCTGAGTCTGATTATCTACAGGTATTAAATAAAGAGCAAAAACAGGCGGTTTTACACGAAGGAAGGTCCCTCCTGATTCTTGCGGGGGCCGGTTCCGGAAAAACCCGTGTTATCACCACAAAAATTGCGTATCTTATAGATCAGCTCGGTTTTGATCCCCGTTCTATTTTGGCGGTTACCTTTACCAACAGGGCCGCCGACGAGATGCATGGACGGGTGCTTGCAATGGCCCCGAATGCCTATGGAGTAATGGTGCGGACCTTCCACTCCTTCGGGGCCTGGCTGTTGCGCAGGAACGCCCATCTGCTGGGTTTGAACAGTAATTTTTCTATTTACGATGATGAAGATGCCCTCACCCTCCTCCACAGCCTGTATCCCTCGTTCAAGCGGAGGGAATTGGCGGTATATACTCGGATGATCAGCCGGGCTAAGGACTATGCCCTCGGGCCGGAGGATAATGTATCCCAAATAAGCACAAATCCTATGTTCCAGGAGATGTACGAACGCTACGAAGAACGGGTGCGAGAAATCGGCAATGCGGACTTCGGCGACCTCATACTGAGGCCGGTAGAGTTGCTGAGTTCCGAACCCGAGGTACAGCGGCGCATGCACTCCCGTTTTAAAGTTATCCTGGTAGATGAGTATCAGGACTCAAATGTAGCACAGTATGAACTTCTGAAACTCCTGTACGGCCCGAAGACCTATCTGTGCGTAGTCGGCGACGACGATCAGTCGATTTATCGCTTCCGGGGGGCTGAAGTTCGTAACATCATCACCTTTCCTGATGAGTTTAAGAACACCGATATTATTCGATTAGAGCAAAATTACAGGTCAACTGAAAGAATTCTCTCCATCGCCTCTCATGTGGTACACAAAAACAAGCAGCGTCTCGGTAAAACTCTCTGGACCAGTGGCGGTCAGGGGGCAAAGGCAAAGATTACTTTTCTGCGTGATCATGATGAAGAGGCGGAATACTGCGCCCGCGTGCTGGGTGAGGGAAACCTGGCGGGTACGGCGATTCTTTATCGAACAAACGCCCAGTCGCGAAGCTTAGAAACATGTTTTGTAAAAAAGGGGATCCCCTATAAAATTGTAGGGTCCCTCCGGTTTTACGATCGTGAAGAGGTAAAGGACTCGCTTGCGCTGCTGAGCTTTTTTGTAAATCCGATGGATGAGGTTGCGTTTCGGCGAATTGTAAATAAGCCGGCCCGAGGAATCGGGGCAAAAACCGTGGTAAAAATAGTTGATGAGGCGCTGAGTGGGGACGGCAACTTGGTCGGAGCAATGGAGCGCCTGGCCCCGGGATTTCCCGCCCGCAGCCGTAAGGGGCTGGAAGAGGTGCTCGGATTTTTGGAAGAGCTCAAGAAAAGTGTTGCCGAACTGCCGCTTTCAGAGTTTATCAATCTAGGGGTCCGGAGGTCCGGGATACTGGAGTACCATCGCAGACAGGATGAAATAGCCCTCACTCAAAAGGTTTCGAACCTGGAGGAGCTTGTGAACGCCGCCTCCGAGTATTCTGGAGGAATGGAGGGGCTTAGCCAATTTCTTGAAGACCTGGAACTGGACCATTCGAGAATTGCCAAGGAAGACCCGGCGGCTATGCCCGGGGTTACCCTGATTACCATGCACAATACAAAGGGGCTGGAGTTCGACAGAGTTATTATTACCGGAATGGAGGAGGGACTGTTCCCCAGCCGTCCGGATGAAAAGGATGATGACCTAGAAGAGGAACGGCGTATTTTTTATGTAAGTATCACCCGGGCCCGCTACGAACTCTATTTTACTTCCTGCCGACAGCGGGTTATCTGGGGACAAAGCAATTATCAGAGGCCCTCTCGCTTTCTCAATGAACTGCCCGAGGCTGAGGTTGAGCTGGATTCCCGTTACTCCCTTCCCGCAGGGAACCTATGTGGAAAAGCTGAGCCCGAAGAGTCCGGTGAATGGCAAAAGGGGACCAGGGTGTACCATGATGATTACGGGGCCGGGGTAGTGTGGAAGACAAGCCACAACGGGAGTCATATGGTGGTTTCAGTGCGATTTGAAACCGGACAGACCGCCCAGTTTATACCCGAATACGCGTCACTTGAAAGAATTGCGGAAGATTTTTAATTGAATAAGGACACATATATGCCGAATATAAAACGGGCCCGCGGTTATCGAGTGTACGGTTTCGACGGGGCCCGCTATATTGATTTCTACTTGAACGGCGGCCGGGCTCTTACTGGACACCGTCCGGCGGGGGTACTGAAAGCCCTCAAATCGGGGGGCGAACGGGGACTCTGGGCTGAATATCCCGGCAGTGGCCGCCGGCGGTCCACTCGTCTTCTAATGCGTCTTTTTCCGGAAGTCGACCGGGTTTCATATTTTCCAACTCTCGAGAGTGCTCTTTTGTCTCTGAGTGAAGCTGCCGGTGTGTCCGTCGGCCTCGCAGATACCCCCTTCAGGTTTCAGAATACTCAGGTGCCTCTGGAAAATTTAGAAAAGGGTGCGTGGGTGGTGTATCGGCGTCCGTGGGCACTCACCTCTAAGCAGGAAAAAAAGCTCACAGAAGGCGGATACGGCCGGTTCTTTATACCCCTTATACCCTTTCCGGGGCGGCTTCTGCCGGTCCCGGTGTGCAGAGTTCGATCTTCAGCAGAGATGCCGAGGGAGAGCCGGGAGATAAGTCCGGTCCTGTTTGAAGTATTGATAAAGTGCATGGTGGAGCTGCAGAAACTCCGGCAGGATGACTATTCTCACATGTGGATGCGCTTTGATCTGCCGGGAATTGAGCGGGTCGGCCCCTATCTACAGTTTCAAATGGACCCCCAAAGTTATTACCGGTGGTATGAGGCCCTTTTAGAAGAGGGAGTCCTTCTGCCTCCGGAACAGAGCATACCGGCGGTTGTACCTTGTGAGTTTACTGAAGGTGAGGTTTTGCCGTTAATTAAAGGGTGTAAGGAGAGAACATGGAAACGGTAGATCTTATCGGCATAATTGTACGTCTGGCCACCGGAGCGATAGCCACTTTTTTGGCAATACTTTTGTGGGCTAAAACCCGCGACACCGCCTGGATGCTTATCATTATGGGGGTAATTGTAGAATATGGTGAGATCATTTATTCTACTTTAAAGCTCTTTGGTGTGGTGCCTTCCCAGGTGTTTATTTATCCCGAGCTTGTGAGGGTGGAGGTGGTATTGCGGAATTTGCCGCTTCTCTTTTTCAGTATAGGATTTCTGGTTATGCTTTTGCGTAATAAGTCTTGACGTAGAGGTGAATATGAATATTATAGGAAAGAGTAAAAAAATAAGGAGAAGCATATGACGGCACTGATTGTAGGTATAGTGATTTTATTTTTTACTGTATATTCCGTGCTTCCTTTTGAATGGGCTTTGCAATGGTGGCCCTATGTGTTAGATTTTCTGAAAGGTGGAATTCCGGTAGTGGCGCTGTTTATTGGTCTAGTAGCAGTACTAATCGGAATTGCAGACATTCGAGATAGAATAGAAGAGAAGAAGGAGAAGACCGACGAAGATACCGAGGCAAATGAAAGCCCCGTATCTAGCGACAAGGAAGAGAAATAAGAATAGAGGCCGAACCCACCCGTCCTTTCCCCTCGGCCTTGACATTCAAAGTGAAATATGAAAAGATGCTCAACACTTGTCTACGTCTTACGATAGCAATATACGCGCAAAGTTTATGATAGAGGAATGGGTATGAAGACAATTTTTGTGAAACCAGAAAAAATTGAACGCAAATGGTATGTAGTCGATGTTGCCGGTCTGCGGCTTGGTCGTGCAGCGGTAAAAATCGCATCCGTGTTGCGGGGAAAAAACAAGCCGGAATATATGAATCACCAGGAAATGGGTGATTATGTAATTGTGGTAAATGCCGACAAGGTCGATGTGTCCGGTCGAAAGGCACGGCAGAAGATGTATTACCGACACTCGGGTTATCCCGGCGGTATCACCGGTGAAAGTTTTGAAAAGATGATCGTAAAAAAGCCTGTATATCCGATGGAACGGGCTGTATGGGGAATGCTGCCGAAGGGGCCCCTTGGACGAAAACTTTACAAGAATCTGAAGGTATATGCAGGACCGAATCACCCGCATTCCGCTCAGATGCCGGAAAAACTGGAAATATAAGGAAGGGGAGATAAACGTGGATAGTACAACGAATCTTGCATTAGGAACAGGAAGAAGAAAAACCTCTGTTGCACGGGTGTTTCTCCGTGAAGGCAGCGGAAAAATTTCAGTCAATGGGAAAGAGGTTGATGAATACTTTAAGAATCCGGGGCTTACCTATGTGGTAAAACAGCCTCTGGATGTAACTGATTCATTAAATAAGTTTGATGTAATGGTAAACGTGAAGGGCGGCGGTCCTACCGGTCAAGCCGGCGCGACCCGTCACGGAATTGCCCGGGCGTTAGTATCATATGATGCGAGTAATCAGAGTCCTCTCAAGGCAAACGGCTTTATGACTCGAGACCCGCGTATGGTTGAACGTAAGAAATATGGACAGCGTGGTGCACGCAGAAAGTTCCAGTTCTCAAAACGTTAATCCAACTATTACCGCATTCAAAGAGGGAGCTTCGGGGGAGTCTATACAAGTACTTCTTTCCGACAGCTCCTCTTTTTTTGTCCCACCCTCTGCGCTTGTTGATTTTCAGCTTAGTATTGATCTGGAGGTCGATGAGCAGCTTAGAGAGCGTCTGGAGGCTGCCCACGAGCTTCTGAGGGCAACCCAGAAAGCTGCCGAACTCTTGGCAAGGCGTGAACATTCCCGGTTTGAGCTTTCTAACAAGCTCAGGCAACGGCAGTTTCGAAACAGCATTATTCGAAAAACCCTTGATGAGTTTCAGCGGCTGGATGTGCTTAACGATTACAGATTCGCGGAAATGTGGGTGCGGAACCGAATACGGAGAAAGTCGGAGGGCCTCACCAAATTGAGGGCAGCCCTTAAGAATAAGGGGGTCGAAGATGCAATAATTGAGGAGGTTCTTAATCGCGAATATAATTCCGAAGCACAACAACAGGCTTTAAAACAGGCTACGGAAAAAATTCTCATGAAATCGAAGGGGGACCGTGATAAGTTTGTTAGGATGCTGTTGAACCGCGGTTTTTCGTGGAAACAGATAAATAGTTTCAGTATACACAAATTTTTTCAATATTATGACGATTTACGTTGACATATTGGATATTTTTGGTACAATAAATGATACCTCATAGATGTTAAAAAAGAGAGGACATAAAATGGCAAAAAATGGCAAAAAGGTACGAATTTTCTCCGCTCTGGAAGTTGCAAATATCTGCGGAGTGGTGAATCAAACTGCAATTAACTGGATCAAGAACAATCATCTCAAGGCTTTTACAACCCCCGGCGGACAGTACCGCATTTATGCTGAGGACCTGCTTGAGTTTCTGGAAAGTCGCGGTATGCGAGTTCCTGATGAACTGCTTGAGATCACAGGGCAGAAAAGCAGGAAGATCCTTATCATTGATGATGATCAGGACCTGAATGAGATGCTAAAAAATATCCTGGTAAAAAAGTTTGAAAATCACAAAGTCTATCAGGCTTTTGACGGGTTTGAAGCGGGACGACTCATAACTGAAGAAAAACCGTCGGTAATTATCCTCGATATAGACCTTCCGGGCATCGATGGTCACTCTTTATGCAAAAAGATAAAGGGCGATACAAATCTCGGCTCACCGCTTATTGTATCAATCAGCGGCTTGGATGAAGAGAGTGAAGGCGAAAAGATCCTTTCCGAAGGAGCAGATGCATTTTTTCCGAAACCCCTTGATTTTGATAACCTGACAAAGACTGTACAGGACCTTTTATCTGTGCGAGGAGTTTAATGTCGGAGAAACCGGACAAGTATGTACTGATTGTAGAGGATGAGGATGCAATTCGGCTTACATTGAGAGATTATCTGCAAAACAGGGGGTTTCCTGTCCTAGTTGCTTCAGATGGGGTAGGGGCAATTAAACAGCTTTTGGACCACAATGTAGAGGTAATAATTTCCGACTACCGTATGGATGTGTTCGGGGGCGAGTATTGGGTCAAATTTCTGCATAAGTACTGTCATACAAAAAAGATCATCATAACAAGCGGTTTTCTTCGACCCGAATTTTCCATACCCTTTGAAGTCCTTTACAAGCCCTTTGATTATCACGAATTAGCGGGGAGAATCGAAGAGCTTTTTCCATTGAGTTAGACTATGGAGACGGAGAAAGACAGAAAAGCAGCGTGTAAAATACATATTGAAGGGAGAGTTCAGGGAGTAGGATTTCGCTACTCAGCGATGAAATCAGCCCGGCGGTACGGTGTGTACGGCTGGGTAAAAAATGAGTATGACGGTTCGGTGTCCCTTTTTTGTGAGGGAGAACAAAGCCGGGTCGATATGTTTATAGAATGGTGTAAGCAAGGCCCGCCGAGCGCCCATATTGTGAACGTTGATGTACAATCCTTATCTTATACCGGGAAGTACAACAGTTTTTCCGTGGCGTATTGAATATTTTTGAAAGCGCCTCAGATAAATAAAACATGATAAAAAAAAGGCTGCCCGATACGTCAGGCAGCCTTTTATGTGTGCGCCCCGCAGGGCCCACCTGGAAAAAGTTGGCCAAAATGCCGTGGGCATTTTGGCTATCGGGCAACAGGCATGTGTTACTTATTCACCTTGTTGATTGAATAAAAGGCCTTTTTTCCAGGGTATTCGGCAACACTTTCAAGATAGTCTTCAATTCTCATGAGCTGATTGTATTTAGCAAGCCGGTCGGAACGTGAAAGAGAACCGGTTTTGATTTGTCCGGTCTCCAGTGCAACAACCAGGTCTGCAATAAAATTATCTTCGGTTTCACCGGAACGATGGCTTACTATGGCGGTGTAACCGGCACGCTTTGCCATCTCAACGGCTTCAAAGGTTTCGGTAAGAGTACCGATCTGGTTTACTTTAATGAGAATTGAGTTGGCAATTCCCTTGTCGATACCATCTTTCAGACGTTTGGTGTTGGTCACAAACAGGTCGTCCCCTACCAGCTGGCAGTGGTCTCCAACCTTATCGGTAAGCAGTTTCCATCCGTCCCAATCGTCTTCAGCCATACCGTCTTCGATCGAAATAATCGGATATTTAGCTGCCCAGTCGGCCCAATACGAGGCCATTTCTTCGGAGCTTAATTCGCGTCCGTCGGAACTCTTGAAGACGTATTTCTTTTTATCTTCATCGTAGAATTCCGAAGCCGCCGGGTCCAGGGCGATTGCAATTTGTTCACCGGGCTTGTAGCCGGCTTTTTGTATTGCCTTTACAATTACTTCTACTGCTTCGTCGTTTGATTTAAGATTCGGTGCAAAACCGCCTTCATCACCGACGGCGGTGCTGTATCCCTGTTCTTTGAGTATGCTCTTTAAGTTGTGAAAAACCTCCGTGATCATACGTACACCCTCTCGCAGGGATTCTGCGCCGATGGGCATAACCATGAACTCCTGAAAATCGACGGAATTGTCCGCATGCTCACCACCGTTGATGATGTTGGCCATCGGTACCGGCAGCTGATTGGCATGATAGGCACCCAGGTATTTGAAAAGGGGCAAGCCGAGGAAGTCCGCCGCCGCCCGGGCTGTTGCCATCGAGACCCCTAATAGTGCGTTTGCACCGAGTTTGCTCTTGTTTTCGGTCCCGTCAAGTTCGATCATAGTACGGTCTATATCCACCTGATCAAGGGCGTCTAAGCCGACGAGTTCGGGGGCGATGATGTTGTTTACATTTTCAACAGCTTTCAGTACGCCCTTGCCCATAAAACGGCCTTTGTCTTCGTCACGAAGTTCAACCGCCTCGTGCACACCGGTAGATGCGCCTGAAGGAACTGCTGCGCGGCCCATAGAGCCGTCCTCAAGAAATACATCTACTTCAACGGTGGGATTACCCCGTGAATCAAGTATTTCGCGAGCTTCAATAAATTCAATTGTACTCATAATTACCTCTCCTCAAGATATTGTTAATTCTTTATCTTAATTAAGACTACTATCTTATGTATTGAAAATAAGGTCAAGCCGGGAATATCGAATTCAGAGATTCTCACTTTGATTTTTTTTTGAAAATTTCAAAGTGAGAAGGCCCGAATTTGAAGGGTTTTATGAAACCCCTGGGGCCTAGGCTCTTATAGGAGCTTGACCCCACATATTGTGCAAAGTATTATGAGGATAATATGAAATATACTCAGTTGTTCGGCAAAACGTTACGCGTTGTTCATCACGGGGTAAAGAGTAAGGGATTTGCGCTTTTACTTAGAGGTGGCTTTATTCGTTCCCACGGCAACGGTCTTTTTTCTTATCTGCCCCTGGGAAACAGGGTCGTTCGCAATATAAAACGGATTATCCGAGAAGAAATGGAAGAGCTTGGGGGGCAGGAGGTTACTGTTCCCTTAGTTAATCCCGCTGAAATGTGGCAAAAGAGCGGCCGTGACAGGCTTGTTGGAAAGGATATGGTCCGATTTAAAGACCGTACAGGACGAAATATGGTCTTGGCTCCGAGTCATGAAGAAGCTTTTGTTGATTTAGTCAGAATCGGTTTGCGCTCCTACCGGGACCTGCCCGCTTTTTTATATCAGTTTCAAACCAAATTTCGTGATGAGGAGCGTACAAGAAACGGCTTAATTCGTACAAAGGAATTTATTATGAAGGATGCCTATTCCTTTCATCGATCGGCCTCCGATTTGAATATTTTCTTTCCAAAAGTATTTTCCGCGTACCAGCGTATTTTTAAGCGCTGTGGTCTGGATGTGCTGCCCGCTGAATCAGGGGTTGGTTATATGGGGGGAGAGAAGGCCTTTGAGTTTATGGTGAGCTGTGATATTGGTGACGACATCCTGGTAGAATGTCCGCAATGCGGTTACCGGGCCAATAAGAGTGTGGCCATGGGATTGAAGGATTTTCATACGGGTACCCCCAAAGAGTTGGAGTATGTCGATACCCCGGAATGTACGTCCATGGAGGATCTTTCGGAGTTTTTAGGGTTAGAAAAGCACCATTTGGCTAAAACAATGATCTTTAAAACATTGAGCGGCCTGGTAATGGCCGTTGTGAGGGGAGATCATGAGGTTAGTCAGGAAAAGCTAACCAGATATCTTGGTGAACCGGTATTGAAAAAGGCAGAACAGCGGGAGGTGGAAAAACTTGGTTTTATACCCGGATACTTATCTCCCATCGGGGTAAACGGCACCATACCACTTGTGGTTGACGGAACAGTTGCAAAATCAGCGAACCTAGTGGTAGGGGGGAACAAAGAGGGGGTGCACCTACGAAATGCGAATTTTGGTCGCGATTTTGAATCGTCGAATGTTGCCGATATATCAATGATAAAGCCTGAAAATAAGTGTCTCCAATGCGGGGGGGCGCTCAAGGAGGTCCCTGCCCTTGAGCTTGGAAATATTTTCAAATTGGGTGATTTCTATACCCGTTCTATGGGGCTCTATTTTCAGGAGGAGAATGGGAAAAAGGTGTACCCCTTTATGGGTTCTTATGGTATAGGAATAGGCCGGCTTATGGGGGCAATTGCCGAAAAGCTCCATGATAAGCGGGGTATGATGTGGCCGACTGAAATTGCACCTTTTCGCTTTTTTCTTATGGGTATCGGCAAGAGTGATTCCGTACGGCAGAAAGTTGATAGGATATATGAAAAGTTTTACGCTGATACCTTGTTGGACGATCGTAAAGAATCCCCCGGAGTGAAGTTTCAGGACGCCGAAATCCTGGGAATTCCCTACAGGATTGTAGTCTCCTCTAAGCGGAATAGCGAGGACTCGGTAGAATTCTATGACCGCTACACACGCCGGAGTTATCTGGTGAAAATTGATAATATTGAAACAACAATGAAACAGCTGCAGGAGGAAGAGGTCCTTCCAAATTAGAATTACTTGAAGCGAATAGGCCTAAGAGAGAAGGTCTTCCCGAAGAAGGAGTACTTTGTATATGTCGGAACATAATGAAATCCGCCCGAAGGAGTTAACCGAAGAGGTGGTAGACCAAATTATATTTGGAATGGAGAACCAGCAGGCGGAATATCTGTTTGATCTGCAGGAAGGAGAGCTTATCCCCTGTGATGACCCGGAAATCGCTGCCGCCGGGGAAGAGGCTGAAAATCGGTTTGTCGATTTGCCCGAATGGAGACCGGTGGATGGTTTTCACCTGATGGAGCGGTTTGTGGCCTTTAATAAAAATCCAATCTATCGGCAGGAACTGAGGGACGCCCTTAATGGGGGAAGGGGGGTCTTTCGCCGTTTCAAGGATGTGCTGAAACGATACGAACCCCTTGAACGGCAGTGGTTTGCCTTTAAAGAGAGGGAAATGCGGCAGGTAGTGAAGGATTGGTATGCAACGGTTACCGATTCCATCGCTCTAAGCCGTCTTGGGGAAGAACCCGAGGAGACCGAAGAGCTAGTACTAAGTGACTTTATCATTCAAAGCGGGACCGGACGGTGGAAGGAAAAAATTTCTGAAGCCGCCGTACAGGCGAAGAATGAATCTGTTCAGGACATCTCCTTGGCCTTGAGGGATTACTTGCTCGATACCGAGGCTGTCGGTTGTAAAGAGAACGAGCATAAGGAGATCCTCTACGCGGAGACCCCTGTAGGCGAGTTTGCGGGTTGTATCATGGGGGTATATGTGCCCTCGGAATACAGTACCGTTCTGGATCTGAGGTTTATCTATGTCGAACCTCAATTTCGCGGACTAGGCCTCTCGCGACTTTTCATTGATAGGGCAACGGAACTGGCGGCGAAAAACGGTGTAAGCCAGATAGTAATAGAACTTCTTGGGAAAACCCTTTTTTTGCAGAAAGACTTAGAAGAGCGGGGGTTTCACGAATTCGGCCGTCGTTATTCGATGAGTGTAGAACGGGAATCCCAGGAGGGGAGTGAATAGCGTAAGGTCTATATTTTATGTGTAAGCTTATTTTTATATTGAGAAAAATTGATGACAATACTCTTGCCCTTAAACTCCACTGGGGCTTCAGACTTGTCTTTGGACTGCTGGCTGTGATTATTTTATCCAGCATGCTGGTGACCTCTTCAGAGGAGGGGGGCTCGCTGGTGATGGTGGTACTGATAGCCCTGTTTGTACTGATAGCCCTGTATAACGAAAGCTGGTACTTCTCCCTTCCCGAAGGAGATACCGATAGAGAATCGGCTCCTGGTGGGAGCAAACCTAAAGGGCTGGTGCGGCATTTTCACGGCCTTGTGATGTTAGCCGCACACAGCAGCTTTTCAATTGAAGATATAGAAAGCATAGAAGTAAAGGCCTTTCGTAAGGGGAGCGTGCCCGGTGCTGAAAGTGAAAAGAAGCGATTTTTCCAACGGGATCTTTTGACCCTCAGCTTGATTTTTACAAAGGGGGGCAAAAAAGACATAGAAATTACAGAAGCAAAAAATAAGACGGCCCTTCAAAGAAAGGCCGCCGCAATTTCAGATTTTACGGGTATTTCCTACCATTCGGAGGTTTGACTTACTCAAACCCGGTTTTTTGCTGCTTCAACCCAGATTTTAGCTGTTCTCCGGTTACTCCAGCCGGGCCATCTGTTCCTGAGTGTAATAGAGATAACAGGCAACCTTGTGATCGGTATCTGCATCGATCAATTCAGGAATATGGTTTTTGCATACATCCATACGGTTGGGACAGCGATCGTAGAAATAGCAGCCGAAGCGTTCCTGGTCGGGCGAGGGAACGTCTCCTTCCAGTACTATCCGTTTGCGTTCCCGCTCGATCTTAGGGTCGGGTATAGGGGCTGCCGAGAAAAGCGCCTTGGTGTAGGGATGCAGGGGCTTCTTATAGAGACTTCGGCTATCTGAAATCTCCACAACCTTTCCCAGGTACATAACAGCCACCCGATTACTCACATATTCAATAACCGACAGGTCATGGGCGATAAACATATAGGTCAAGTCAAACTCGTCCTGCAGCTCTATAAACAAATTGAGTATCTGGGCTTGGATCGAAACGTCCAGAGCACTGACCGGCTCGTCCGCCAGAATTACCTTCGGGTTTAAGGCCAAAGCCCGGGCAATACCTATACGCTGCCGCTGACCGCCGGAGAACTCGTGGGGATAGCGGTTCTTGAAGTAACGCGAAAGCCCCACCCGTTCCATCAGGTCTTCAACCCGGGCTTCCATTTCTTTGCGGTCCATTTGCAATAGTCTGCGGGAACGATAAATATCCAGGGGCTCGCGGATAACATCGTTTACAATCATACGCGGATTGAGGGAGGCGTAGGGGTCCTGAAATACCATCTGTATTTCACGGCGGGTTTTCAGCAGCTCGAACTGTGTCAGCTTGGTGAGGTCGGTTCCTTCGAATAATACCTCGCCGTCGGTCGGTTCGTACAGCTGGGCAATAGCCCGGGCGGTGGTTGATTTTCCGCAGCCCGATTCACCCACTATTCCGAGGGTTTCACCCTTTCTTAAGGTAAGGTCTACCCCGTCTACGGCACGAATTGCGCCGACCTTCCGCTTAAATATAATCCCGTCTTCAATCGGGAAATGCATTTTAAGATCTTTTGTCTCTAGTAAAACATCATGTTTCATGTATTCAAACTCCTCACGAATAAAGCCAGCAGCTAACTCTGCGGGTACTGCCTGAACTGCCTTCGGATTCTTTCTGTGTCGGGTATTTGGTTTTACAAATATCCATTGTATGGGGACAACGTGGATAAAAGGGGCAGCAGTCCGGCAAATCAATAAGGTTTGGAGGCTGTCCTGGTATTGATGAGAGCTTCTGACCTGTTTTTTTATCCAGACGGGGAACTGAGTTGATGAGTCCCTGGGTATAGGGGTGCTTCGGGTCTCCGAACAGGTCGTCGGCATTGGCCTCTTCGACTATTCGCCCGGCATACATAACTGCAATCCGGTCACACATTCCGGCCACGACTCCCAGGTCGTGGGTAATCATTATCAGTGAGGTGCCGAGACGATCGGACAGCTCCTGCATAATTTCCAGTATTTGCGCTTGGATGGTTACATCCAGTGCGGTAGTGGGCTCGTCGGCAATCAGTACCTGCGGGTTGCAGCTGAGGGCCATGGCAATCATAACCCGCTGGCGCATCCCCCCTGAAAACTGGTGGGGATAACTGTCGATACGTTTTTCCGGTTTCGGAATACCCACCATCCGCAGCATCTCGATGGAGCGCTGCCGGGCATCATCCTTATTCTCATGCTGGTGCAGCATGATTGTTTCTATCATTTGGGTGGAAATTTTGAGAAAGGGGTTCAAACTGGTCATTGGGTCCTGAAAAATCATAGAGACCTTATTGCCCCGTATGGTCCGCAGTTTCGATTTGGGCAGTTTTAGAATATCAACGCCCTCCAGTTTTACGCTTCCCCCGACTATCTTTCCCGGGGGCGAGGGAATCAGGCGCAGCAGGGATTGGTTTGTGACCGATTTGCCGGATCCCGACTCTCCAACGATTCCCAGGGATTCCTTCCTCTTCAAAGAGAAGGAGACGCCGTCGACCGCTTTTACGGTACCCTCATCGGTTTTAAAGTATGTTTTCAAGTCCTCGACTTGCAGTATATTTTCTTCATTCATTTAGCAGCTTCCTCTCTTGAAACTTACAGTTTATTTTTACTCTGCGGATCAAAGGCGTCCCGCAGGCCGTCACCGAGAAAGTTCATGGCAAACAGAAATATTGTCATGGCGACCGCCGGAAAAAAGAGTCTCCAGGGGTAGGCGCGCATTCCCTCAACCGCATCTCCAATAAGCGAACCCCAGGAGGCATAGGGGGCGGAAATTCCGAGCCCCAGAAAGGATAAAAAGGCCTCCATTTGGATAAATACCGGGATTCTCAGGGTAGTGTACACAATAATGATCCCAAAGGTGTTCGGAACCAGGTGGCGGAAAATTATCCGGGCAGAGCCGGCACCCATTGATCTGGCCGCTTCAACGTACTCGGAGTTTTTCAGTGAAATAATCTGTCCGCGTACAACCCGGGCTACCGTCAGCCAGCTTACCAGGGAGAGGGCTAAAAACATCAGGATAATACTACGGCCAAAAAGGGCCATTAAAATAATTACCAGCATCATATAGGGCATACTGTACATGATGTCTACAATACGCATGATGATGTAATCGGTTTTTCCTCCGACGTACCCGGCGATGGCACCGAAAAACAGTCCGATAAACACCGAGGTAATTCCGCCGATTAAACCGATGGCGATGGACATCTGACCACCCCATATAGTTCTGGCCACCATATCGCGACCGAGATAGTCGGTCCCGAAAAGGTATGTACGCTCGTGTATTTTTTCCTCTTCTCCGTCGATTATCTCGGTTTCGTTGGCTATACGTTCCCTGAGGGCTTCAAGTTCTGCCTTTTCTTCCTCGTTGAGGTTGACTCGGCCCTCTTGTACCGCAATATCCCGGCGTTCCCGGGTGATTTGCCGTTCAACATCGGCTATTGCATCCTTCTCTTTACGGGTAAGGCTTTCACCTCCGGCGGAGGAAGGATCGGTAAACTTCTCACGGGCCTCTTCAACTGCCTGCTCAATGTGCTGCTCATCTTCTTTGGTCCATTCGACCCGGCCCTCTTTTGCCGCCAGAGTGGTAAGCTCCGTTATTTTACGCTCCATCATTTGTTCTCCCGCGGTTTGTCCGAAGGAGGGTGGCAGGTGAATGTGGTCCATCTGCTGTTCTTTGTAGGAGTAGATCGGCAGAATTGGCGCAAAAAGCGAAAGAAGACTGTATATAATTACAATCACCAGACCGGCGATGGCCATTTTGTTCTTTTTTAAGCGGCGCCACGCGTCTTTATATAAACTGGTTCCTTTGACAGGTTGATTGAACTCATTGGTAGCTTGCAGCCCCTCTTGCAGGCGGCTTTTTTTATTGGTTTCATTGTTACTCACGGTTCAGCTCCCTATTTATATGTAATCCGCGGATCGAGGAACGAGTAGATTATATCGACGATAAAGTTCATCAACACCAATATAACCGAATATACAATGACCGTTCCCATAATCAGGGTGTAATCACGGTTTAGTGCGGACTGTACAAAGAACCTTCCCAATCCCGGTACTCTGAAAATCTGTTCTACCACCACCGATCCGGTTACAATGGAGGCGAATGCCGGGCCGACGTAGCTGACTACCGGCAGCAGTGAACCCTTGAGCACGTGCCTTCTGATGATAACCGAATCCCTGAGGCCCTTCGATTGGGCCGTCCGAATAAAATCGCTGCGCAGCATTTCGAGCATGCTGGCCCGGGAAAGCCGGGCTATAGTGGCAAAGGGCTGCATAGCCAGGGTGACCGCGGGCATAATAATGGTAACCCAGCCGTATCTCCCGGTAATCCAGCCTGAGGTCGGTAATATGTCCCACCTCAACGCGAAAAAGTACATCAGCACTGGACCTATAACAAACAGCGGTACCGTTATTCCGATAATCGCAATCGCCATCGCCACATAATCTATCCAGCTGTTTTGATTAAGGGCGGAAACAATTCCCGCGTTTACTCCAAGAAGTAGGGCCATGCCTAGAGCTATAAAGCCCAATAAAAGTGAGTTTGGTAAACTATTGGCAATATAGTAGTTTACATCGTGGTCCTGGTAGCGGAAAGAGGGTCCCAGGTCTCCGCGGACAATATCACCCATGTAACGGAGATACTGAACATGCAGGGGATCGTCTAAATGAAACTTTGCTTGAATGTTTTTCATAACCTGTTCAGGAGGGCGTCGTTCAGCATCGAAGGGACCGCCTGGTGCAATTCGAATAAGAAAAAAGCTGATAGTCACAACAATAAAGAGTGTGGGAATCAATCCTATCAGGCGTCTTATAATATATTTCGTCATGGTTTTCTCCAAACTCCACATGGCGCAGGTAATGTGTAAGGATACCGTTGCCTAATAAATTCTGTATAAAAGAGAAGGCCGGCAGCGAACTGCCGGCTTTTAGAATAATTGTTGCTATTTTTTATAGATATCTTTGGGAGGATGATAGTCCATGGTGTTCACATACCAGCCACCCCATTCACTAAGGTCGATCATGTTATTAGTGGTGTAGTGATAAATAGGTATTACACCCTGGTCTTTCTCGATAAAAATGCTCTCGGCTTCTTGCAGTACTTCGAACCGCTCTTCACCGGCGGGCATGGTAGCCGCCTTGCGAATAAGTTCATCGTAGCGGTCGTTCTCGTAGTCACCACCGTTCATGGCGGCGCCGCTGAGGAACATATCGAGGAAGGTGTTGGGGTCCTGATAGTCTCCGATCCATCCTGCCCGTGCGACCTGGAAGTCGCCCTGCCGGCGGTTGGATAGGTAGGTAGACCATTCCTGGTTTACCAGTTCACACTCTATATTGAGGTTTTCCGCCCACTGTTCCTGCATATATTCAGCAACTTTCTTGTGAGCTTCACTGGTGTTGTAAAGAATCTCGAATTGGGGGAAACCTTCGCCGTCGGGATAACCGGCCTCGGCAAGCAGTTCTTGTGCTTTTTCAATATTCTTGCCGTTGCCTTCAATGCCCGGGTAACCGGCCATGTCGGGGACCATAGAGGTAGCCGGAACCTGTCCGCCCTTAGTTATTTTTTCAACCAGGGTTTCCCGGTCGAAGGTCATAGCCAGTGCTTTACGTACCTTCGGGTCGTCAAAGGGTTCTTTCTGGTTCTGGATAGTGTAGTAGTAGGTACCAAGATAAGGTGCATTGTGATAATCGTCGCGAAGTTTGGCCGAATCCATCATATCCAAGGGTACGGTGGTCATCCAGTCGGCTTCGCCGTTGAGGTACATATTGTAGCCGGTGTTGTTGTCGTCGATCGGCAGATATACTACGCGGTCGAGGCTTACAACGTCGGCATCCCAGTAGGTGTCATTGGGAACAACGGAAATCTTCTGCTGGGGCTGCCACTCTTCAAGGGTGAAGGGGCCGTTTCCAACAAAGTTGCCGGGGTTGGTCCATTCCTTGCCGTGCTCCTCGATAATGTGCATGGGAACAACTGCGAAAGAATAGTGGGGCAATGCGCCCAGTACGTAGGGAAGCGGACCGACCAGCTCAAGGCGGAAGGTGTAGTCGTCTACTGCTTCAATTCCAACTGCATCAGCACCGGCGTCGCCGGAGTTGTAGTCTGCAGCGCCCTTGATAAACATGTTGGGAAACCATGCATAGGGAGCAGCAGTTTCGGGGGCCAGCATGCGCAGCCATGAATCCACAACGGTCTGTGC
>CAZDFY010000030.1:19515-32961 GCA_964504785.1 uncultured Sediminispirochaeta sp. | reverse complement strand
GTAGATTTTCCGCATCCGGAAGGACCTACAAACACCACAAACTCACGGTCATTGATTTCGATGTTGGCATTATCAACTGCACGAACACCGCCCTCATAGACCTTACTGATGTTTTTCAAACTAACAGTGGCCATTTGAACCTCCTAGGTTTATCTTATGGCATATATCGTAGTATGAAACTACTGGTATGTCAATTAAAAATTGGTCCTCCTCAGGTATTAGGACGACGGCTTTTGTCGCAGCCAGATCTCAAGTCGTTCCCTCATCAGTTCTTCTGTTTTTTCTGATGCTGCCTGGTCCTCTAACCAGGGGATTATGACCTGGTCCCGGATCATCGGCCAATTGGGGGGCATCGGCTTGGGGAAGCGAAAATAGGAAGCCGATGGGATAAAACCTACCAGGGAAGGGTAAAAAGTGGGGAGTATTTGCTCATTGACTTTAGGAAGGGCGGAGAAACCCCCGGCAATAGCGAAGGTACGCGTACGTTTATATTGGCTGGATGCTAATAACTCTTTTTGTGTGTCGGGATTTGAAAACCAGGCAAGAAACGCCTTTGCCGCCTCTATTCCCGGTGCTCCTTGGGGGATCCCGGCAAATAACACATCAGGCAGGACGGAAATAAGTTCGTCTTCCGCTAACCATCTTAATGTAAGTTCTTCCCTCTTCTGTGAAGAAATTGAGTAGAATTCCGCCGCATCCGCATAGTAGCAGAGTATACGTGTATCGGCTATCAATTTGTAGGGCGGTTCAATGAGAAATTTCTGAGTAAATTCCCGTTCGGAGGTAAGACCGTCATTAATTTCAAAGGTCCATTTTCGAATAAGTTCTACCGAGTCCCTAAAATTTTGCGAATTCCATACAAGGGTCCCGGTTTTGCTCTCATGAAAGTTAGTTTCTTTGAGCAGACTTATGAGATATAAGAGGTAAGGCTCCCAGCGAAGGGAAAGACCTAACTTGGTAAAACCCTTCTCTGTTTTTGTGCTGAACTCATTATTAAGGTTTTCCAGTTGTTCTAAATCAATGAGAAAACTATCTTTTTCCGGGAACTGTTGCTCGGAGTGAAATATTAGACCGGGTATTTGAAAAGAAATTGGAAGAAGCACCTGCTGGTTACCATATTCTCCCTGGGAAAAGGGAACTGAATAAAACCTGTCGGCGTCCAGCTTTTCTTCCATAAATAAATTCTCAAGTGAGGCAAATTTTCCGTTAAACTGTAGTGAGTTAAGGTGCGAATCAATGAGAAGATCAAACTCACATTTACCATTCCCGATAAGCTCATCCCGCGGTTTGTCGTTATAGGAAATGACGATACGGTACTCTTCCTGGGAGGAGTTAAAAAGTTCAACGTAGGAGGTGAATTCAGGGCGGTTAGTACAAAGAATTGCCGTTTTGTTTTCTTCCTTCGGACATCCGGTTAGGAAGATCAAAGGCAAAAGAACTAGAATCAATAAGAAGGTGTGTACAGGTTTCATCGCTGATACAATACGTCTTTCCAAAGGGGGTTGTCAATTGGCGCCGGCTATACAATAATTAGGAGGTCGGGTCTATTTTAAGAAGAGGAAAGCAGAGGTTTGTGAAAGTTCCTTATCCACGTCCCTTTTACAGGTATAGTACGTATCTTAAGCAGAAATACGGGAAAGCCGTGTACAGAATTTCTGTTGATGCAGGATTTTCTTGTCCCCACCGTGCTGCAGATGGAGGAGGGGGCTGTACTTTCTGTGACGAACTGGGCTCCCGTGCCGCGTATCAGGAAGCGGTAGTAGGAGGGGCTTCTCTTAAGATTAGACGCGGCGGGAAGGTGGGGCCGGAGAGGCTCGAAATAATAAGAGAGCAAATAGAACGGGGGCGAGAGTTTCTTTACCATCGTTATGGGGCTGAACGTTATATTCTCTATTTACAGGCCTTTTCCAATACCTTCGCTCCAATTGATCAACTAAAAACCATCTATGATTTTTCTCTTGCCCAGGCGGATTTTTGCGAATTTATCGTATCTACCCGACCGGATTGTGTCGGAAAAGCCCATACCGAACTTCTATCGGAATATCTGCAACAGGATAGAGATGTATGGGTGGAACTCGGTTTGCAGTCGGCGAACAACGCAACTCTCCAGAGGGTACACCGGGCACATACTGTAGAACAGTTTGAACGGGCTTTTCTGCGAATTCGGGAAGCGGGTCTTAAGGTGACGGTCCATCTTATATTCGGGCTTCCCGGGGAATCCTTTGATGATATTATGGCCAGTGTCGATTATGTCGCCTCCCTCCGTCCGGAGGGAGTAAAAATTCATAATTTGAATATTACCGCCGGGACCCCCTTGGCGGAAGAATATGCGGCCGGGGAGTTTGTAGTGCCCAGTGGTCCTCGGCATCTGGAATATGTAATTGCCGCCCTCCAGCGGCTGCCTCCGGAAACGGTGATACAGAGGGTGACCTGTGATACTTCCTCCGAACGGCTCATAGCACCGAGGTATTTTACTCCAAAGGGCCGGTTTTACCAGCAACTAGATCAGGTGATGGCACAACAGAATATATCTCAAGGCAGTAATGAGAATACTGTTACTATTGACAGCTGATTTCATTTTCCATAAAGTTATGACATGAATGAAAAAGGCGAGTCTTCCACCGGTGATGAAAGCGGGTTAGTGCAAAAGGTTCTATCGATCTTTTTCCGGGGGATGGACCCCGAAAGGGAAAAGCGAAGACTACTTAAGGATATAGCAAAGGATCTCAAAAAGAAAAAGTATAAATTTTACAAGCCCGGCAGTGGTGAGGCCCTTCCGGCACTTGCAAAGTTTTTTCATGAAATCTATAAGGTTATCGGTCCTTCCCAGGTGATGTTGGAACATGCCCATTCGTCTAATGTTCTGAAAAACCTGATAATAGAAAACTCCCTTCCCAAGGAAATTCAGGGCATCCGGGACGAATTAACCGAGGATGCCATCAGGAAAAAAGCAGATTCAATGGATACCAAGGCTTTGGCCAATGAATTAAGGGAAGAAATGGTTACTTTTTTCTCCGGATTTAAGGGGGATAAAGTAAAAGAGATTGACGGCACATATAATTTGCTTTCATCCTTTCTGCAATTTATTAACTTTGACTTCTATTTTCTGTTGAAAAAGTTTGATTCAAACCTTCCCGAGCGTGATTTTGCCTACAACCCAAAATTTGAATCCATCAATGCCGAATATATAAGTGATGATTTAAAAGATTTCATGGAGGTCTTACCGCTGGTACGGAAAGATGCGGATTGGGACAATCTTTTTGATATTCTGCAGAATTATAAAGAAACCGAGGTAATCAATAGGGCGGCATGGAAAAAAATGCTGCGAACTCTGGACAATGTGAAAAAAGAGGCCGTGTTTGAGCAAATGATTCGTCATATTGATAAGGATCCCTATTTTAAGCCTCAGTTTTATCCCCCGAATGAAAGGATTGTCGAAGAGTATCTAAATAAAGTAAAAACCCAATCGGAGATGACCGTACAAAAAATACTCAATGAACGACAGAACCGCAAGGTTGATAAACTGCTTAAAACGGTATTCGGTACTACCGCGGTGTCCCGAATGAAAAACTATACTGAAAAAGAGAATCTTAAGTTTTCGAAAAAGATGCTTGGCGGTTATACCTATGTGAAGCCCCTAAACTATATTAAGGCGTTTTTGCTTGATTATTTCAAACGTGATATCAAGGTAATAATAGATTTATTATTGATTCGCGGAAAATGGTCGACCAACCTTATGAGTCAGCAGCTCTCAGAGTCGTTTCATGCGGTGATGGAAGTTTCCGAAAAACTGCTGAAATTCGACGATTCCCTGGGAGAGGACGGAGAGCGGGGGGCCCGAATAAAAACGTATATGGCCCGGTCGGATAAAGATAAAAACGCTATGGTAAGCCTCCGGAAGGTGCTGAAAGAAACCAACGATGAGGCCCTTGAGCTCATTCAGACAACAGCGCAAAATCTTATTGTTATTGGAAAAGGGTTGAAGCAGGTACTTGAGGATTACGATAAAAAGCCCCACGAGTTGATAATAAACTGGAAAGAGATAGAACAATATTCTGAAAAAGATGTAAAAGAAGGTATTACCGAGATTTATAAGAAGATATATTACTTTATTCAGTTAATGCAGTTTTATGTGAAAAAGGGCAAGTAAGGGGAGCCTCTTAAGATAATGCGCCTACCATAAAGCGTGCAAGGGGGGTGTTTCACGGCCCTGACGCTTCTGCGGTGTTTCTCCTGCGCCTCTCCTGCCTCTCTCTGTCGAAGGGCCTTGTTGCTTCTGCTGCGCTTCAGCTTCGCCTCTGCTAAATTTGTGCGTTTTCCCTTTCTAACAGATACTTTTTTCTCTCGGAGCCGCCTCCGTAGTTGCCTATTCCGCCGGAGGCAGGCACCACCCGGTGACAGGGCACAATAATAGAAATCGGATTAGTACCGACCGCACTGCCCACCGCTCGTACTGCCCTCGGATAGCCGCTGCCCCGTGCTACTTCTCCGTAGGTGATGGTGGTACCGCTCTTTATTTGCAAAAGATAATTCCATACGGCCAGTTGAAAGGGACTTCCATAGAGTTTCAATGGAATATTGAAGGTCGACGATTCCCCCCTAAAGTAGTGCTGCAACTGCCTTGTGACGGTTTCTATAACAGCAATTTCGGATAATTTTTTCTCAGAGTTTTTGTGCTCGGGGTATATTTGTTCGGTGTTGGGCCTTTGGCTTCGTGAAGTATTGTCCTGTGGGGGCATGCGGTGTGAGGCAAGGTGTTTTCGAAGAGCCACCGATATACGGGTGCCCGATGAGTTGGGGTCGCTGAAGCCGGCAAAAATAAGCCGAGCCTCTGTTCGGGCCCCTTCAAACAGCATATAGAAGGGGCCGAGGGGGGTATGAAGTTTTTTCGAGCTTATCCCATTCATAGTGTTAATAGGTTATAGAAGAACCTATTTGCAGGGCAAGCCCCGAGGCCCCTGCAAGGGTACTTTCTCCACTGTTTTCCGTCTCCCACGGGTAGGTGTCGCCGGCTTCACCGGTGTGTACTGTGGCAAAGCCGAGGAGGGTAAACCCTTGGAAGATATTCCATGAGAAGCCGGGGGAGATACGTGCCGAAAGGTCGATCGGGTTTACTAAACTACGGGTAAGAAGGCTGAGACCGTCTCCGAAATCGTAGGAAATCTCCCCGTAACTGTATATTCCGTAGCGGGGCGAATTATCCGAGTGGTCCTGGGACCAGGAGCCGGCAGGATACAACCGGGTCTCAACACGGAAGCTGAGGGTGTCATTGTAAGCGACAGGAATCATGGAATATATACCGGCTGTATACAACTGGCCTCTCCAGAGTATTTCCCCGGGATTGTCCCCTGCGTGCTTCGGGTCGGGGATTTCTAAGGAAGTGCTCAGGTGCCAATCCAACCAGAGGTTTCCCTGAAGATTAAGAAAAAGGCGGTGAGAATAGTCCCAGTCACTACCCTTTTGTCCGTTTTGTCCGTCGAAAAGGTATCCCCCCTCGAATTTTATACCCCCGGCCTTTGAAACAAAGCGCCCTCCGGCGCGGGAATCTTCCATCCGGGGTGCTTTTGTCCCAGCTGTAGCGCCGGCGGAAAGCAGACTGTTGTCCTGATTCTCCTGACTGATTTCTAGGGTCCCTGGATTGACAAGTACTTCCACAAAGCTGAAGGGTCCGAAATACTTGGAGAAAGAGGTGATCCAGGCGCTGGGGTCTTTGAATTCCTGCTGCATAAGATTTGCACTTGTACCAGGGCTGAAGATTTCATCGGCAACGTTGAAAATCAGTCCTTCTCCCCAAGAAAAGGGGGCTTTTCCGATAACTCCCCGGTAGGAATCGAAGCGAAATTTGCCGTATGCACGGTTGATAGTATGTAATGAATCGGGCACACCCTCCTCGGTCGGGAGAATTGCGGCGGAGAGTTCTAGTTGGGACCGTACATTGCGGTTGCCCGTCTGGTCAATTTTTATCGAAGCACTGCCGGCCCCGTAATGGTACCAGGTGCCGTCGCCGCTTCTTTGTACAACATCAAATAGTTCGAGTTCGGCGGTGGTGATATTGTCCGCATGCAAAGCCTTTGGTAATGAAAGCATGAACACCGCCGCCGCAAGTAGTGGGAGCAGTTTCACTTTTACCATGTCAACTCCTCAAGTGAAAAAAGACTGGAAGGAATATCTATTCCTATTTCTATCGACTCGATCACAAACTCGGTGGAGCTGTTGCTTTTCATTTTATCTTCAATGATGAAACGGACGGGAAAGGTTTTCCCCTTTTGTGTGGTGTAGTCCTCCATCCGCATTTCCTTCAAGAGTTTATCCGAAAGACTGAACATGTGAACTTTGCGGTTCACGAACATCTCTGTATCTACCCACATTATCTCTTTTGGATAAGGAACTCCCCGGCCTTTGGCGTGCAACTCGATTTTATAGCATTCCTCACCGTCAACTGTCTCTTTACCCAGCATTTCGGCGTTATAAGATTCGAGCAGGCCTTTTCCCCCGGTCATATCTTCATATGACATATCCGATCCAAGTACGGAGTCACGTAGTGCAGCCCCCTGCAGACGGATTACTTCAGCGGCATCAGGAAAGTAAAGATAAATTTCATCTTCCCTTCGGAGAATTTTCTGGCCCCTTTCCTGACGGCTGGTAAACTCGATCAGGGATTTCTCATCCCCCTCCGCCCAGGATTTGAAGGTCGTCACTTTCTCGCCAAAGCGGTCGGTAATGATCATCCTGCCCTCGGAGCGTGCCGTTTCATGGACTTGATTTGCTTCGAGCCTTTCTATTACCTCCTCCGCCGTAAGAGCGAACAGGGGTAGGGTGCTCAGCATGCTGACTGCAGCGAGCAGCCCGACCAAAAGTAGCATTTTTTTCTGGGTGTAATTCATAGTGCTTCTCCTTACTGTTAGATTGCCCTGAGGGCTTCTACCGGTTTCACTTTTGCTGATTTTCTTGATGGAATAAACGAAGCAATTGAAGCGATAAAGGTAGAATAGAGAAATACAAAAACCGTAGATTTCAGATTAAGTACCGGCTTTAGAGATTGTGAGATCTCCATATCCACCCCCTCCATTGCCGCTCCGAAGTTGAGACCGTAAATAGTTGTAGGATAGGTAATACCTATACCAATCAATACTCCCGCACATGAGCCGATAGCGGCAATATAAAAAGCTTCCAGAAAGAAAAGGCGGACCACTTCAGGGCCGGTCATGCCCATGGCGCTGATGGTGCCTATTTCTTTTCGCCGCTCATAGATCGTCATCATCATGGTGTTAATAATGACTGTGCTTCCAAGGAGGAAGAACATCAAAGCAATGATGAAGTAAATTGCATCGGCCATTACCACAAAGGAATAGGTCTGGCTGATGTCCTTCCACATGCGGGCTATAAGCTCTGGACGGTTCCATTCGGTGAGTGTTGTATCAAGCCGGGAGGCAAAGGTTTCCGCTGAATAGTTGCTATTTAGTTTTATAAGAATTTCGCTCACCGATTCATCCATTCGCAGAAAGTACTGTACCCTGTCCAGGGGTGCTTGAAAAAAGCTGCTGTTCAGTCCGTCAAAGTCATAGTGGGTCAAACCGGTGATCTTGAAGGTAATGGCGTTCATCCCCCTTCCTCGGGTTTGGGTAAGCAGGGTAAAGTTATCGCCCAAATTCAAGTTCATTTCCTTCGCAAGTCCGTCGGCAACCAGCACTTCATTTTCTCCGTTTCGGGGCATATCACCCTTTACGATGTACTGTTCAAGGGCCTGATACTCCGCCTCTCTCTCGAAATCAACTCCCTGTCCCTGGGCGTTGTAGGTGCTTCCCTCTTTGTAAATAGCAGTTGGAAATTTGATTCTGGGTGAGATCATATCCACCTCTTCCATTGAATCCAAACGTTCGGTGAGTTCGGTGTATCTTTCTATTCCAAGATGCAGAGGGTTTAGGTGCTTGTATTTTTCAAACTCTCCATGTTGGATACGTACTTCCCCTGTAACGAAGGTATGCAGATTATAGGCAACGTCTTGCTTCATACCTTCAATCATGCTGAACATGAATACGAAGGTCATTGCGGCGATACCTACTGCAGACATCGAAAGAATGCTGCGACGGGTGTTCCGGCGTATATTTCTCCAGGCAATTTTGCCTAATTTCATATGCGTATCCTCCTCTATTGAAAACGCAATGCGTCGGTGATGTGCATTCTCAGTGCTTTACGGGTGGGAATAAACGCCGTCAGTACCGATAGAAACACCCCTGTGAAGAAAGCGGTGAGTATAGTGCGTACGCTCCACAGGCCCCGCATAATACCTGTTATCCGGTATCCCATATCCGCATCCCGCATAAGGGCGGAATAATCAATACCGGTGTTCACCAAGGGAATATTGAGCAGCGCTCCGATAAGTACCCCGGCAGATGCACCTATTAGCCCTATTCCGCCGGCTTCAATCAGAAATGCAAGTCGGATCTCGTGCCTGCGCATACCGAGGGCCCGAAGCATTCCGATTTCACGGACCCGTTCGTACACAGACATCAGCATAGTGTTTGATATTCCAACCGCAGCGATTATAAAAACGAGAAACAGAATTACCTTACTGCTTGCGCTTTTCGTAGCCGCCAGGGCAACAAAATCTTTTCCAAGGGTCTTCCAATCTACAACTATAAGTTCGGGTCTGTTTTTTAGTGCGGTAGAGCGAATTTTATCGGTCTGCTCATTTATCTTTCCCTGATAGGGCAAGTTGGTATCGATTTGGGTCACACTGCCTTCCATTTGCAGATAGTAATCGGCGGTTTCAAGGGGCATGAATATTCCGGTCCGATTGACCACCGGATTCGGGGTATTAGCCAGTCCAACGATATCGACATCTATTGTTTGAAAGAAGCCGCCCTTTGTTCGGGTTACGATAGTAAGGGGATAACCGACCTCGGCACCGATATCTTCAGCAAGCCATGCACCTAAAACCACCTCAAGCCGGTCTTCTTTCAAGAAACGGCCCTTACTGACGGATTCAGCGATTCTAAATACCTCCGGGTCTCGTACAGGGTCAACCGCGGTGATACGGGCCTGAATAGAACCGTCCTCCGGGTAGGGATCTTTTTTCATAATAAGCTCCCCGCTGAATACTGTTCGCGGAGCGGCTTTAATTCCTGCGGCATCTAAGTTTTGAAGCAGGGGCTGCGGGTTTTCTATGCTGTGGGAAAGGGGAAGGTTTTGATGCTCCTCCCAAAATTGTGTATCCATTATTCTGGCGGAGCCGGTTTCGTAGAGTACGAGGTTGCGGGTAGAGTCTTCTTCGATACCGACCAGCATTGAGTCTATGAGTATAAACAGTGCCAGCCCCACAGCTATTGCGATAGATGTTATCAGGGTACGGCGTTTGTGGCGAAACAGGTTCTTAAATGCCAAATTCACAATGAATTTCATTATGGGCCTCCTTAGCCGGCGGGGTTATCCGCGACTTCCGACGGTGTTTTTATCGGGGGCGCGGGCGGTAAGCTGGTCGCTGTGTATTTTGCCGTCGTGCAGTTGTACTAAGCGATGGGCAAATTCCATTACCATTTGATCGTGGGTAGAGAAGATGAATGTTGTATTATGGCGGGTGTTAAGCTCTTCCATCAGTTCGAGAATGTCCTGACCGGTTTTTGAGTCGAGGTTGGCCGTAGGTTCGTCGGCCAATACTATTTCAGGACCCTTTATCAGAGCACGGGCGATGGCTACTCTCTGCTGTTGGCCCCCGGAAAGTTCCGCCGGTTTTCGGTGGGCCATCTCTTCTAATCCCACCTCCTTTAGTATACCCATTGTCCGGTCCTCGATCTCCTGCTCAGAAATGCCGAGTAAGGAGAGAGGAAAGGCGGCGTTTTCAAATGCGGTTAGTACGGGAATAAGGTTGAATGATTGGAACACAAAACCGATTTTCTCCCGCCTAAGCAGGGCAAGTTCTTTTCGGCTTTTTTCGGCAATGTCTAGATTATCAATAAGGATGGTGCCTTCATCTGCTGTATCAAGACAGCCGATTAAATTGAGTAACGTAGTCTTCCCTGAACCGGAGGGGCCGGCGATAGAGAGGAACTCACCATTTTTAATTTCGAGGTCTACTCCACGGAGGGCTTGTACCCTGGTTTCTCCGGATTGATATGTTTTTTTTACCTTATTTATTTGAATCATGCTCTTCCTCCTCATTCTGATTTTGCAGTTTTTGTAAAGCCGCCAGGCCGGCGGGACTTCCGAGGTCCATCCCTTCTATTGCGGAAGAGGGCATTAACATAATAGACCCCTTACTTTGTCGAAGTCCGTCGTAGACCATGTTCATTGCTCTTAGCTGAAAAGCCTGGGGATTATTTCGATAAAACTCGTTTGCCCGGGTTATTTTCTCGGCTACCGCAATTTCGGCGTCTCCAAGGATTTCCCGTGCCTGCCGTTCCCGATGTGCCTGGGCTTTTCGGCTCATTATATCTTCAAGCTCCTTGGGAATAATTATATCGGTAAACTCCACCGAGAGGATGGTGATACCCCAGGGATTTGTTTTGGCGTCCAGAATACGCTGCAGCTCTCTTCCTACTTCATCCCTTTTAGAGAGAAGGGTATTGAGGTCGTGACTTCCAATTGAGTCACGAAGGGCTGTCTGTGCTGAAAGGGTCACCGCCTCGAAAAAATTTTCCACCTCAAGTATAGCCTTCTGAGGGTCCCATATCATCCAGAAGCAGATTGCATCGATGTGTACTGGAACATTATCCATGCTCAGGGTCCGTTCGGCGCTGAAGTCGGTGACCCTGATGCGGGTATCGACTTTATTTGCTATTCGGTCGATGAAGGGAATGAGAAAGAAGAGCCCCGCTTCCTGTACCCGGTTGAACTTTCCCAGCCGTAGAATAACAGCCTTGTCCCAATGGTACATAAGCTGGGTGGTGGAGGAGAGCATCAGTGCTACCGCCGGTACCAGATAGGCGAAGGGGTCCATAGAGCCGGCTACTTGAAACAGGACAATCCAGCCGGCCAGCAGGGCGAAGAGGAGCATATTCCAAAGTGATACTAGGGCGATGATGACACCGGAGAAGGCGGTCGCTAATACTATTCCCTGTAACTCAGCTTCAGAGAAGCCGAGTCCGGTGAGTTCAAATATTGTAATAACTACACCGGCTAAGATGATGAGCACGAGCAGCGAAAAGGTATTAAAGATAAAATCCCTTTCTAAGCGGAATGACGGTAGGTTCTTTATTCTGCTGTACCTTTTTCGTAAAAAGTTCATGTAGAGTCCCTCCTTGACCTGTTTATTCTCGTTCCTGTAATTCCTGCAGATGATCTATGATGTCCTGGGTGGTAAACCCATAGGAGCCGGCTTTAGACAGAAAATCACGACTGATTTGCGAAAGAATTCTTTCCCGTTCAATATCGTTCATTTCGATTTTATTATCCGAGATGAAAGTTCCAGTCCCCTGCTGGGTGGTTACAATGCCCCGTATTTCAAGCTGGTTGTACGCTTTGGCGACTGTGTTTGGGTTGATTTTCAGGTCTACCGCCAGGCTGCGTACCGTCGGCAGTTGATTGCCCTGCTGCAGGCGGTTGTCGGCGATTGCCATTTCTATTTGTAGGATAATCTGTTTGTAGAAGGGTACACCGCTTTTGGGATCAATGCTGAACTTCAGATCGTCCAATTTTTTCGGTGCCATTCTCTTGCTCCTTCCCATCACCAATTGTTTTATTGTACTAAAGATCTAGTACAATATAAAAATAGCTCTTCTAGTCGGGCTTGTCAACAAAAAGTTGCATGTAACTGAGTTTTTTTCAAATAAATTGAAGCACAAACCTTTTTTTCCCTGTCTATATAGGCGGAGGTTCAAGATGTATAAGTTCAAGATGAATAAAAGGAAAGTGTGTAAGTATGTGTTATCGGGCCTATCGGTGGAGCTACTGGCGATGCTATTGGCGGGGTTTTTGTTTCTAAGTTGTACCGGCCAATCGGAAATGCCGGAAAGGGCGAAGCTTCATGACCGGGTCGAAAATATTCTGGAGCTGCAAAATCCAAAGCAGCGCTATGTTGAATTTCTCGGCCTGCATCTTCGCTATCCCCGGGCATCGGAGCCGATGGCATATATTGCCCGATTGAATCTTGAAGCGGGGGACAACGAGTGTGCAGAAGTGTGGCTAAAAAGAGCAAGGGGCTGTCTTGAGGAGAATTCAAAAATTTTGCACCCGAAGCCGGAGGGGGATCCGGTTCGGGGGCGGGAGTACGATAATCATTTCGGACTTATCTGGTATCTTTCGGCCCTGAATGCGTATGAGCTGGAGGAATTCACCAGATGCGTGTCCTATCTACACAGGATGGATGAATGTGCCGGGATAGAGGAGTCTGGGTATTATAACGCTTCTCAACTGCTCAAAACCCGGGTTTTTCTCTCCCAAGGTTCGGACAAAAATGAACGAGAAAGGGGGCTGAAGCTGGTGATGGAATTGATGAGTGTGAGACCCCGGAGCCTCAATTCCAAAGACATACTAAGGGCAGTTGATATTTGTATTGGGGAGGGTCGGGAGAAGACGGCGAAGGACCTTTTGTTACAGTACGGTGGGCACATAGCGTATGGGCCGACCCATTCAGGTAGAGCGGCCCGGTTGTGCCGGGAGTGTGGCCTGGAGATGGAGGCGTACCTCTTCCGCTCGGAAT
The DNA here is from genome assembly GCA_964504785.1 of uncultured Sediminispirochaeta sp. Classification (GTDB taxonomy): domain Bacteria; phylum Spirochaetota; class Spirochaetia; order DSM-16054; family Sediminispirochaetaceae; genus DSBN01. The sequence goes on along the minus strand of CAZDFY010000030.1, from coordinate 20,324 downwards.
TGGAAGTGTTTGATGCAACTCCGAATGCACTCGAGGAGGTCCCGCAAGCAAACCCGCAAGCAAACCCGCAAGCAAACCCGCAAGCAAACCCGCAAGCAAGCTCAGAAGTAATCCCGCCCGCGAGTCCGCACGCGAGGGGTGAGAACTCGGACATCAGGGGAGATGTGCTGGATCGGATTGTCGGGGCCGTTGAATTATTTAAGAGGGGGGAGTGGAAAAAAAGTGCCGGGGTGTTTCAAGAGTTAAAAGCTGATAAGCTGCTCCCCGAACACCGCTTTGTCCAATTTTTGAACGGAGTAACCCGCCTCTATTGCCGGCCCGGGGGCAGCAGCATACAGGGACAGTATGTACATGTGAGTAAGTGGTATGGTCATACACAACCCTATTTTGCGTACTTGTACAGGGCCCTCTCCGGAACAGAGGACCCTTCAGATATGTTGATTGAGCGGGCATTACAGGGCTGCATTGCAGCAGGTCCGTATACCGAGTGTGCACGGGATGCCCGGAAGCTACTGGCGGGTAAGGCGGGAATACCCTCGAAATTCCGGGCCGAGCCTTTACTTGAAGGGGAGATGCAGCTCATTGCCGGGCTGGTGCTGAAGGGCGGGCCGCCGGAACTGCTGGAACCGCTTACAGAAACCCTTGAATGGCCGGAGAACCACTACACTTTAAAGGCCGGGGTGATACTGCGGCAGCTCCGCAGCCTTCCCGCAGTACGAGAGTATCTGACCCGTAAACAGCGGTGTGCCGGCAACAGGGGGCAAGAGAGAATCAGGGCGATTTTGCAGTTATGAGGATAGGGGCAAAGG
>CAZDFY010000030.1:14403-19415 GCA_964504785.1 uncultured Sediminispirochaeta sp. | reverse complement strand
AGGATAGGGGCAAAGGGAAGGGTTAAACCCCATACACGCGACCCTTCAGGTGGCGGCCACCATCAACAAAAATCACCTGGCCGGTGATAAACTGATTGGTACTGAGAAAAATTAGGGCTTCGGTATATTCCTCCACCCGACCAGTACGGTGTAAAAGGGTACCTGCCTTGTATTTTTCCAGTAACTCCGGGTCGTTCTCTTTATCGGGAATAATAATGCCCGGAGCAACCGCGTTCACCCGGATATCCGGAGAGAGTTCGATGGCAAGGACCCGCGTAATATCATGGGCAGTTCGTTTGCTAAGGTGATATGCAAAGTGGAGTGCATCATAATCCACCATTCTGGCATCAAGGACCTGAATAAGTGATTCCGGATTCCTGCTCTGGGCAAACACACGGGCAAGTGATAGGGGTGCATAGGTATTAATCCGATAGGATTCGCTCAGTTCTTCAAAATTCATGGACTCAAGGCTTGTAGTCGGATAGATAGAAGCGGAATTTACTAAAATATGGGGGGATATACCCTCCGCCTCTCCCCTTTTGAAGATGCTTGTTGCTGCATCTTGTGCGGCTAAGTCCGCCTGAACGGTGAATACCCTGCGGCCGAGGGCCCTGATTTGATCAGCGGTAGTTTCCGCCTGGGAGCCCGAAGAGTGATAGTGCAGCATGATATCCGCCCCTTCGGAGGCGAAGGCGAGGGCCGCCGCTGCCCCCATACGATGTGCAGCCCCGGTAATAAGAACAACTTTCCCTTCCAGCTTCATAGGCTAAGTGTAAATTATTGGTCGCCGGCTGTCAGCACTGGAAGCCGAAAATTTTATCGGGTAAATAAGGCTGTAGAAGAGAAAATCGCCGAGCCGAGAAAAAGGGTGGTCCAGGAGGCAATGGAACCGCCGGCAATGACGATGGAGAGACCTGCGAGAACACCCCGGGTGCCGCCGGTCCCAACAAGGAGTGGTATTACCCCAGCTACAGTAGTAAAGGTCGATGCGCTTAAGGAGGGAAGTTTTTTGCAGAGGGCCCCGATAAAATCAGCTTTATAAAGAGAGGGGGCCTCTATAGCTGATAAGAGTACCACCGCATTGTTTACGCTAAGCCCAACATTTACAAGGAAGCCCGTAAGGACAGGTATAGACAAGGGGATTTCAAAGACATTCAATAACAAAAGGGGAATACTTATTGACGGAGGGATAAAGCTGAGTACAAACAGGGTACGAGCGGTGTCATTGTAATATGAGTACACTATAAGGGGAATTAAAAGTGTCGCTAATACTATCGATGTGATTACCCAGTTACGTTGTTCCCGTTCCTTCTTTATCTGCGGTGCGAGGTCGAAGCTGTAGCCGTGGGGTAGATTGTACTGCTGAATTTCAGTTGAAATTTCTTGAATTGCCTGCTGAAGGTTGCCAGTATTCGGAATTATACTGAAGCCTGTATAAAGAGCTTTGTTGCTGCGTTCCAGGGGGCCCTTTGTTGAACTCCGGGTGAGCTTCGACAGTTCTGAAAGCGGGGTGTTTTTTCCTTTATCAAGACCCGGTTCAATTATCCGGAAGGAGTTATAAAAGGATGCAAAGTTCTTTGGACTCTGAGGTGGGCGAATTATCAAGTCATGTTGATTCTCAATACCGATTTTGGCTGAAGGGGCAGTGGTGATAAGAGTGAGAAGCTCTTTCGCTGCTTTGAGGGGGCTGATTCCCTTAAGGGCACAGGCTATGCCGGAAAAATTAACAGTATACGATGGGGGCGGGTCTTTAAAATGGAAGAATATTTGATATTGAGGGTGTTGTGCTTGTACAAAAGCAGCTGTCTCCTTTATTAGTTTTCTCAATTTATCCTGATCTATCCCGTAGAGCCTTACTTGAAAACTTTTACGCGGATTGCTTTGTGAGTCAACTATCATAGAAGCACCGGCGGGAAGAGGTATCCTCTGTAGTAAATCAATAACCCTCCGGGTGTCGCTGCTGAGTGTACAGGTAACAGACATTGATGCACCGCCCTTATGGGCGGTGGTTGTAAGAGATTCTACATAAGAAATACCTTGAACTCTTTTGTAATAAGGTATCAGCATTGTATCAATATATTCGGCATGTGTTGCAGCAGGAAATTCAATGTGGGTGTGGATAGTATGATGTGCGATATGGGGAAAAAAGCGGAAGTCGAAATCTCCGCACCAATATAAGGGGAAGGAACAGACAAGAAGGTATATAAAAAGACAGCGGAACTTTTTTCCACGAAAGGGGTGGAGTGTAATAAGAAGAAACCTGATTCTTCGATGAAAGGCCGCAATCATTTTTGTGTGAAAAGGAAAGTTTCGAAGATATCGTGGAAAAATAAGCAGGGTCCAAATAGTGCCACAGACGAGTACAGCCGTCATAACTATCAAAAAGCCGGTGAAGGTACTGCGGATTGAAACCGGCAAGAGCAATATCGGTATGAATATGGAGAGGGTAGTAGCATTTGAGAGTAAAATCGGGTCCCGTACTGCGGATAGTGCCCGCGGGACTCCCATACTGCTGCTCTCCTCATAGAAGAGTACCGCCGCATCTACGATCAAACCGCAACTAACTGAGATTCCCGCTAAGGTCATAATATCAAGTGAAAGACCGGCCATTATGACGGCAATAACACCTGTGAGTAAAAGCATCGGCAGCGAGCCCAGCATCAGTAGAATCTCTCTGTCAGGACGGCCGACCTGTAGAATGACCAAAACAGCGACCCCGAATAGGCCGCACAGTACAGTAAAGAGTGTTGTGTGGATAATCTTCTCAAGCTCTTTGCCGCGGTTAAAGATGATTCGCCCAGATCTATAGTGTTCACTCATTTCGGCGAGACGCCGGCACACTTTAATATGGTTTACCGAATTATCCGCATGTATTACCACGATGTGTTGTGGAATACTGTTGAGACGGTGGATTGAAGAGTTCTTATTCGAAGAAGGGGTGATTCGTGATATTACCCCCTTCAGTTCAAGAGAGGAGATGTTTCTCGAGGGTAGAATCTGAACGCTCAGAGGAATACTTCTCTGTTCTGCTGATATTGTGCCGGAAAAACATCGGTTTTGAAGGAAAGCGGCGATGCTTTGTGGCGGTAGGGCAGAGAGTTCTCCCTCCTCTGGTATGTACTCGGCGGTGATCCTAGTAGAATTGTGATGACTGCTGAACAGGCGTGTTATACCGGGTATACCCTCGGCTTCTGAGGAAAATTCCTGTGAAACTGACTGCTGATCAAGAGGAAAGGCTACTGCAAAAATTGAGAGGTCCTCACGGCCCCGATTACTTACTTGGGGCGCATGGGCCCCTTGGGGGAGATTGATGGAAGAGTCAACAAGGGCCAATTGTACCCGGCTGAGGGCTGTAGTGTATGAGCATCTGTGGGAAAAGGTAAGAAAAATTCGGCTGCAGCCGTTTTCGCTGCATGAGCGATTGCTTCGGACTCCCTCCAAGTCGGCAAGGACCTGCAATAAAGGCAGAGTCACTTTTCTATCGATCTCTTTTGCATCGGCAGGGGGAAATCTTGTTTCAATTACAATATGGGGGCGGGGAAGAAGCGGATAGAGGGCCAGTTTGAGGTGCGAGTCACAGAGCACTAGGGTCCCCAGTATGCATACAACTAAAAAAGTCCAGTACCCTCTCATTTTGCCTCACTTACGGTCCCACTACCAGGAACATCTCCGGGTTCCCTTCCGGGGAGCCTGGAAATCTTACATAGTTCCTGCAGTTGGACCATTTCGGCGGCGTTAATAAAAATCGGAAGGGCGGAAAGGTCATGGATTGTGCGAATATCGCCATAAAAAAGTTTTACAGGAGTCCAGGGAGGGACCTGGTTTTCTGCAGGGACTGTTCCGACTGTGGACCCGTCCAGTGCAAGCTGTACCTGCGAGAATAAATCTTTACGGTCCGGCAGCCCCTTAAAACCGTAACGTGAATCAACTGTGATTCCGTAGCATTCAGGTTTAGCTTGAAACTCATGGGTGTTTGTTCCGGCATTTTTATAACAATTTTTACCTGCGGGTTCTCGGTTGTTTTTGTTTTCATTTAAGTTTCTCTGTAAGTATCTAGTGAGTACTGTGAGGGGTGAAATTACTATATCCAAATCAATACGGCGGGGGTGAACACGCATGTTCCAGTATTCAGAGGGAGATTCGCAGCGGTCAGAGCGGGTGTTTTGCTGCACACAGGCGGTACAAGGGGCATAGGGAAAAGTAGTATAGAATTCTGTTGTGAAATTTCTGCATACTTTTTGGGGGTCGGCCCTAGGGGCAGCTGTCGGATCTGCTGCATATGAACGGTAAGACGGTAAAAATATATGGGGAATAACAGTGGACAGAGCTGTGAGTAAAAATAAATAAAGGAGAGAGGTACTCAGTTTGAACTCTTTTTTGAGATGGGGCTGGTGAAATTGGTCCCCCCCGAGATGGAGGCAGAGGGCTAGGGCGATAAGGGCACATGCGTGCACCGTGCACATTTCAGAGCACACTTCTCTAATACTTCTCAGTAGAGAAGGGTCTTGGGAGAGGAGTGTGGAAAGAAATTCGGAAAAGCCCTTGGTAAGGTCTTCCCCTGTGATGCAAGAGAGCTGAACTATCTCTGTTGAAATCGGTTTGCTCACCCTTAAAACGTGAAAAACTTCCCCGTTGGTTAAGCTGTTACACAAGAGTTTGAAAAATAAAATGATGAGTCCTGTGGAAAAACTCATGAAAGCACAACAGGCCGTACTGTAGAATGCCCCGCACGCAAGCCTGGAATCTGTTCCGGCATACAACCCGGGTACACAAGGAATATTCCTGCATATACATAGAGAAAACAGACCGGTAAGGGCTATTGTAATTCCACTTATCCGGTTTGAGGTAAGGGGTATCTGGAAAAGCACATGGTGGAGCAGGAATAATGAACTTGTAATAAGGTACAAGCGGAGCACCTTGGGCCAGGACCCTTCCCCGCTCCCGTTCCCGCACCGAATTCTTATTGAGCCCCTTAAGCCTTTCCGATGCCGGTGCTGCAGGCTCAGTTTTGG
>CAZDFY010000030.1:0-14303 GCA_964504785.1 uncultured Sediminispirochaeta sp. | reverse complement strand
CTCAGTTTTGGGCTCAGTTTTGGGCTCGACCGGGGTCGCAGCGAGTCCAGGTAGATGGAAAAAATCTGCCCGCAAAAGAAAAGGAAAACAATCCAAAAGAGGTTTCTCAGTGTCGCCGCGTAGGTGCCCCCGCACAGAACAAATGCTGAAATACCCTCAGAGTTCATTAGTGTGCGTAAAATGTGAAGCACAAGTGACACCTGTTGTACAAGTTGTAATTCTGGAGGCGCATGTACCTCCAGCAGGGCGCCCTTTCTGATAAACCCTGTAGTGTCGCCCGAGGCAGCGACAAAATGAGCCGGCGGTAGAGATTTAGCCCGAACATTCGCTATTTTTTTCAGGTGTATTATCTTTCCTCTGTTGGTGTGAGGGGGAACCGGCAGAGAAAGACGGACAATGTCCTGGATTGTTGTTACATCACTTTTTAGATATACCCCGAAATCAGTATGTTTTTCACGACGGCTTCCGGCATGAAAGCGGAACAGAACTTGATGCAGATAACTTTGAACATACAGCGGTGAGATCTGCAGCAGGGATAAGCGGGAGGGATCAAGGTGAATATCAATTTCCCGACCGGTCATCCCCTTTACTGAAACTCCATTTGTTTCGGGAAAACGCTGTAGTTCTTCCTTCAACTGAAGGAGGGCCGGATTTCGGGCATCTCCGGAGGCCTTTGAAAGTGTACAATACAATTTAAAAAAGGCTGGAGTTTCGGATAAGGGAAAAATGGTTGGTTCTCCCGCCTGATAGGGAAACCGGTTCCGAACCCTGGTTACGGCCCCTCTGAGGGTACTGATGCATCTTGTCTCGGACATACTGAAGGGAAACTGTACGGAAAGTAAAAACTCGGATAGATGTGAATGGGGGGTTAGTTCAATCCGGTCCCCTGTCTTTTCAAGTTCTTCCACAACTAAAGCTTCTATAGTAGTGCGTATCTGTTCGGCGGTTAGGCCCTCCGCCGGAATAATGAGGATGAGATGCGGTCTGGGAGCAGGATGGGTTCCGGGTATAATGATTCGCGGAAGGCAGAAGAGTGCGCATAAGGATAGTGCAAGTGCAAGGGGGGTAAGACTTAGGGAACTAAAAAAACCGGCGGATTTTTTCATAGATTATAGCTCATTCGAGTATCCTCGCATAAGGAATTGCCGAGGGAATCCTGCAGGTTTTGATCAATCGATACATAGAGCAGTCCAGGGGCGGCAAATCTATTTATTGAGAAGGAGAGATGAAAAACAGATTCCGGTTGGTCCCCCGATAGGCTTGTGCATTCGGCGGAACTTACTTTTTCCAGTGTGGAGAGGCGTATTCCCGCTGCGTTATTAGTGGCATACAGCTGTAGAGCCTCCATTAATTCACACTCGGAAATAGAGGCCCTCGGTGAATGGTGAAAGGATATTTCCATAGCTGCATGGTCCGAGCTGTCAAAGTCTATAAGATCATTCAAGTAAAGACGGGTAAAAACAGGATCTTCGACTGAGGTATCGTTACAAAAGGAGACTCCTCCCAGGGAGACCGCTTGTAGACCCTCTCCGTCCCATTGCAAGTAATAATCGTCCTTTCCTATTCTGAGACGGACGGGGGTGTCCGGAGGAGGGGGCGCTGATATGCTCAGTTTCACTTCTCTATAATCTGAGGACCACTCAAAGGTGAAACCGGGATCAGGCTGTATTTCAATTATTTCAGGCAGCAGGTCCCGCATAATGCTGTCTGAGAGTCGGATTGAAAGATCAGAGTTACGAGGTACATGGTAGACAGTATGTGGGGTCGGCTCAAAACAAGTGGAATCTTGAGAACCACACCAGCAGAAACTGTGCACATGGGCTGCCGGTGCTGATTCAACCTCGTAGTTTCTTTGCACCGCTTCCAGTAAGTGTCTGCCCTCAATATCACGGCAATCCCTTGATATCTGCAACTGATAATGGACCTTCGGAGTAAGGGGAGAAAGGGGAGTAAAATGAACAGTGGTCCCGCTTTCATTCCAGGTAAAACTACCACGCACATGTGGAGATAATCTAAAGGCACTGTAAAAGCTTGCCCTTTGTACCTCTTTATTAAACTCTACTTTAAACTGCTCTTGAGGTGAGATAAGAATATCCGCAGGGTTGGGTGAAATATTCGTTATTTTTAAGTTGTCAAGATTATCGGTGGTGTGAAAGGTATGGGTAAAGGGTTTTTCCAGAGGGACCCCTTCCTCAGAGCGTGCGGTATACTCAATACACAGAGTATAGTCCTTTGGAGGTATGAGCTCTTGTGGGGAAAAACATACTTGTGTAGAAGATTCCCAGTGAAACCTGCCGTCCATCGGAATAGTATCTTCAAAAAACCTCCAAGCATTTTCAACCGATGATTTGTCCATGGGACGTGAGAACTCAATCGATATTGGGAGTTCGGATTCAACGACTTCCTGGGGGGATACCTTCTCCACTTCGGGGACCTTTTCCAGGACGCGCAAATAGGGAACACAGGTGCAGCAGAGGAGGAGGGCGAGTTGTACCATCCACAGCTTTTTCATGAAGACACCCTCAATTTTATACTGCGCCGGCGATGAGGGGTTTCCGGTAGAGAAAAAGAGTAGTAACAGTCTCGGCTTTCGGCTTGGGCCCCGAACCCCTGCACTTGAATAAGAAGATGATATGAATCGGGCCACACAAAACTAATGATGCGAGGCGATGGAAGGTCGGGGGGAAACAGGGTGGTAATAGAGGTATTTTTTTGCAGTTCCCCGCGAATTTCCTCATCAACTATCCCCTGGGCATATTCAATAGTAAAATTGTACAAACCATCGGGTCCGACCGGTGTGATTTCTATTACAGAATTATTCAGGGTCGAAAAGCTGTCGGGAAAGCTATCTTCACTTGCCCCATGTAACCCCAAAATCTCTGGAAGTTCCTCTGCGGTGGTAAACTGTGTCGGAGAAATAAAGACTGCGCTGTTCAGGATGCTTTCGGCTGAGTAGGGCTCAATCTTACAGACGTACCTAGTTGAAGGAGAAAATGTGTTGTCCGGGATATACACAGCGGTATATAAATCCTTCCAGTAAAATGAACCGCCGCATAGGGGGTCAAGAAAAAAGGAAGCCTCAAATTCTTCTTGATTAACTATTTCAGAAAAAGTCACCTGAAAGGTCTCATCCTGCTGAAGTTCTGTGAGCTGCGATTCGGAAACTGGGAAATCTTCAACCCAGTCTAAAAAAACCGGAGATAGCTCTAACTGGATTATATCTGGAAGGTCATACTCAGAAAGATAATACGCAGGGGGGTACGAGCGGGACAGGAACTCAATACTATATACAGTATGCCGGGCCCATCCCTCTTCTGGACTGAGGGTAAGACAGGTAGAAGACTCATTCCACTCCATTGAACAGGGAGTTAAAGGTGTCAGCTGCAGGTCCTGGGCTGTTTCGGCCGGATCCACCTCTGAGGGAAACGTGATCTGCACTGGAGTGTTTTTATCAAGAGAGCTGCCGTTCTGAGGAGTATAGCGGATGGAAGTGTGGGAAGTTTCCGATTTTTCCAGGTAATAAAAGGGAATTACAGTGTTCAAAGGACAATCCCGGCCGTTTTCAAGCTGCACTGTACCCTGTAGTTTTAGTGTATATCGTACCCCCCTTTCGAGGGGAACCTGCGGAAGGAACTCAAGGGTCCTTTTGTTCCAGTTATGCCTCCCGGAAACCGGTCCACTTAGCGAGCTTACCTGCAACAGTGGTTCGGCGGAGGAGCACTCAACCTGTGAAGAAAAACGAACTGAAATTGTATCCTCCGCCTCCAAGACCGAATTTCTTGAAGCAGGGTTTGTTGAGACAACAGGTTGAACTTGTAGTTGCTCGTCGAGTAATGTACATTGAGGGATTCCTATCACAAGCAGCATCGGAAAAAAGAACAGAGTGCCTTTGAGGCCCCGTATGCCGGGGCGCCTGCTGTCGCACCTCCTTCTATCAATAGACTCTATTTTGATGGTCACCCTGGACCTCCTTATGTGGTTCTTCTGTGATAACTTGAATTTCCATGCCCTCTTTGAGCAATGAAGGCGGCGAGAGCACAATGTGATCAGCTGTAGTTATGCCCTCGCTCACAAAAACGGCTTCAGAGTTTTCATGTACAATCTGTACCGGCTGGTGAAAGGCATGGTTTTTACGTAGGACAAAAACTAATCCCTCCCTGGGTTTAGTACCGGCAGGTTGTAGTGATACCTCCTCAGTACTATGAACAAGAGCATCCGGCGGGATTGAAACTACTTTTTGCTTTGGCCCGGTGAGGACCGTAAGTTCCACTCCTGTCCCGGGGCATATTTCCATTTTGGGTGAAGTTATGCTGCTTGTGATTTCAAAGCTGCGGTTTCGGGTGCTGATGGCTGGAGAGACCCTCTCTATGCGTCCCTTGAGGGGGACACCGGTGTGCGGAAGCACTACAAGCGTAGCTTGATCGCAGAAAACTCTTTGATGGTAAGATGCGGGGACCTCCGCCCGGACGTAGAGTGGATCCGTTACAACCAGGTGTGCCAAGGGGTCTCCCACATTGAGGTAGGCCCCCGGAAGTATACTTACATCTGCGAGAAACCCCTTCGCCGGAGCCGTAATAGTACATGCCTCTTGCTGAGTTTCGTTATAAAGTAATTTCGACTCTAATTCTTCAATTTTGCTTTCGATTAGGTTGACGGAGATCTCCCCCTTATGGGCTGTAGTTTCAAGATAGGCTGCCCTCCTCTGCCCATCTGGAGGCCCGGATTCGGCGTCCCAGTTATCTTCCCCGATGGAAAAAGGGGCAGGGGAGTGGGCGTTAAGGTCTTTATCGCGTAGTCCGATACGGGCCTCCTTTAGTTGATGTTGAAGTTCCGCAAGAGAAATACGTTGCTGTTCAACAGCAAGACGCTGTTTTTCCAGGGCCGCTTTTGAAATACCTCCGGACTTCTGAAGGGATTGCGCATGGAGATGTTCTTTCTGGGCTTGTTTATAAAGCTTAAGGGCATGTTGTTCCTGCAGTGTGAGACGGTCTATTTTAATCAAGTGGCGTTCAGCCTGCCGGAGCATTTCCTGGATATTGCTCCGGGCTTGCTGCAGTTCTATTTTCCTTCTTTGGAGTTGAGCAGTATCTATTGTATGTTGGAGCTTCAGGCGGGTAGTGCTGATACATACCAGTTTCTCTCCTTTTGAAACCTGCAGGCCCTTGTGCATTGCAAGTTCAATAACTTTGCCTTCAATCGGGCAGGTGATTTCATGTTTATTCAAACTAATCACTGTTCCCGGCACTGTGATGCTCGGGGCAAACTCAGTGGAAGAGGGGGTACATGTGTATACCTGGGGAAGGGGAGATGGTACTTCCCCATTTGAATTAGGTTTCTCGGCATCGTAAAAAACAGAGCAGCTGTTGATAAAAATAAGTAGATTGAGGGTCCACAAAAACCTCCTCCCAAACCTTTCTTTAACAAACCGGTGTTTATGGGACCTCATGAATACCTCCCGCGGGAGTTTTTGGCTGGAACGGCAGTTTTTGCTGGAACTTCTGAGTCGGCTTAGGTGGCCTGCGGGGCTCCGGAGAAAGCGCGAGCACTAGTTTTGGAATATAGCTTGAGAGTCCGCAATGCTGTAGAAGAGAGCATTCTATTAAAAGGCACTCACGGCTGATTTGGTATAATCTTAGAATATTTTCATCATAGGCCTCTCTACTTTCGACAACGTCGATAAGCCTTGCGTTTCCGAATTCGAATTCCTGCTTTTTGATGTGATACATCTTATAACTCAAATTGGTCTGAGCGTTGATATTGCGCTGTATTTGTTTTTTTGTGCGCAGTTCTTCGAAAAGACGGACCGCCTGCGCCCCCGCACCCTCCCTCGCTTCTTTCAGTTCTTCACGGGTGTGACGAATTTTTTGTGTAAGCCGTTGAATAGTTTCTCCAGAGGTTTTTGTAAAATCTAAAGCAATATGAGTAGAGGGAGCTTGTGAATACATGTAGGGTGAATAGCTACCGGTGTTGTCGACCGAGACACCGACCGGTCCCCCTCCACCGCTTATACGCAGCCCGAAACTAAGGGCCGGAGCGGCAGGAGGAAAGGAGCGGCCTGTGAAATCCACTTGACCAAAAACAACCGCATGTGGACAAAGTTGACGGTATTTATAGGTACGCTGGTCAATTATGCCGGACAGTGTAAGTTGAATCCTTGATACATCGATACTATGTTTTTTAGCCCGCTCCTTGTAAAACTGGGGACTCTCACTCAGGGTTTTTCCAATAATTCCAGTGTAAGTTTGCGGGAGGCTTTCCTCCAACTGTAAAGAAGAATCGTCATTAGTGCGAAGGAGAAGTTGGAGCCGGGTATACATATTCTGTAGGTTGAGCCTTTCCTCAGCCAGCTTAAGTTTTTTTCCCTCATACTGTATCTTAAGCCTCCGGTAGGCATAGGCACTGATGGTGGAATTTGAGAACTGTTGTTCAACACTGTGTAAGTGCCGGGTATACATTTCCAGCACTTCACTATTATTCCGGCAGACCCTTTTAGAGTACAGAATATGCGAGCATAAAGAAATGAGATCGTAGGTAAGTTGAGAAATTCTACCGCGAATCTCAAGGTCCAGTTGGGAGGCTTGTCTCTTTAAATCCTGACTCCTAAACCATGAACTGCCGCTGTCGGTAAGGTTTACCTCTATGCCTCCGCTCAGTTTATGGGTGAGAGAATAGGGAGTATTATAATTACACGATTCATTCCCCTCATACTCGGCATAGAAAACAGGAAATCTTGCTTTAAGCTGGGGTGGTAAACCGCTTCTGGTACGCTGCAACTGATTTCTAAGCTGTTGCAGATAAATATCCGAGCCTTCAACCAGTGCCAGGGCCTTTGGTAGAGTAATAGAGTCGGAATGTAAAAAAACCGGAGCTGCGGTCCCGGGAATCAAAAGAAGCAGTAAAAGGGGGATCTTACCCTTAAAAAGTTTCATCATCATCCTGTTCTTCCTCATCTTCTTCTAAATGTAACAGCAGTCGTGCAATTCGCTTATATTCTTCCGCCTTGCTGTAGAGGCCTAGGTGATAGTACATATCCGCCCGGGTAAGATAGATACCGGCCACTCCAACGATGCCTGCTGCTCCTCTTTCCAACAGTTCAAAGGCTTCAGTATAATTACTCTGTTCAAAGCGGCACTTCCCCAACAAATGAAGCAGTTCCGAATGGTCGGGAATTATCTGCATATACGGCAGTAGTAATTGATAAGCCTCCTCCGGCCGGTCCAACATAAGGAGAGCACGGGCACTCCATTTATCCACCCTGAAACTGAAGGGGATTTGAGTTTTGATATCTTTCCAGGTTTTTAGGGCCTCCTTATACCGACCGTCAAAAAAGTACTTCTTGCCTGTTTCTATCGCCGCCTCGGAATTTTCGTCGGGTACTTGAGAGGTGTGAATTGAGTCGATTGAACAGCCGGGGCTGCACCCGAGCATCAGCCATACACAACTACCTGCTACCAGTTTTTGAACTTGAATTCCCATAGGTCTTTCCCCCTTTCATTACACACAGAGGGATAAAAAGGACTATTTGATTTTTTTTATTTCAAAGTTGAAGCAGCGCAGCATATTCCCCTGTATATAGATTATGAGGAGGAATCTATGAAACTACATTTTTTTATGGGAGCAGTGCTGCTGTTATGGGCGGCGGTACTCTCCTACGGTGAGGGACCTCTGTATTCTTATATGGAGGTCCTTCAAGAGAAGAGCAGGACCTACAGCGTTCAACTGCAGGGAGCACCACAAGATAAAAGACAGGATCTGCTTACAAAGTATAAGCGTGAATTGCAGTTAGAGTCGGAGAAAGTGCTCTCGCAATGGGAGATGGACGGTGTAGAAAAAAAACTGCAGCTTGGGGAAGGGGGAAATGCCTTAGAGGAGTATACCCGTCAGGTTGAACAACTGGCGGAAATCTACGTATCCCGCTATATGGAACCCTACCTTGAAAAGCACGAGGAAACTCACCCGGAAATGCGAACCCCGGGGGAGGGGGCGGACCAGCTCCTGGCACGGCTCAGCTCGGAGCTTCAGTTGTATCATGATGGGCAGGAACCGCATCTGTCGACCCTAGAGAGATGGGAAGAGGCGGAATACAGCCTCCTTGATAAGAGAATGGAATGGGAGCGAAATTCCGAGGAGCTCTATCTTTCACAACTGGAGTCTATAAAAGAGGAGTATGAACGTACGGACGGTCAATATCGGCAGCGCTTGGAAAAACTTGCTGCGGAGTATCAAGAAGGGATTGAGCTGTGGGACCGGCGGAAGTTAGATTTGCACGAGGGTCTGCACTCGGACCTTGAGCAGTTGGAGAGGGAAATTAAAAAACAGCAAAATGAGACGGGGGAGTTAATGGGAGAATTAATGGCCGCATACGCAGGCTCCCAGGCCCTTATTCGGAAAGCAGAGGCACAGCTCTACGAGGGGAATAGTGTGCGATACTGGGCCCGTGTAAGAAGCAGAGAGTTGACCGCCAACACGCAGATAGAAAATGCGTGGAATACTTATATTTCAAGGGGCGAAACTATTCCCTCCGACCTCCTTGATGAAAATAAGAACACAGTAAATGAACAGCTGGAGAAGGTGCGGGGACAAGTTACTCTACTGCAGGCTCTTGTGGATTTTATGGAGCTGCCGGCGGAGCAGCGTGAACTCGAAGAATTAAGGGAAAAAGAGAAAAAAAGCGGTGTAGAGTATATCCAGTCTCTGGCACAGGAGGGAATCCTCAGCGAAGAAACCTCCGAGGCATACTCTCAATATATACGACAAGGAATGAAGCTGTCCCTGGGAGAGGAGTCGGAGGGCCGAATCTATACTTGGCTGAGCTCGGAGTTGGAAAAGGGGCAAGTGGAGTATGCCCGCATTCAGAATGAGTATGACCGGTTATGTAAAGAAATTTCAGATGCCCATACTGAAGCAGAGAATTCGAAGGAACTGTTACGGAAGGGAGCGGATATCCGGAGACAGGCGGAACTAAAGCAGATAGTCCTTCAGCTTGAGCAAGCGGGGGACTTAATTGACGGTCGTCAGGATGAATACCGCACTCACGCGGAAGAAGGGTATTTCAAGTTGTACGCGAAACTCGCAGACATCCTTCCGTTATTGAAGGATGTGGAAGATGTCTCCTACCCTAATGGAGGTGTGGACGGAAGGGATTGGACGGATATGTCGAAATCTCCGGGGCCGAAGTTATACGCGGTCCGTCCTGATAAGCTGCAGCAGGATGCCCTCATCTGGGCACAGGAGTTGGAGAAAGAGCGCAATTCCAATCGGTTTGATTCATTCTTAAAGGATTGTGCGCTTGCCCTGTATCATCAAAATAAAACACTTGTTGACCCGGGGTACTGTTCTTCAAATCAAAGCTACAACAAACTTCAATCAAAACTCGGCAGTTCCGCCGATGAGTATCTAAAGGACGAAGCGGAAGCTGCCTATAAGAAATTGATGAAGGATGATCGGGAAAAGCGTCTGTATAAATTCTATCTAACGGTAATCAGCACCCATCCGGGGCCCTCACAATCTGTATTAAGCAAAGCGGCGGTTGAAGACCTTGGTAAGGTCCTCTTCAAGGGAATAGTTGATCATGCCGGCCGGACCAGTGCTTCCCTGAAGAAGAAACGAGAAGAGTATCGTAAAAAAGCAAAGGTCTATGCAGGCATTGCTGCAGCCTGTTATGCAAGTATGAATATACCAGGAGGGGCTGCTATGACCGCCCTTGCTGCCAGCTACTCCTCGAAGGCATCGGATGTAAAAGCAAAGAGGGATGATATAAACGCCCTAAAACAGAGCATGGAATCTTTGAGTATAAGCGGTTCCCAGGAGCGAAGAGAAGCAGCACGGAAAATAGCATCTGTTGCCGGACAAAAAAAAGAAATCTGCAGGACCGAAGAGAGCCTTGAATCACTTACATCGGCGGTCCATACAAAAAATTATTGGCGTAAGCTCTTTGCGAAAGGAAGTGGAGATTACTCTTTTACCGGCTTTTTCAAGGCGGATCCCTTTGGTGCCGCACCTTTACAGGCATTTATGAAGGAAAAGGGGGGAAGTAAAAAATATACCCTGACAGACTACATAGACCAAATGATTAAAAGCGGAAAAAAAGAGTTAGAAGAGACTGGTGATGTTCGTGTTGCAGTAAATGAAGAGGTGGTGAAACAATTGACAGAATGTGCAGCCCCCGGCGAAGCGACCCCGCGGGATGCTGATCAAAACAAGAGCACATACAAGAGTATAAGTAAAAAACTGGCGGAATCGAAATTTTATGTAGAGCACTTGTGTGCTGAGGACCAGGGGCATTTTTATCTGTCCGGCGGGGCAGACGAATCGGACTTATCCGCTCTATTCACCCTGGTACAACTTACGGGGAATATAAAAAGGCTGAAAGCCCGGCGAGAAGCTGCAGGTCTGTCCTCTCAACTCGACTCCCAGAAAGCTCTATGGGAACAGCAAATGAATTTGATTAAGGCTTCTGTCCAAAGTTCCCGGGAGGACCATTTAGAGGATCTAAGAAAGGCTGGAGTAAAATGGGACAGGGAGTTTAGAGAGAACTATGTAAATCGACAGCAGTCCTGGGAAAAACGTGTGCACACCTTCCATCAGACCCGCACTGTGTGGCTCCAGAAGGCCATTAATGCCCAGGCCCGGCAGTTGTCCGCTCGGGGAGCAGAGGCTTTGAACATGGACCCCGAGGCTGTTGTTGATAGGCTTTCGTTGGTGCCTCTTGATCATTTGCCGAGGTGGGAGCCTCCACACTCAATGGAATATGAACAGAGCAGCCGGGAGACACTGGATCTATTTGCTGCTTTGGAGAGTGCAGAACTAGAGGGAATTATCCCCGAACTTGAGAAAAACCGACGAGAATATGATCAATACCGCTCTAAAGTAAGGCAAATGTACAATGAGACTAGCCGGCGGGCGGAGAAGGTTGCCTTCGAAACGGGCATGCATAATTTTTCCGCAGCCCTTGAGGAGTATCAGAAGGAGTTCCGAAATACTGTGGGGAAGGCTAACCAGAGGGTAGCCGATTCATTGCATACCCTTTTAGTCGCTGCGGGGTTTCAGAAGAGAGGAACTTCGTTTCAGCGGAATGCCCTGGTAGATCTCACATACTTTAAGCATGAAAGAGAGCTGCAGAGTGTTGAGTCTTACAGGGATTACCAGCTGCCTGAGTTACGTTGGGGCACTAAAATTCAACAACTGCTGAATCAAACTGAAAGTATAGTGTCGGCGGAAGCTCACTACGAACAATTGCTGGAAGAGATGGAGGCCCAGCGCGCATTGGTGTTTGGAGGCTATGATACAAAAATGGAGGACTTCCTCGGCAAGGTTGATGAGCAGCTTCAATCAAATTTCACCGGGGCGTCCCGGAGTTTCGCTCAATCCGCCGCCTATAAATCCCACAATGATATGGAAGGCCTCTTTAACTGGCATGTCGGATATGCTCCAAAAATGGACGAGTCCGATCCGGAAAAAATTGAAATTGAAGGGTATGGTGAAACCGGTCGTATTCTCACCGATTTTTATGTACATGAAGCTTCCCTTGGGCGCGCCTTGGCAATGATGGATACAGCAGCCTGGGACCGCAGGCTATGGGATGATGATCGTGATAATGACGGAAATCAGGACGGCTGGCTGAAAGCCGCCAGCATCAGAAGCGTAAGTGATTTAACAATAAAAACTGCGGCAACTTTGGGTCTCGGCCCGGGGGCGGCGGTTTTAGCAGGTCTTGTTGATGATGCCTTCTTTGCACTTGCCGATACCAGGGCAGGATATAAAACATGGGACGAAGCAATGTACACTTTTGGCTCCCAGGCACTTGTTCAGTCCGCAAGCCTTGTAAGTGCAGGGGCATGGGAAAATTTAACCGCGGTGCCGGGCTGGGAACAGCAGGCTTCTCTGTTTAGAAACATCTTACCCGCCGCCGGAAAAACTGCAAGTGAAAAACTGATTGAAGCCGGTTCCGCAGGAATCGAGTATACCCATTCCGATGGCTTCAGCTGGAATGAAGATCGATTTCGGGATGTCTTGTTTGACTCAAGCACCGCTGTAGATATCGGCTTATCAGCTATGGAGGCCTATAGCGATGCCGCTCTTCACAATATGGTGAGCAACCGTGAACATACCTACGGTTTCACTAATGAAAATATCGTGAGCCTTACATCGGGCATTGATACGGGCCAGGATATTCTATCGGGGGGGCTTGAGTATGCCTTAAAAGGGGAGACCACTTATAATCTTTTTGGAATAGGGGGAAGCGGATTGCTTGAGTTGCATCTTTCGCAGGACTCCCCCTCCTTGGCCCTCGGAAGTAATGGTCGCAGTATTTCTCCCGAAAAATTAGTCGAGCTTTACCGGGGTGCAGCATTGTTCGGCCTGCAGCAGCGCATTGAGAAAGTGGGCCGCAAATATAAGGACCCCCTCGACCAACAAAGGATAGCAGAAATGCTCCGTTTCCAGTCGGCCTTCGGAGATGAGCGTAGTCAAAGAATGATGGAAAAAATCTTTGACGGAGATATCACCTTGCGACTGCTTGATCAGGATGAGTTTCGGGGACAAACCCGGCTGGGAAACGACGGGTCCCGGGAAATTCTGATTTCCCTTTCCCAACATGAGCATCTTGGTTCGCCTTCACTTGCATTGACACTTCAGCACGAGGCCCACCGGGATGGAATTTTTAGCCCCGGTAACGACCGGGAGACCCTAAAAGCAGTGATGGCTCACACGGCTATGGCCGCCGGAATCTACCGGGACCCCCTGTATGGAAGTGCCTTTTTATATAAAGACAGCTCAATTTTACAAGATATGGCGGCCCTTGCCGAGGGAGACAGGGGTATCGCAGCACTTATGAGCGCCTACGACTCCGGCGGTGACTACTGGAGAATTACCTCGGAGGGAAATTTGTTGTGGGACGGCTCTCACCATCTATGGGGTGAAAACGGGATCCTGTTGGAAACCCATGCCCCCGGCTCTTTCAGTCAAGACGTGGCAGATTATATGGGGATAAGCCGCCCCGAGGCATTAGAGCTTATGCAAAAGGCCGGTTTTATGTGGAATGAATCCCTTGGGACTTATGAACAGGGGAAAAGCACTTTTAATTTAAAGGTAAAACCTGAGCTTCAAGCCCAGTATGCACTCCTTAGGAGCTTCGCAGAACGTACTAACTCTACAGTGCCGGTAAGCGATGAAACTGCATATGCCTGGGCCTTGAGGGATCACTACTGTCGAGAAACTCTAAATGGAGGAGCAGATCCGGAATACACCGCCGCAATGGATAAGTTTTTATCGAGTCCTGAACTCTTTAAGACGGCCCTGGGTATCTCCGGCGGGACCGGGTTTGATGGAATTCGCTCCACCGGGACCCTCCGCGAGTACTCTCAGCAGTGGCTGGAGTCTGCAGTTTCAGGGGAACCCTTGGAGGCTTCAAGCGGAAGGGGATATTGTTTGGCGGAATCAATTGCCGCCCATTATGTCGACACCTTTTCTGAAGTAGACTGGGATGATATCGAGCATGCCTTCAGCAGTGGGGGATGGGGCGAGAGTTTTGATACATCCACCGGTTGGGTAGGAGACAAGCGGGAATTTTCAGCTGAACTCTCCAAGC
This sequence comes from uncultured Sediminispirochaeta sp., assembly GCA_964504785.1. Classification (GTDB taxonomy): domain Bacteria; phylum Spirochaetota; class Spirochaetia; order DSM-16054; family Sediminispirochaetaceae; genus DSBN01. Next base: position 715 of record CAZDFY010000030.1, on the reverse strand, counting down.
GATTGGGGGTGGATGCACGGGTTACGGAATACCGCTTTGACTCCTTAAATGAAGTAAATAGTTTTTTGGAGGAACCTAATTCTGGGGTACATGACTTTGATGATGTCTCTTTTATCGCCGATTACGGCACCCATTTTACCCATGTACGTCAAGATGGAATAGAGTTAAACAGCTATAACGGATGGAGTGCCCCCGAAGAGGGGCCCCAGGGATGGAGAGTGTACGGCTGGGACTTCGCGAAACAGTAGCCCAAAACTCTATCTTTAAAAGGAACACTAGAGGGCACTGAAATACGGTGCTAATTATAGTGTTCAATTATAGTAAATAAAACCTTCACGCGTGTCGATGATTGTGATATGATCATGGAAGTAACTTATTCACAATTTATTAACAGGTAGGAGAGACACAGTGAGCCCATCGGACACATTAGTTTCAATAGCACAGGCAGTAATTTTCTTTTCAACAATCGGCGTTATTATCTTTGGGCTGGTGCAGTGGAACAGGGAGAAAGTTACCACCGCTAAGGCGGAGGAGAAAAAGTAGCTGTACCTATCACTTCACGCTGTGTAGGCGTGCCCCTCCTGGGGTGATCATCTTATTATTGTACCTGCTGAGGCTGTCGCTGAGGCTGTTTCTAAGGATACGAGCTTGAGTGGACAGGACAATCTGAGCCGGCTGCGGTCTTGACCGGGCTCCAGTCTTAAGCAAGTTCCAG
>CAZDFY010000029.1:20081-34679 GCA_964504785.1 uncultured Sediminispirochaeta sp. | reverse complement strand
TTCATATTTTATCATAGTCCCAATCCAAAAATCACCCCTCGCTGCCGACGCACCAATTGTTCTACACACCTTATCGGGCCCCCAAGGGGCCTCACCGGGCATGTTCAATCAGGGTGGATACCGGAACAACCTTATACCCCTTTGAGACTAAACCGTCAATAAGCAAATCAAGATATTGGAACAGATAATCTTCTCTGCCCCCTTTCACCTTACCAATCCTAATTGGAATTATAGAACCGGGCTTTTTCTTTAGCAACACCCGCTCAACTAATTCCGGTGAAGGACGGTACATTCTGTCATTCTCCGCCTTCGGCACCCAATCCAGCGGATCTACATCATAGCCTATATAGGTATAATTCATCTCACTTGAAGCTTCAATTATTAGATTATTCACAAAATAATAAGGGGAATGCCATAAAAGGGACAACTCATTACCCCGACCTTTCTCATCGGCGGTAATATTGAAGTATTCATCTTCATTCCTGGCCAGTCCCTGCTTAATAAAGTCCTTTGATATATGATAGCGGGCATCGGTCATATTGAAATAGGTGTAAAATAGGGAGCCCACCTCATGATCCGAGTTCGCCAACTCCACAACCGCCTCGGGATTACGCCTCATGAACTCTCCATTTACAAAGAAGGTACATTTGATCCCGTAATCATGAAGGGTGTTTAGTACCTCGGTTAAACCTTCAATCGAATCTACCGCATTAAAGACCAGAGCAACTTCGCGGCGGCGGATTCTTGAGCCGTGGGTAAAGTTCTTAAAATTGACCGCTTCCTCTTTTTCTGGAAAGGGTTCATAGATATGACCGGCATGGGCACACAGGGGAGTTGTTTTATACTCTTTTATATGCCGTACCATAATCATATTCTCGTAGCTGCGCCCCTCAGGGTTGTTGTTTAGGTACACGCGATAATTTTCATTGGCAATCTTGGCAGGGGCCAGGGTAACATCCTCTTTCTCTGCACGCTGCAGTCCCTTTTCTATATCTAGCTTGTAGAGCTCCCCTGCAATTGTCGTGTAAATTGTCCCCTCTTCACTATAGCCGTACGTTCCCGCCTGGCTTAGTGTGATGAGCTTATCCTCCCTCTCGTTCAGGCGGTACCTTTTTATATACTCTCGCCCCGAGACAACAAGCTCATCCTCGGCTGTCCAATTTGCATGCATCGGCTTTGAATGTTGCAACACCTTGGTAGTGTTCCATGTATCATACCCCTTTATTATCACCCTATCGGGGTATATCAAAGCCGCATGACCTCCTCCCGGAGCCAACACTAGATCCTGGAGTTCCTCAACATCGAGTTTCTTAAAAGAGAGAGAGCCGGAACTGGATTCTTGTTGCCCCCCTATATCAAGCCTGAAGAGGGAAGAACTACTTTTGCCTCCCTTAATACTGCCTGTAAGCACAGTAATTAAATCCTTATCAGACCACAGGAGTCGTTTGATCCTGGTATTGCGGGGCAGATAGAGATAGGGCAGTGAAACTGTAGAACCGGTACTTAGATAATCGTCATTCTTCATGTAATACAGAATCAGATTACGTCCGCCCTTATTGAATAGAAGCTTAGCCCCGTCGGGGGACACATAAAAACTGTCGAAATTCGAATCAAACTCAAAGGGAACTTTCCCTATTACCTGTCCTGCATCAAGGAGATCACTGTAAAAGGAGCGGGTAAAAAACTCGGCACTGAAAATTCGGTATAATACCGAATCATCAATATAATAGAGCCTATTCTGTTCCGTCCATTGCACATTGGCGAGGGTCCCTTCTCCTATCAGCCTCATCTCTTCATCCATTACCTCATTACGCTGCAACTGATTCATTGAGAAGTAATACAACTCGGCGTTTTTCTCATATACAAAATAGCGGGAATCGGGGGACCACAGGGCACTTGGTTCTTCATATGAAATTGTTATATCCTCGGAAATTGTGCGGGTTTTACCACTATCAACTTCCAGGAGCACCAAGGAACCGTAGGCATACTCATTGGAACGTATAAACAGCACATACCGACCATCAGGAGAGCTTCCGACCTGTCTAATCTTGCCTGAATATATTTCCTTTCCGTTGGCAAAGGAAGGAAACTCCTTCACCAGCTTCGGGGGCACGATCCTCCCATCGGCGGAAAGGGTTGTTCTGAAAATTCCAAAGCGATTTTGTATTTGCAGCTGCTTTGATTGCTCAAGGTACGTGACCTTTTCCGGAAAGAAAGAAAGCTGCTGCAGCTCATTGCCTTCGAGGATCTGTGAAAAGGCTGTGGTGTAGGTACCGTAGCGGGGGCTGTCCGCTCTTATCGAGAAAAGCAACCGATTATCGGAGGACAAATGCAGGCCTTCAAACACAACTTCGGCATACATAAAAAATGGGGTCATTAATAAAAGCAGAAGAATAACAATTCGTCTCATACTGATATTTATTTCGGCATAATTCAGAGTTAAATTCACCAAAAAACTAATCCGTTTTTGTTTCTATAGGGGCATTCTGGAGAAATTGATCTAATTCTTGCTCCAACTGCTCCAATTTGCTTTCTAATCTTGAAATTCGCTCCAGTGCTTTAGATGACACCACTTGTTCCAGCCGTTCGAATGAGTCTTCTATCAATACTTCAAAATCCTCCGCCGTCTCCATAAAATTAAGTATAGAAGTTCTTCACAATGCAATCAAGCTGGAATCGGGAATTCTATACCCGGAACTCCAAGCCGTCGTAGGCCGGTTCTATACCCTCCGGCAGCTCTTGTGATATTGCCTCGTGTTCTACCCTATGACACAGATGGGTCAGATATGCCCGCTGCGGGGCAATTCGCTTAATCATATCCAGCGCCTCAACTATACTAAAATGGGTAGGATGTGGGTTATAACGGAGGGCATCAATAATCAACACTTCAAGGCCCTCCAGGAGCGGAAAACTCTCTTCAGGGATAAAACTGCAGTCGGTTAAATAGGCAAAACCCCCAATTCTATATCCTAATATCGGGAGCCTACCGTGAAACACCGGTACAGGCTGTACTTCCACACCTTTTATGGACACCCCCTTGTTTTTGCCCTTGTCTTTGCCCTTGTCTTTGAGGGTATGAATATTGATTTGAGGTACTCCACCGCCCTGCCCGGGGGGACCAAAAATATAGCTAAACCGTGTTTCTATCTCTACTCGGGTACGCGTGTCGGCATACACCTCAATAGCCTTATGATGGCTCAAGGGGCGAAGGTCATCCAAACCATGCACATGGTCCGCATGAGCATGGGTAAAAAACACAGCATCAATTTTGCTTATCCCTGCTTCAATTGCCTGCAGGCGAAATTCAGTGGCCGTATCTATAAGTATATCGGCATCCTTTGTTTGAACCAGGATCGAAGCACGGCTGCGCCTGTTCTTTGGATTGGCGGAAGTGCAGACCGGACACGTGCAGCCAATAACGGGAACTCCGCTTGAGGTCCCGGAGCCCAAAACCCGAATTTTCATGTATATCTCCTTATGTATCACACCGGTTATAACACTGGTTGTGCGAATCCTTTACGCTGCGAGGCGAAGAGAGAATCAAGAAAGGCGGCCCCGTGGGAGAAATTTTCATCATCTATTCCCATAAGAGAGAGACGCAGGTAGCTTTCCATCTCAGGAGATAGGGAAAAGTTTTTTCCTTCGGCCCAGGGAGGATCCGGTGTGTGTAGGGAAATTTCAGTTCTCACCCATAAATTGTATCCGGCTTGTTCCCAATCGATGTGCAGATAAGGATATTTTTCGATGATTCCGCATATCCTTTCCCTGCGTTGTTCCATTACTCTTCTGCAATTGCGGATATGCCGGTCAAGTACTCCTTCCTTGATAAAACGCGAGAGAAATTTTTGCATCAACGCAGTGGTACCGATATCGGCCGAATACTTTCTATATAAGACCTTCTGATACAAATCCTTTGGTACGGTCATAAACCCGAGACGGATGCCGGGAGCAGTGATTTTGGAAAGCCCCTTTATGTAGATTGTCCGTTCCGGTATGAGGTCCACAAAGCGTATTGGTCGGTAGGGCAGAAATTCGGATAGATAATCATCCTCAATAAGAATTAAATCGTATTCCCCCGCAAGGTCCGCGATCTGTTCCATTTTCTCTTTTGAATAGCTGATCCCCGTAGGATTGTGTACTTCCGGCATGGTATAAAAAAACCGCGCCCCCTCCGCCGCCTTCCTCTTCAACACCTGGAGGTCGGGACCATCCTTCTGAAGAGGAACAAATTGTTTCGGTTTAAACACCGAAATCGCCCCGGAATAGGTGGGGTCCTCAAATACCATCTGCTCTGATATTTTGAGGTTATAGAGACTGCTGCACAAGTTGAGTCCCTGCTGAGCGCCACTGATAATAAGGCTTGTGGCAGCGGGGACCCGATATCGCTCGGATAAGACCTGAATTAGATCAGCTTCTCCACCGGTTGGACCTGCGCCGAATAAGCCGGATTCTTCTTTAAAAAGGTCTTCCATAATTCCAGCAGCTTCCCGGGTAGGAAAAAAATCTGCGGAGATATAGGCGGAATGGAAGGGGTAAATCCTGCTCTTTTCGGGGGGGGTGTGTTCAGGGTACTTAACAAAAGAGCCGCTGCCGACTTTATTTTCAATAAATCCCTCTGCTTTTAATCGATCGAAGGCCCTTTTTACCGTGAGTTTGTTACAGCCTCTTTCAGCGGCGATATCACGAATCGACGGCAATCTTGCGCCGGGACTAAACCGGCCGGTCTCTAGAGCTTCTTTTATTTCATCGTAAATAGTTTCATATAGGGCCATTCCAAACCTCGCCGCTGTGTTGTGTTATAAAAGCTCCGCCGCCTGCTCCGCCAGCACACTTCGCTCGGAGTGCTCCAGTACCACATGCCCGAAATTTCTCTGCCCTTTAAATGACTCTACCAGATAGCTGAGACCATTAGAGTTACTGTCGAGATAGGGGGTATCTATCTGATAGGGATCTCCGGTCAAGACAACTTTGGTATCTTCCCCGGCACGGCTTACAATAGTTTTTATCTCATGGGGTGAAAGGTTTTGGGCCTCGTCGACTATAATATACAAGTTCGGCAAAGAACGTCCCCTGATATATGTTATAGCCTCAATTTCTACCTGGTTACTTCCAATGATCGATTCTATTGTTTTTAGATTCGGCCTTTTGTGGACCGACAGGATATACTCCATATTGTCAAACAGGGGCTGCATCCAATGGGAAAGCTTCTCTTCTTTGGCCCCCGGCAGATACCCAATATCTTTACCCAGGGGCATTACAGGCCGTGAAATTAAAAGCCTTTTATAGGCGCCGTCGTCAAACACCTTCTTGAGCCCCGCGGCAATTGCCAACAGTGTTTTACCGGTACCGGCCTTCCCCATAAGGGTCACAAGAGAAATAGATTCATCCAAAAGCAATTCAAAGGCCATTTCCTGCTGAATATTGAGGGGTTTAATACCGCTAATGCTTCCGGGAATAGGAAAAATTGCCTGCAGTTCATTTGTATCCGGCTGGTAGCGGCCAAGGGAGGGTTCCTCGTGGCCTTTATCGTGAAGGACCACAAACTCATTGGGGCGCAGTTCTTCATTCCACGGAATTCGTTCCTTTGTCTGTAGCTCCTGATACGTGTCGAGGGATATGTCACCCGCACGAAAACCCTGATAAAGCTCTGCTATATTTACCTTTTGTTTCTCATAGTCTACAGCCTTCAATCCGAGGGCGGTTGCCTTTACTCTTGCATTGATGTCCTTGGACACGAAAAAAACCCGTCGTCCCCGCTTCTGGAGGGTAAGCGCGGTTAAAAGTATTTTATTGTCCGGTTTGTCATCAATCAAATCTACATGCAGATCGTGATCATAATCGAGCAGCACCCTGAGGGTCGAGCCGTTCTCCATCCTTACTCCCTGATGAATGTCCCCCTGCTTAGTGAGACCGTCAAGAAACCTGATAGAGTGTCGTGCATTGCGTCCCCGCTCGTCGCTGTAGGTTTTCAGCTTATCAAGCTCTTCTAAAACCCAGAGCGGAACCACTACCTCATTATCTTTAAAGGAGAGGATTGCATCCGGCTTGTGAATGAATACATTAGTATCTATTACAAAGGTTTTTAAACGGGTATCATTTTTCATTACGCCCCCCTAACTATCAATGTATAAGCATCTTTGATTATTTTCCAGGGCGAATCAACATAAAATTGTGAGGAACTAGTGAGGTTTTTCATTTTCAAAGGGGAGCACCCCTGCCGGGAGCACCACTAAGCACCACTAAATAGGGCCGCCCGAATAGTACCGGGCGGCCCTGTAAAATATCTAGTGCTACATCTTATATTTGATAAATTGGCCGTGAAGTATATACCGTGTGCAGCAGTTCATGCGACTTTTCTCCCAGCGGTTTACCGAGGAACTCTTTATAAATCTGCTTAATTTCAGGGTTCTGATGGGATGCACGAACTTCCGACTTTTCATCGTCCTTATAAAGCCCGGCGATCCGTTTTTCACGAACTTCATCGGTTGTGCCGTAGGGCTGTCCTCCGCCGGCGATACATCCGCCTCGACACGCCATAACTTCAATAAAATGGTAGGGAGGTTCTTTTCCCTCCGCTTTTGCTTTCTGTACTTCCCGGAGCACCTTGCTGATATTTGCCATTCCGTGGGCAACCGCCACACGAATCTTTTTACCTTCTATTTCAACCTCACCTGATCGTACTCCCTCCATACCGCGGACGGCCTGGATATTCATATCGGGCATTTCTTTTCCAGTCACAAGGTTGTAGGCAGTCCGGAGGGCCGCCTCCATAACTCCGCCGGTATTACCAAAGATGGTACCGGCACCGGAATATTTTCCGATTGGGCTGTCCGCCGCTTCATCCGGCAGGGTCCTGAAGTCTATGCCGGCGGACCGTATAAGACGAGCCAACTCACGGGTGGTAAGCACTACATCTACATCCTGTTCGCCGGAGGAGTACATATTCTCACAGCGCGTGATTTCATACTTCTTGGCCGTACAGGGCATGATCGCCGCCGAGTAGATCTCCGCCGGCGACTTGTTGATCTTTTGTGCGTAGTAGGTTTTGGTTATTGAGCCCTGCATCATCATCGGTGATTTAGCCGTTGAGAAATATGGGATCATGTCGGAAAAATACTTTTCCATGTAATCGGTCCAGGCGGGGCAGCAGCTTGTCAACTGTGGTATCTCCCCGGAACCCTCGGTCAGTCGCTTTACAAACTCGGTGCCCTCTTCCATGATAGTCAAGTCGGCGGAAAAGTTGGTGTCGAACACCGCATCTACACCCAGGCGCCGTAGGGCCGCGTAGATTTTCCCGGTAGAAATTTCACCAGGTTCATAGCCGAAGGCCTCACCCACTGCTACACGTACCGCAGGAGCAATTTGCACTGCCACATATTTGTTCTCATCCCGAATAGCTGAAAGTAGTTTGGATGTTTCGTCCTTTTCATAAATTGCACCCACCGGGCAGTGGGCCGAGCATTGGCCGCACTTAATACATGGACTGTCCGCCAGAGGCGCGTCAGCCGCGGGGGCAATTCGGGTGTTTTCACCGCGCCCGACAAACTCAAGGGCCCATACGTCCTGCAGCATTTGACACACGTTCGCACAGCGTCCGCAGTTTACGCACTTTTCTGGGTTAAGAATGATAGACGGTGTAGAGTCGTCCTTCGGGATATCCCGCAGGCGCTCCTCATAGGGCTGTTCGCGAACACCGAAGTTTGCCGCCAGAGACTGGAGTTCACAGTTCTGGTTACGACCGCACATGAGACAGTCATTGGGGTGGGTCGAGAGAATAAGCTCAATTACCGTCTTTCGAATCTGGTGCAGTTCGGGGTCGTGGGTGATAATACCCATTCCCTCCGATACCGGGGTAGCACATGCCCGCACCATCTTCGGAGAATTCTCCAACTTAACTACACAGATTCCGCAGGCCGCCCAGGCAGGAAGGTCCGAATGATAGCAGAGTGTCGGAATATTGATATTCAGCTTTTTGGCCGCGCTTAAGATAGTCGTACCTGCTTCTACCTCTAACGGCTCGCCGTTGATTTTTATGTTTACAGTTTCCACTGGTTCCTCCTTCAATAAAGGTCGTTATCGAACGTACACTGCGTCGAACTTACATACATTGTAACATTCACCGCACTTGATACAGATATCCTGATCGATTGAATGCAGCTGCCGGATTTCACCGTTAATCGCGTTTACCGGACACTTACGGGCACACAATCCACACCCAATACACTTGTCTGCCAGAATATGGTAGGAAATAAGGTTCTTACAATGTCCTGAGGGACACCGCTTGTCCTTAATATGTGCCTTATATTCATCTTCAAAATAGTGCATTGTTGAGAGAATAGGGTTGGGAGCTGTTTGTCCGAGACCACAGAGTGAGGCTTTTTGCATTGCATGGCCAATAGATTTGATCTTATCAAGATCTTCCATCTCGCCCTCACCCTGGGTTATTCGATCGAGTATATTGTAAAGGGTACGCCCGCCCACACGACAAGGAGCGCATTTACCGCAGGATTCGTCAACAGTGAACCCAAGGTAAAACTTAGACACATCGACCATACAGTCGTCCTCATCCATTACAATCATACCACCGGAGCCCATAATAGACCCAAGTTCCTGGAGGTGTACATAATCGATCGGAGTATCGAGGTAATCCTTGGTGATGACACCCCCCGAAGGACCTCCCGTTTGGACCGCCTTAAACTCTTTACCGTCGGGGATACCGCCGCCGATATCAAAGACTATTTCCCGGAGAGTTGTTCCCATCGGCACTTCTACCAAGCCGGAGTTTCTTATCTTACCGGTAAGGGCGAATACCTTTGTTCCTTTGGAATCTTCACTCCCGATTTTGGAAAACCATTCACCACCCTTCATTACGATGATGGGAACATTCGCCCAAGTCTCTACATTGTTTATTACAGTCGGCTGATCAAAGACACCCTTGGTAGCCGGAAAGGGAGGCCGAGGAGTCGGCATACCCCGCTCGCCTTCTATTGAACGAAGCAGTGCGGTTTCTTCACCACATACAAAGGCACCGGCACCGAGGCGGATCTCTATATCAAAGTTAAAGCCGCTGCCAAGAATATTGTCGCCCAGCACCCCGTATTCACGAGCCTGATCCATCGCTATTTTCAAGCGGCGAATCGCCAGCGGATACTCGGCGCGGATGTAAATATATCCGTAATTCGCACCGACGGTATACCCGGCGATGGTCATTGCTTCCAAAATACTGTGGGGATCACCCTCGAGGGTACTACGGTCCATGTAGGCACCGGGGTCGCCTTCGTCGGCGTTACACACAACGTATTTTTGATCGTCCTCTACTTTTTTGGTGAAGTTCCACTTCATCCAGGTAGGGAACCCGGCACCACCACGGCCCCGCAGACCGGAAGTCTTGAGCTCCTCAATAATGTCATCTGGTTTCATATCAAAGAGTGCTTTTTCAAGACCTACATATCCGTCACGGGCGAGGTACTCATTTATTTGCTCAGGATCAATCACTCCGCAGTTACGCAGGACAACCCGGAACTGCTTCTGATAGAAGTCCATTTCATCGATCTGAGCTCGCTTTTTGCTTTCGGATTTATCATAGAGGAGCCGAGATACTTCGCGCCCCTTTACAATGTGCTCGGATACAATCTCTTTTGCATCTTCAGGGGTTACCTGTACATAAAAAGCCTCTTCAGGAAGAACCTTTACAATCGGGCCCTGTTCACAAAAACCGAAACAGCCTGTTTTTACAACTTGGACCTTATCCTTCACACCCTGATGTTCACATTCATGGATGAGATTTTTGAAGATCTGGTCTGCTTTAGCGGCCTCACACCCGGTTCCGCCGCATACAAGAATAAAGTTGGTAAATGCCGCCATTACTGATCGCCTCCCTCTTCTACAATATCAGCCGCCGGACGATCAAAGACATGATCGTTGACCATTGTCTTATTCAGAATATGCTTGCGGATGATTTTACGGGCAATCTCGGGATCTACGTTGCCGTAGATTACATCGGGCATATCCGGCATTACTACTTCAACGGTGGGTTCCACGTAGCAGAGCCCCATACAACCGGTCTGGGTCACTCTGACGGTTTTCAGGTCCTGTTCTTCCAGCTCTTCGATGAAAGCATTTAAGGTTTCCTTCGCACCGGCGGCAATTCCGCAGGTACCCATTCCAACAATTATTTGAATATCTTTATTTTCTGTACTTCTTCGGGACAAACTCTCTTTTTGTTCTTCCCGCAGCTTTCGTAACTCTTCTAAAGTCATTTTAGCCATAGCTTGCTCCTTTACACTAATTCATTCGGCCTAGGGCCTGTTCTTCCGATATTTCTTCCTGTGACTGGAGATACGTCCGAAGCAAGCGCAAAGACCCGGAGGTATCTAAGCCACCTACTGCTTCCGACAGTTCCGATCTTGTAAGCGAGTAAGAATACACAACGGCACTATTTTTGAACTTTCGGTTTATAACCATCTCGAACTCCCCCGGATAAGTAAGGGCGGCAAAAAATGTATGCGCCCCGTTTCCAACCGGTGGTGTGTCAATATTAGTTTTATCAAACCGAAACTTAACAGACGTACCCTGCCCTTCCCGAGAATCTATATCAAACTCTCCCCCGGACATCTCTATTGCCTGGGCAAGAAAGGCTATACCTAAACCTACATCCCGCTTTGTATGCTTTATACCATCGGTGAAAAAAGGATCCCGCACCTTTTCCAACTGTTCAGGACTCATCCCCGAACCGTTGTCCGCCACAAATACTGTAAGATCTTCTTCTGTTTCAAAGAAATCGAGCATTATAAGTGTTGAATGCGCTTCAATCGAATTCTGCACAAGGTCAAGTGCAAAATCACAGATGGTACGATGCATTATTTCTCCTGATATTTCGCAAGAATTTCCGGAAGACGATCTTTAGTCAACTTACCGTATACATCTTCACCAACAATAAGTACCGGTGCCAGACCACAGGCCCCAACACAGCGCACCGCCTCAATGGAAAATTGTCCATCCGAGGTGACCTGGTTTACCCCGATACCTAGCACAGACTCCAGCTCATTAAGTATATCTTCACCGCCCTTTAGATAACAGGCAGTTCCCATACACACCTGGATGTTGTACTTACCGGGTTTATTGAGCTTAAAGTAATGATAAAAAGTGACTACTCCGTAGATTTTAGCCAGGGGTACATTTAATAATCTAGCTACCTTCTTTGCCGCCTCACGGGGTATGTAACCAAACTCTTCCTGTACTCCGTGTAGAATCATGATGAGATTACCCGGTTTCTCACGCCACTTCTCTATGTGGTCCAGGAGCTCCTGGGAAAAAGTAATCTCAACATCGCTTTTCACAGTCATGGAACCTCCATTTCATGCCGCACTACGAGGTGCGGTATTATCCTGTATTTGTATGTACGCAAATAGTAGAAAATAATTAAAAAAAAATCAATAAAAAAAGCACTATTAAAATTGAATATTGTGATTTTTTCAGGTTTTAATTGATTTTTTACAAAAGATCTACTATTATTATATAACTTAATGTGAATGTGTGCACATATAAACACTATAAACAGTCTCAAACCTAGTTTATATGTGACACCAGCATATTTAAATTGTTGGTTTGGGTGGGTTTGATTCACAACTTTAATTATAACAGATTTCATTTAGAAATCTACACTTTATTAAACCACAACGGGGACATTCTATGAATAAAGACTTCATTTTACGGCTGACCAAGTACAAACGATTGCTCTACAAGTTAAAAGCTCTCGGCTTTGAACGGGTATTCTCCAATAACCTTGGAGATGCAATTGGGGTAACCCCTGCACTTGTACGTAAGGACTTCTCTACCCTTAATTTGCCCGGCAATAAACGCGGTGGATACAATATTGATACGTTAATTGAAAAACTTGATAAGATTTTAGGGCGAGACCGTCCTCAACATGTGGTAGTTGTCGGCTGCGGACGTATAGGTACAGCCCTCATGGAGTACAGCGGTTTCAATACCGACGGTATAGAAATAGTTGCCGGCTTTGATATCCACCCTGAGAATGTCCACAACACCAGCGGTGTGCCTATTTTCGGTATGGACAAGCTTGAAGAATACGTTCGGGAACATGATATAAAAGTGGCCATAATTGCAGTGCCGGATTCGGAAGCTTCGAAGGTACTTGATCGACTTATCGCCGCCGGTATCCGCGGCATTCTAAACTTTGCCCCGGTTGAACTAAAGTGCACCCGCAACGACTGTCCCGGCAGCACCACTATTCATAACGTTAATATTGCTCTTGAACTTGAACACCTATTCTATCAGGTCAACAGTGACGAGGCAGAGGAAGAGCAACAAGAGGGAACCGAAGACCCTGAGGGGACAACGGAAAGTTAAGTGTAAAAAATGACATCATCCCTGAGCATACCATTACTTATTTCATGGTCGATAAGTGTCGTATTACTGTGTGCCCTGGTGGTGCTCCTCATACTTTGGAAACATAACAATCGTCAAAAAAACGACTGGTCTGTGGGTGAACTACAGGGGCGCCTAAAGGAACTTGAGAAAATATCCGGTAACATCGACGAGCTGCGCTCGCTGTTTATTCTGCCGCGCACCAGGGGAGATGTAGGGGAAAAACTGCTGGGGGAACTTCTCCATAATTGGCTTCCCCAAGAATCATTTGCCCTGCAATACGGGTTCAAAGACGGCACCCGGGCCGACGCCGTTATTTTTATGGGGAATTATCTTGTCGCGGTAGATGCAAAATTTCCCTTTCAAAGTGTTCGTGAGGTTCTATCCCAGAATAATCAGGGAAAAAAGATACCCCCCCAGGTAAAGCGGACTTTTATACAACATGCCCGAAGCATTGCCGAAAAATATATACGCCCCGACCAAGGTACTCTCCAATTCGCACTTATGTACGTACCCTCGGAAGCCTTATACTACAACTGTTTTGTTGAAGACAGCGAACTTTCCGTGGCAATTCTCAATGAAAAGGTAGTTCCCGTAGGTCCTGCCAATATATTCCTCTATTTACAAACGGTAGCATACGGATTACGGGGCTTTAACTTTCCACAGCAGGCAGAAGAAATAATCTCCCGCCTCTACGAGGTGCAGCAAGAGATGTCCGCCTTCGATAAGGAGCTCGCAACCGCTTCAACTCATCTTAAGAATTTTACCAGAATCTTCGATTCCCTTCTTGTTCGTTATCGCAAAATTGAAAATCTTGTAAAAAGGGATGAACGGCCCAGCTAAAAACTTCATCACAAGAATGCAGCATACGCATCTTTTTCACTTGAGGCGGCACCGCAATAATAGGGGTAAATGATCGGAATACCCGCTTTCCAACTCGGATATCCAGCGTAAAGGAAAGCCCTCGTTGTTGAGCAGCTGTTCATCCCGAACAACCTGAAAATCGTCAAACTCCAGGCCCTGCCCATCCCTGAGGGAAGGACTCAAAAGGAAATGATCAATAGTCTCCCACGACCCCTGATAGGCATAGCTGCCCCGTGAAGGCCTCGGTTCAATTAACCAGGGAGACAATAATACCACTTTTTCATTTCCCACCTCCCCATCGACGGGTGTACCGGTAACTCCAAGGCTTTTTTTACGCTGATACGCAGGTAGCCCTTCGTACCCGCCGTGGTCCATAAGAGCGGTGAAATATGCTCGCTCCTCCCGCTCCCATTCATCTATACACTCATTTAAGTCGCCCGCCAGGATAATTGGCCTCTGTGGATCCTGTGCGTATATCTGAAGGATACGTTCGGTCACTACTGCCGCTGCTGCCCGTCTCAGGGGCTCAGTTTCCTCAGCACCCCCGGATTTCGACTTCCAATGACAGTTTAGCAGGCAGACCCTTATTTCATCCAGCTCTATTTCACACTCAAGGATCGGACGTCCCGCCGGCCGCCCATCGAGGGACACGCTATGGGCCATTACATTTTTAATTGGATATCTGCTGAGGATCGCTGTATTCACAGCAGAATCCCCGCAGTTTGAGATACAGCAGTGGCGATAGCCCGTCCCTTTTAAATAATGGGCATTTAAAGTGTCCAAGGCGTTATGGTTCTCCACTTCCTGCAGCATAAGAATATCCGCCCCGCCCTCGGGGAACCTGCTTAGTACATCCGAGATATGCAGCAACTTCATATGATATAAATTCGAATTCCAGTTATCCCCGGAAGGATCATAATCTGGATACTCGTTTCCATCATGCACATCATCAAAGAGGTTCTGTACATTGTAGCTCAGTAGTGAGATCTCCTCCGGCTTTACTCCCGGAAACATTCCCAAAGAACATCCGCCGCAGGATATTATCAACTGAAGAAGAACACAAAAGAAAAGACCCCGTCCGGGGCCTTTACAATAGTTTTTCATAAGGGCCTCCTACTTCTAGTAGAGGCCTTCACTGCTTCTCTGCTTCAATTTCAAAAAAAAATTTATAGATTGAAGCGGAAACTTTACGCAGCATATTTGACATAGTAAAAGAACATATCGAAATGTCCTCTTAAAGTGCTTAGACTCCCAATTCACTCCGGGTTTTCACAATCTTAGACACAAGACCATAGTCTATTGCTTCATCGGCGTTCATCCAATAGTCGCGGTCGGTTTCCTTTT
>CAZDFY010000029.1:16718-19981 GCA_964504785.1 uncultured Sediminispirochaeta sp. | reverse complement strand
CCATAGTCTATTGCTTCATCGGCGTTCATCCAATAGTCGCGGTCGGTTTCCTTTTCCACCTTTTCCACGGGCCTGCCGGTTTCTTCACTGATAAGCTTGTTAATTTTTTCCCTGAGCTTTTCGAGTTCCCTTGCGTGTATCTCAATTTCCGTTGCCACTCCGCGAATTCCGCTTAGGGGCTGATGAATTAAATAATGAGAATTCGGCAGGGCTATACGGTGCTCCTTCGGAGAGGCCAACAGTATTATAGCTGCGGCGCTTGCAACAAGTCCCATTCCGACAATATACACATCCGGTTTAATAAAACGCATCATGTCGTAAATGGCAAATCCTGCATCCGCGTCTCCCCCCGGAGAATCTATAAACACCTTTATGGGATCATCACTCTTGGATTCAAGCAGTATAAGCTGCCGGATTACTCGTTCAGCAAGTTCTTTATTGATTTCTCCTGATAAGAGAATGGTCCGGGCCTCCATCATTCGCTCTATCAGCATTTCCTGGCCTTGCTTTTTATCCTCGTTTTTTTCTTCTTCCTGTAGCTCGCTTTCGCTTCGTATCATATTTACCTCAAAAGTATCAAAGTGTACGTGTATAAAAGTATACTAACAAACTGTAAATAAGAAAAGTCCACCCCCGGGAATTCTGCTATGCTTGCACTTTGGCTGGATTTAACTACAATGAACATATGAAATCCGGATTAATTGCATTAGTCGGCCGCCCCTCATCGGGCAAATCAACTCTCTTAAACAAAATTTGCGGTCATAAAGTTTCAATTACCGCACCCTCACCGCAAACCACCCGAAACACGGTCCGCGGAATACTCTCCGAAGAGCGGGGGCAATTGGTATTCCTCGACACCCCCGGCTATCACAATTCACAGCAAAAATTTAACCGCTACCTCAAACAGCTCGCCCACTCAACCCTCGAAGAGTCCGATGTCGTTCTCTACGTACTCGACCC
Source organism: uncultured Sediminispirochaeta sp. (assembly GCA_964504785.1). GTDB lineage: Bacteria > Spirochaetota > Spirochaetia > DSM-16054 > Sediminispirochaetaceae > DSBN01. The sequence continues at coordinate 19,021 of CAZDFY010000029.1, read as the reverse complement.
CCGCCGGCTCCCCGGACCCGAAGAAACCCAGCTTATGCAGGTCCTGACCTCAAGCGGAAAACCGGTTATTACGGCGATGAATAAAACGGACCTTAACCCGTCCCATCTGCCGGCGGTCCAACAGAAGATTGCCGAGCAGCTTCCCCGCTCCCTGGCATACCCCATTTCCGCCCTGAAAGGTACCGGTGTGCAAGACTTGGTGGCGGGACTTTTTTTGCAGGCCCCCGAGGGGGAACTTATGTATCCGAGGGAGTATTACACCGACCAGGACCCGGAGTTCCGCATCACCGAGATTATCCGTGAGCAAGCGGTCAACCGGGTCCGGGAAGAATTGCCCCATGCCCTCTATGTCGAAATTGCCGACATGGAGATGAAGGAGGAACGGCACATGCTATGGGCCCGGGGGGTGATCTATGTTGAAAGGGAATCACAAAAAGGGATAATTGTCGGAAAACAAGGGTCTATGATAAAAAAAATAAGGGTCTCCGCCGAAGGGCAACTGGCGGAGATTTTTCCCTATGCGGTAAAACTTGATCTGCGGGTTAAGGTAGACCCCAAATGGCGCAGCCGGGACCAATTATTACAGAAGCTTATTCATTAACAGTAGCGCGATAGAATTTCGAGGACCTTCGATTTTCCAACAGTCATTATAAACCCTGCCAGCCTCGGCCCCTTCTCTTTTCCTATCAGGACCCTGTACACCAAATTAAACAGATCCTTCGGCTCTACCTCTTCAGCCCGGGCAATATCGTAAATCGCAGTTCCAAAACTCTTTTCATCGTGCTGATCAAGCTTCTCGACTTCTGTTTTGAGCCCCCCCAGTAATCTCATCTTCTGTTCGTCTACTTCAACCTTCGGATCATCGGCAGTCTGCAGCCGGAAACGGAAATCCTCGGGGCTGAAACGGGTAATCCAGTTCCAGGCACACCGGGCGCGAACTTCCATCCGGCGATGTTGTTCTTCATCAAGCTTATTTTCTTTTTCAATTTGCCCAAGCACCGTAGCAACATCTCCGGCGTTAATCTGCAGAAGGTTGCATAAATGTCTAAAGGGTATCTGGACCGGCATTTTCTCAGGAACCCCATGGATCTGAGAAAGCTCGTAAATCCGACCCTCCTTTTGGCGTTTTTTCTCACCTACTTCCTGTTCTCCGAAATAGATTCGCTCACATTTATCATAATCTTCGTAAATTTTAAGCACATCCAAATCAAAGGATATCGCAAACTCGCTGTTTGGGCGGGTCCCCGCAAAAAGATAACGAACTATCTCCGGCTGATAAATTTCGAGAACCTCGGGCAATCCTACGACTTCACCTGAGGAGGAGGAAATTTTACCTCCCCGCCCTTTGATACGAATAAAATCATATTGAAAGGTTACCGGGGCTTCTCCTCCAAAAACCTCGCTTACTATCCGGCGTCCGGTATCGAAGGAACCGCCCTCCGAATGGTGATCTTTCCCGGCGGGTTCAAAATCTACCCCTTCCCGGCACCATCGCATGGGCCAATCTACCCGCCAGGGCAGTTTGACCGCGCTGGTTTTACGCAGATCAAGGGTCTCCTCATTACCGGTATCCTCACATCGATAGCGGACCCCCCACTCTCCGTCCCAGCCTAGTACGGTAGTATTGTCACGATCAGTAAAGGTACTGAATACCGAAACAGGCCACCACCCTTCGGGCAGCGGCGTAGTGCGATGTTCGTTGAGTATATCCCGAATTGTATCCCTGTGCTCCAGGGCTGTGCGAATACCCTCGGCATAATAAGAGCTGCGGTAACGATGGGCCTGGTAAATATACTCCGGTTCAACCCCCACCTCAGGCAACAGCCCCTCCAGCGCCTTCTCGTTGGCCTCGGCATAACTGCTGTACCCGCCGGCGGTATCCGGTACAATGGTAATCGGTTTGCGCAGATATTCCTGCAGCAGTTCCTGATTCGGCATGTTTTTTGGTACTTTACGAAACACATCGTAATCGTCCCACGAGTATATAAACCGCACATCCTTGCCCTGGTCCCGCAGGGCGCGTACAATCAACTCGACCGAAATTATCTCACGAAAATTACCGATATGGACTGTCCCCGAGGGAGTGATCCCCGAAGCGCATACATAGGTATCTTTTTCACCCTTTTGTCGTATTATTTTTTCAGCAGTACTATCTGCCCAATGAAATGTATTTCCCTTCATAGCCGCGCATTATATCTATAAAAACTGTCTTGTTCAATGGAACCGAAGGAGGCGTTGTGTTATGATTTCAGTTATAGTTTTAGTTGATCCGGTAATACGCCGAAAAAAGGGCATGAGCAGCT
>CAZDFY010000029.1:0-16618 GCA_964504785.1 uncultured Sediminispirochaeta sp. | reverse complement strand
ATGAGCAGCTGGGCATGAGCAGCACTCAGCCGAAAGCAATGGGGGAACTGTGAAAAAACTACCTTCAGTTTTACTATATACTTTGATTTTGTCTCTTATACCTGTACTATCTGCTTTTAGTGAAACCGGCTATGCCTCATGGTACGGCGGCAAATTCCAGGGACGTCAGACAGCAAACGGTGAAACCTTTGATACCAACACACTCACTGCCGCACATAAAACCCTCCCCTTCGGCACTATTGTTGAGGTTACCAATCTAAAAAACGGAAAAAGCGTGCAAGTTCGGATAAACGATCGAGGCCCCTTTGTGGAAGGCAGAATTATCGATCTCTCCCGGGCTGCAGCCGTAGAAATCGGCATGATGGGCGCAGGCATAGCACCTGTAAGGGTCCACACCATCCGTACTCCCGACCATACCCCCTCCGAGGTGTCCCACTATTCCATCCAAATTGCCTCCTTCGCTGCCCGTAAAAACGCACAGCAGCTTCATTCCCGACTCTATAAGCGGGGTATGCACCCTGAGTTTGAAGATTCCGGTAACGGACATATTCGTGTTGTGCTGACGGAGGTAGATGAACCTGATTTAGATCCACTTCTCACTACACTATCCACTCTAGGCTTCGATTCCGTACTTGTAAGACGCCATTAAATAAAGGCTTGATACACAGCTGAAGCTATCGTATTATTCAAATGAAAAGACCCCAAAAAAAAGAATTGAGGCCGGCATATGGATCTGCTTTCTTCCCTAAAGGAAATACAGGCTACACAAAAAAATCGCATCAGTGGAAAAAACACAGTATTTTATGTGTGCCTTTTTATGTTGAAAAAGCGTACCCGAGCTTGCGGCCTTCATTTTATACATACTATCTGGTCTCACTTTTTCGCCCCCCAATTGATGAGGAAATATAAGTTAAGAAAGCGTCCTGTAGCATGGGTCGACCATCCTCTTGATAATAAAATTCCCTTTCAACCTCATCATGTTTCTATCTATCTTAGTTTTACCAGCTTGTGGATCAAATCAATATCCTTCGTGTATCGTGAATTCGGGAGGCAGTCCTTACATGACATTATTCAGTTTGTTGAGAAACTGAATTCCCTCTACCTGGAGAGTGCCAAGGTATATCTTCAGATTCAGTCAACAACAAATCGTCCCCGTTATATCGGCGGCCTTTACTTTAAGGTGATTCATCTTTTTGACCCGCATCTGCATTGTATCCCTTCACTGCATGTTGAAATTGTAGGCCTGAACTACACCTTTATCAGCAGTGTCATTGATAAATATGCCAAGGACCCCGCTATGTACAAGACAGAGAAGGATTACCTATGGCGACAGGCGGTACTCATTACCGACAGCATTCTTCTTATTAAACAGCACAGCGTAAACTGTGTAGCCGCGGGCCTTTTCACCCTTACTTCAAATAGTTTTCCCTTTGAGAAGAAAAATGCCTACGAGATAATTGACGCGCTTTTTACAGGCCGGGGGAATACTCTTTCCGCCGGAAATGAGATACGCGATTACATCCGTAGACTGTACGAGTACTTTTTGAACGAAAACATCACTAAATCCAGTGCTAAGGTACTTGTGGATTTTTTACACGCTTATCCCCGAACAAAATTGGACAATCCAATCGATCCTATATTTTTCGATCCTGTTTTTTCAGACAGCTAAGACTACCGGCCACAAAAAAATCCCCTGCAAAAACAGAAATACCTAGATTTTGTAGTTCGCTTTCACAGGGGTTTTGCAAAATTGCTTTGCCCTTTTACAAAACAGGACGGCGGATACCCGCCGCCCTGATAGGTGTATGTAAAAATAACGGACTACGCGGCGTAGCCGGCCCTAAGCACCTTTTCGTTAACCGGATTAAACTTCCGGTTACGAGCGGAAACCGCCTCTTCCAGTGCTGCAACAGCAGATTCTATTGAAGCAAGTTCCGGTTTATGCTTTAAAAGTGTGCCGATAACGGCCATATTGGCCGATCGGTTCGACCCCTGCTCTTCAGAGATCTCGTTGGCGGCAATATCAACCACCGTAATATCAGTGCGGGAGGGCTTTTGATCGATCAGCGAGCTGTTGTAAATAAGCAGCCCCCCGGGTTTTACCCGCGGCTCAAACTTAATAAGAGAAGGAGTGTTCAACACAATAGCGATATCCGGATGGAATACCACCGGAGAGGCGACCTCTTCATCTGAAATAATAACCTGACAGTTGGCGGTACCCCCGCGCATCTCGGCACCGTAGGAAGGTATATGCGACACATACTTACCTTCCCGCATACCGGCAATACACAGAAGCTTACCCGACAGTAGAACTCCCTGTCCTCCGAATCCAGCAAATATAATTTTTTCAGTCATACTCTTTCGCTCCTTTCGTCCTGTTTCATACCCGGCCTTACCGGTCTCGAAAATTTCCCAACGGATAGTAGGGGACCATGGTATCTTTTACCCAGTCTGCTCCTGTTTGCGGATCTACCCCCCAGTTGGTAGGACACATTGAAAGGACCTCAACAAAAGAGTAGCCCCTTCCCTCCGCCTGGTTCTGCAGAGCCTTTTTAATCGCTTTTTTGGCCTTCATGATACTTTTAACATTATGTACCGAGGTACGCTCGATGAAAACCGGCCGTTCGAGGGTGGCCAGCATCTCGCACGCACGTATCGGAAAACCTACATCCGAGGTATCACGACCGTAGGGTGTTGTTTTTGTTACCTGCTTATCCATTGTGGTGGGAGCCATCTGCCCCCCGGTCATCCCGTAGATCGCGTTGTTCACGAAAATTACTGTAATGTTTTCACCCCGGTTTGCCGCATGAATGGTTTCGGCGGTACCGATAGCCAGCAGATCGCCGTCGCCCTGATAGGAAATAACAATATTATCGGGATGCACCCGTTTAAGCCCGGTTGCCACCGCCGGCGCCCGTCCGTGGGCGGCCTCGCAGCCGTCTACATCCAAGTAGTTGTAGGCCAGAACCGAACAACCTACCGGGGCAACTAAAATCGTTTTGTCCTGCACTCCCAGTTCATCAAGTGACTCGGCCACCAGTTTATGCACTATACCGTGACCACAGCCCGGGCAGTAGTGGGTTTTTACATCAACTAGGGAATTCGGTTTATCGTATATATATTCGAATTGTGCGCCTTTACTTTCCATAACTCTTTACCCTCCTCACAATTTCATCAATATCGGGCAGCATACCAGCGGTCCTCCCGTAAAAATCTATATCCTTGGTGCCGTTACACGTTAGTTTTACATCCTCCAGCATCTGTCCCTCACTCATTTCTACGGTCAGCACCTTTTTCACACCGTCGGCAGCTTTTAAAAGCTCCTTTTCGGGGAAGGGCCACAGGGTAATCGGACGGAAAAGCCCGACCTTTACTCCCTCATTTCGCAATACACGAAGTGCTGATCGGCAAATTCTTGAAGAAGTACCATAGGCAACCAGCAGATACTCCGCATCATCGGTCATATAGGATTCCGACATTGTCTCATTTTCGGTTATCTCTTTATAGGTCGCCTGCAATTCATCGTTCAGCTTTTCCAACGCATCCTCGGGGTTCAACCGAAGAGAGGCGATTATATTTTGTTTTCTATCCTTTGCACCGGTCAGCGCCCAGGGTTTTTCAAACTTCAGATTAGTCGGCTCGGGTAAAGCTACGCCCTCGGCCATTTGTCCAAGGAACCCATCGCCCATAATCATCACAACAACCCGATATTTATCGGCAATATCAAAGGCTTTGATCGTCAGATCGGCCAGTTCCTGTACAGTCGCCGGGCCTAAAGCTACCGTGCGGTAGTCTCCGTTACCTCCGCCCCGGGTAGCTTGAAAATAGTCACCCTGGGCACCGGCAATATTACCCAGACCGGGACCGCCGCGCATCATATTTACCACTACCGCCGGAAGCTGAGCGCCGGACAGGTATGAAATTCCTTCCTGCTTCAAGCTGATTCCGGGTGAAGATGATGAAGTCATAACCCGTGCACCCGCGGCGGAAGCTCCGAATACCATATTAATAGCCGCAAGTTCGCTCTCCGCCTGAAGGAATGTACCCTCTACCTGCGGAAGCCGCCTCGACATATATGCGGGGACCTCATTCTGAGGAGTAATCGGATATCCGAAGTAGTAGCGGCACCCGGCGATAATAGCTGCTTCACCAAGGACCTCGTTGCCTTTCATTAAAATCTTTTCACTCATACTCATCCCCCTACACGTACTTCAGTACTTTAATTACCATATCAGGACACATCATCGCACAAAAATTGCAGGCGATACATGAATCTTCATCTATACAGGTAGCGTACGCGACCCCCTGCTTGTTAAAGTCATCCGACATCTTTAATATGTTCTTAGGACATGCACTAATGCACAAAGAACACCCTTTGCATTTTTCCTTATCAATCTCAGGCTTTCCACGTGCCAAAGCTTTTCTCTCCTTATCTATATATTGGTTTTGTAAGTTCAATATATTATACAATGTTTAGTAAAATAAAACAAATTCTTTTTTTAGATTTTTAAATGGACTTATTTGGGGGTTTTTGCTCTATTTTCACTATTTTTGTCATATAGAAGAGGGTATGCCTGTTTTCCGTTCTTACCGACTTTTCGCTTTTGTCATTGGCATAATTCGTGCTCTCTGATAATATTTTTTCTTTTATAAGGAGCGATGATGGATTTTCTTACACATCTCCAAAACAGTATTGTCCTCTTTGACGGTGCTATGGGTACCGAGATTCAAAAACTTCATATTCAGGATAGTGAATGGGGAGATTATCCCGGCTGCAATGAGATACTCACCCTTTCCGCACCCGATAAGATTGCCGCCATTCACCGCCGATACCTTGAAGCGGGGGCACACATCATCGAGACAAACACCTTCGGTGCAAACCGAGTTGTGCTTGCCGAATACGGCATAGAAGACCGCACCCGTGAAATAAACGCCGCCGCCGCACGCCTGGCGGTACATGAGCGGGATGCCTACACCTCTCGCTATTTTCAGGGCACGGACACATCAGCCCAGGACGACGAGGGTCCTGTTCAAACCCCGGAGGCCCCGGTAACCCCGGTATTTGTAGCCGGGAGTCTAGGGCCGGGGACCAAACTCCCCAGTTTAGGTCAGGCCGATTTTGATACCCTGCATTACTCATATTTCCAGCAAGCCCTCGGTTTACTAGAGGGAGGGGTAGACCTCTTTATTATTGAAACTGCACAGGACCTTCTACAAATAAAAGCTGCGATAACCGCAATCAAAGACGCTTTAGCAGACCAAAAGACACAGCTTCCCTTGATTGTGTCTGTAACGGTGGAAGCAAACGGGTCACTGCTTGTAGGCTCCGATATCCACGCTGTGACCTCCGCACTAATCCCAATGGACATAGATGTCCTAGGCATAAACTGTGCCACCGGCCCGAGGGAAATGCGGCCCCATATTGAAGAATTAAGTCGTCAGTTTCCCGGCCCCATATTCTGCATGCCCAACGCCGGCTTCCCGGAGCACAAAGAGGGAGAACTTGTATACTCGCTGCAGGAGGAGGAATTCGCCGATGTGCTTACCTCCTTTGTGACTGATTTCGGGGTGGATGTTATCGGGGGCTGTTGCGGTACCGGTCCCTCCTTTATCGCCGAGCTGCGAAACCGCATTCCCCGGCTTACTAAAGCCCGACGACCAATCCTCCTGGGGGACACTGAAACTGCCCGCAGGACAAAATCCGCCCTCACTTCCCTCTACAGCCGAAAAGAGTTGGACCAGGAACCCCCTCCCTTTTTTATCGGAGAAAGGACCAACACCAACGGAAGTAAAAAATTCAGAAACCATCTGCTCGAGGAAGATTGGAACAGCATGGTTGCGATGGGTAAGGCGCAGGTGAAAACCGGGGCCCACGCCCTTGATGTGTGCGTCGCTTACACCGGACGGGATGAACAAAGGGATATGTTCGAGCTTGTAAGCCGATTACGTACCAGTGTAGATCTCCCCCTCGTCATCGATTCCACCACTCCCGAGTCAATAGAGACGGCCCTCAAACTTACCGGGGGACGCTCACTTATCAATTCGATCAATCTTGAAAATGGAGAATCCGGAGCAGCTCCGGTCTTTGCTTTCGCAAAGAGATACGGTGCCGCTTTGATCTGCCTTACTATAGATGAAGAGGGAATGGCCCGGACCGCCGAGAAAAAACTTGAAGTAGCCGAACGTATTTTTCGGATTGCGGTTACACAATACGGTTTACGCCCGGAAGACCTGATTTTCGACCCCCTTACCTTCACCCTTGGGAGTGGAGACGAAGGCCTGCGGGATGCAGGAGCTGCAACGCTTCATGCACTTCGTATGATAAAAAGAAGGATGCCCGGGGTACACACAGTACTGGGGGTAAGTAATATATCCTTCGGTCTAAGTCCCCACTCCCGGGAAGTTTTAAACAGTGTTTTTCTGGAAGAAGCACTACAATCGGGTTTAGATCTCGCTATTGTAAATGTAAAAAAGATTATTCCCGTATTTAAGATTTCCGATGAGGATATGTACTATGCGCTCAATTTGATCTATAACCGCGGGGCTGAAGACCCCCTCCATGCCTATATAGTCCACTTTTCTGAAAAAGAGGGTTCCCGAATTCAAAAAGGGGGGGAAGAACCGAAAAATACTCCGGAAGAACAAATCGAGGAGTGTGTAATAGAGGGAACTCATGCCGGATTAATCCCAATTTTAGACAGCGTGCTTGAACACACCCCTCCGTCTCAAATTATCAACAGGGTGCTGATTCCCGCCATGAAACAGGTGGGAGCGCTTTTCGGCGACGGCAAGATACAGTTGCCCTTTGTGCTGCAGTCGGCGGAGGTAATGAAGCAGGCGGTACTTTACTTGGAACCCTTTATGGAAAAGCAGTCGAACAGCCCTGGAAAGAGTGTTGTTTTGGCCACCGTGAGGGGTGATGTTCACGATATAGGAAAAAATCTGGTCGATATTATTCTCTCAAACAATGGATACAGAGTGTACAATCTCGGTATTAAGGTCGATATTGATACGATTCTCAAAAAAGCGAGGGATGTACAGGCAAGTGCGATAGGCTTGAGCGGTTTATTGGTGAAATCCACCGCACTAATGAAGTCCAATATTGAAACCATGCGGGACCAGGGTATCCAGCTGCCGGTCCTTCTTGGAGGAGCGGCCCTGACCCGCGAGTTTGTGGAGAAGGAATGTGCACCTCTCTTAGAAGCGCCGGTGTTCTACTGCAAGGACGCCTTTGACGGCCTTCAGGCTATGGAGGAGATTCAAAAAGTATCAGATGCATCGGCCCTCGGGGCGGCCGCCGGCGGGGCCCACACCGATCACCCTGACTTTATCGATCACTCTAACCCGGCCGATCATCCTGATCCTCCCGTCCCGGCCGAGGCCGAAGGAGATACTACAGTAGAAGTACCCCAGACAGATATTTCTTCTCATGTAGTTCCGGTACCAACAACTACCGAAATACAGAGTGTTCCCTTTAGTGTAAGGGACCTCCTCCCCTATATAAACCACAAGCGCCTTTTCCGTGCCCGGTGGGGGTACCGCCGGGGGGCAGGGACAGAACAGGAGTACCTCGAACTTGAGCAGCAAGTGATAAGACCGGAATTTGAACGTATAATACGATGGCTGTTGGAGTCGAATATAGCCGGTCCGACTTCCGCGTTTCGCTTACTGCCGTGCAACAGTTCAGAAGGGGGGGTGAAAGTTTTTGCCCCTCAGCCACAGACTCACCCTCAGCCACAAACTCACCCTAAGCCTGCTTCAGGGTCTGGGCAGATAGATACGCCTAGAGAGTTTTCCTTTGACCGGCAGGGCCATCCACCCTACCGGTCGGTGGCGGACTACTTTCTCCCTATAGAATCCAATCGCAGGGACCTCATCGGACTTCAGATTGTAACCCTCGGCAGCGGGATTCAACATGAGATCACTCGCCTATTTAATCAGGATAACTACCGTGATTATCTGCATCTCCACGGCCTGGCGGTAGAACTTACCGAAGCTGCAGCAGACTACGTTCAAGCCCGCATGCAATCCACCTTACAAAGCCCGCACCATCAACTCAAGAACGACGGAAAAACTGGTTCAGAAGAAATGTGGGAACCGGCAAAACGTTATTCCTTTGGGTATCCCTGTTGCCCGGACCTAAAGGCAAATCGCACCATAGCCGAGCTTCTTCATGCGGAAAAAATGGGGATCAGCTTTACCGAGGATGATCAGATGGTACCGGAGTTTACTACTGCGGCCTTTGTCTGTTTCAATCCTCAGGCAGACTACTTTTCGATATAATTTTCAAACTACTACACTAAAAAACCAGGAATTCTACTTATGGAAGTCTTATGACTTCCATAAGTAGAATAACCTCAAAACCCTTAAGATAAGTTACTTATCTTAAACAAAATGTGAGCATTCTAAATCTAAAAATTTTACAAAAATTTTTAGATTTAGAATCGCTGCTAAAAAACCCGCCTCATACACCTAGTGTATACGCTTATCGTTTACACATCTAGTGCAGGGCGGGTCGTTTCTCCATAAATTGTATCAATCTACAGGAGAAAAATCATCCTTAGCGGCTCCGCAAAGCGGACACACCCAGTCATCGGGAAGATCATCGAAAGATGTTCCGGCATCTACCCCGTTATCAGGATCTCCTTCTTCCGGGTCATAGATGTAGCCACATACATTACATACGTACTTCTGCATATTTCACTCCTTTTCTAGTGAGGGTTATCTTAATCCGCTCGCCATAAGCCGTGTACATTACAATGCTCACGGGCGGATACTTTCGAGGCCTGGATACAAAACTCGGCCACCGGATCATCCCCGGGCTTTAGAAACGTGCGGTACGACTTTCCGTCGGCGATAAGTTCAATCCATTCGATGTAGTGTTCCTCCTTCATCGGGTGAAGGGTGCTTCCGACGGTGACCTTGTAGCCATCCGACGTCTTTTCAATAAGGGGTACATGCTTTTCGGTCGTTGAATCCGCTGTTTTTTCATCAAGCAGTGTCATGTTCTGACCACAGCACACCAAATCTCCTTGCCCCGTGTGTAACACTTCTACAATATTACCACAGATCTCACACTTGTAAATTCCATTCATTGTAGTAGACATAAATCCTCCTTACACTTTTAATTTTTATTACCAGTTTTCACCAAGTAATTCAAAATAACTTTGGGGATGTGCACAGGCAGGGCATTTTTGCGGAGGCTCTTTGCCTTCAAACAGGTAACCGCAATTGATACAACGCCAAGTCACCGGCGTATCCCGCTTAAAAACTCTTTGTGCTTCAATATTTGCTCTAAGATCGTTATACCGCTTCTCATGCTGCTTTTCAGCTACGGATACCGCATCGAAAACCGCCGCAATTTCGGTAAATCCCTCTTCACGGGCCTTCGCAGCAAAGGAAGGATACATCTCGGTCCACTCATAATTTTCACCTCCCGCTGCCTCTTTTAAGTTCTCAGCGGTTGATCCTATTACCCCTGCAGGAAAAGCAGCCTGTATCTCTACTTCTCCCCCCTGCAAAAATTTAAAGAAACGCTTTGCATGCTCCTTTTCCTGGTTCGCCGTTTCCTCAAACACCTGAGAAATCTGCACATACCCGTCTTTTTTTGCCTGGGATGCAAAATAGGTATACCTATTTCTAGCTTGCGATTCTCCGGCAAAAGCGGCAAGCAAGTTTTTTTCAGTTTGGGATCCCTTTAGGTCTTTCATCCTAACTCCTTTCCTTTCTTTCTCTATTAAAATTTACTTACGTGAAAAAGCATAATCAACAGGTAATTGAAAATCAAATTAATTCTGCAAGTTTTATAAGCCAAGCCAGGAAAACACCGGTGTACCATAACGATAAAAAATACCGATACCCAGTCCGGTAAGTCCTCCGGTACCCGGTAAAGAGCCCCCGCCTTCCAGATTATATATCCTGGTTGTACATTTCAGCGATCTTGTTGATCTGATCGCGAATTTGACGGCGATAAGAGGAAGGTTCAAGAACTTCAACAGAGGTCCCGCACTGTACTAAACGCAGGAACAATTCAATTGAATTTTCCACTTCGACACTGCAGATAATATTTCCATAATCGTCGGGCGCACTAGTTTCAAGGTTGCGGTAATAGAGGTAACGAAATACGTTTAGCACAGACCGTTCTCGCATCCTCAGTTTTAGCGGAATTAAATCACGACTCTCAACGGGCCCATCGTCACTCACCCGTCTGAATGCCTTAAGATTATCCGGAATAGTATAGGTCTGGTCGAGAATTTCGGCTTCCTTGATATCGTTAATATCAATAGTCTGTATTTCGGAGGTATGACGCAGGCGTCCGGTGACACTTATTGGCCTCCGCCCGTTGGCTTGTTCACTAAAACCTATAAAATAGGGGGCAAACTCGGTTTCTTCCTCCAGGGCACTCTGTTTATCTATGTGTCGTATTCTTACGATTTTACCTGAAACCCAGGAATCAGTAAGTGTTTCCAATACCCTAATATAGGCGGGGTCCTGTTTATTTGCCCCTAATTCAATAGATTCTGCGACTGCGTTGATATTTTCACTCATCGTCGGGGCATAGTTACGGAGGTTTTCCGCCAGTTTTCGTAAACCCGAGGACATATGAGGATTATGATATTCAGTATGCTTTGCCAGGAGCTCAGCGGATAAGTGAAAGGCCAAACTTTCATACACACTGAGCTTCATCATGTTCATTGATTCATCCTGGGACACACCGACCGCGTAATCGTCCTCCCAGATATCGATTTTCTTTTTTAATTCTTCTACATAGCGTCCGATTGTAGACCGGTGAACCCCTAAACGTCGAGCTATTTCAGCACGGCGCATACCTTCCGGATGTGAGAGGAGTATAAGTTCAAGCTGCATCAGACGTTCATTTTTCCCCATACAAACAATTATTGTATGAGGAAAAGTTGAAAAAGACAAGCAGGATTCTCCAGTTGCCAAAGATTCTTTGAACACACTTTCTAAAGGAGATACCCCCGACCTCGCAGCAGCCGGGACTCTTATCTGTTTGACGGAAGTTCGGTCTGCTGCTGTTCCGTTTCTACTTCCAGAATTTCTACCAGCTCGTGGGGTTCCATCCTGAAAAGAGACCCTTTACCTTCATAAAAACCGTGTTCTCCAATTAGATGTATATTTATGTCGGTATACACAATTTCCCTTTGAAGTGCAGTATTCCGAACCGTGGTGTTGGTCTTCGGAATAAGTCCCGGACCGCCGAAGGGGCTGGGAATTCCACCGCGGACCGAATCAACACGCACCTCAAAATGGGGGTCCACATCAATAAACTCACCCAGACCGTCCTTTCCCCGGTCCCGAAGATAGGCCATTTTGTCCGCGATTGCCCGGTGGCTTGTCCCCATTCGACGCACCTCCGCCTCATCCTCTTCAAGAATCTCTATAAGGTCCCTTTTATCGCTGCCCAGAAATCCGTGCAACGTAAGGACTCCGGGCCGCATATTTTCCTGGACCTGTTGTAATTGCGGTGATTGTTTCATTCCAACATCTCCTAACCGAACTTATCGTAATAGATTAGTTCATCGGGAACCCCTTTTTCCGAAAGAACTTTTACACATGCATCAATCATGCCGGGGCTTCCGCACAAGTACGCCTCAGTGTTGTCACCGGTTTCCATGTGGCTGGCGACTATATCGGTGATAAGTCCTGTTTCACCTTCCCACTCATCCTCTTCTTCAGGATTACTGAGGGCCGGTATAAATTTAAAATTCGGCAATTCCTGTTCTAAGCGGCGCATTTCATCCACTAAAAAGAGGTCCTTCTTTGAACGGGCACCAAAGAAATAGCGGACCCGGCGGTCAATCCCCCTCTCGGCCATATTCAGCAGAATAGATTTGATCGGCGCCATTCCCGAACCACCGGCTATACAAATAATTTCCCGCTCGGTATCACGAAGAAAAAAATCGCCGTAGGGGCCGTTAAAAATAATGTCGTCCCCTTCTTTAAGGTAGTTGTGCACATACGTAGTGGCGATTCCATTAGGAACCAGCCGAATTTCAAGCTCCACATGCTTTGTATCACTTGGGTTGGAGGCCACCGAATAGGCGCGGTATACCGGCTCATCGGTCAACTCATACTCGGGTATGCGCAGCTGCACAAACTGCCCGGCGACCATATTTATTTCAGGAGGATCGGCCAGCTCCATTGTAACTTCTTTAATATCATGGGTAAGGTCCCGGACCTTTGCGATTTTCGCCTGAAATTCCTTTACATTGAAAAGCTCTTCGGGGATCTCAATCGACATATCGTTCTTTACTTTAAGCTGGCAGGAAAGCCGGATGTTATTCTCTTTTTCCTCATCCGATAACCACGGAAGTTCCGTCGGCAGAAACTGCCCCGCCCCCTCTTTTACCTTAACCTTACACAAGCCGCAGGACCCCCGGCCGCCGCAGGCGGAGGGAATGAAAATCTCCTGCTCCATAAGAGTGCCAAGAAGGGGTTTCCCCCCCTTCACTTCATATTCATGATCACCATTTATGGTGATTTTTACTTCACCGTAGTTCCCTATAGTTGCGTCGGCAATTACCATCAGGACCGCCAGGAGAGCGGATATCCCCGTGACCGCACCAACACTTATCATTAAAGCGGAAAACATGATTCCTCCTATCCTATCTGTAACATGCCGGAGAAGCCCATAAAGGCAAGGGCCATCATCCCGGTAATTATGAGCGTAATTCCCGCCCCCTCAAGACCGTGGGGAATGCGTGCGCGTTTCAGCTTTTGACGAATACCGGCCATAGCAAGAATAGCCAAAAACCAGCCGATTCCGCTGCCCAGACCAAAGGTAATTGATTCAACAAAGGTATATTCACGAATGACCATAAAAAGACTTACCCCAAGAATGGCGCAGTTTACCGTAATGAGGGGAAGAAAAATCCCCAGGGCCGCATACAGGACTTCCGACACCCGTTCGATGATCATTTCTACCAGCTGAACAAAAGCCGCAATAACAATTATAAAAACAATGAACCGCAGATACTCCAAACCAAGAGGCTGCAATACTTTATAATACACCACCCAGTTCAGCATGCTGGTACTGGTCATGACGAAAATAACCGCCACCCCCAGTCCGAAGGAGGTTTTGAGCTCCCGCGATACGGATAGAAAGGAGCACATACCGAGATAGTTTGAAAGCAGTATATTATTAGTAAAAACAGCGGCAAAAAATATGGCTATCGGATACGCACTTTCACTCATTTGGCTGCCTCCTCTTCTTTCATTACCACACCCTTCACAATCCAGACAAAAATCGCCAGCATGAAGAACGCTCCGGGGGGCATCACCATGATGGCCCAGTTGGTCCACCATTCGCCGAGGATCGTAATTCCCCACAATTCTCCGGTCCCAAGGAGCTCCCTGAAGAAGGCGATGACTATCAATACATAAGAATACCCTATTCCTGAAGAGAGCCCGTCTATAAGCGAGAGGCCGGCGGGGTTATTCAATGCAAATGCCTCGGCCCGCCCCATAATGATGCAGTTTGTTATAATCAAACCGACATAGGGGCCCAACTGCTTCCACACCTCCGGCATATAGGCCCGCAGGGTGATGTCGACAATAATTACAAAACTGGCGATGATTAGTGTTTCCGCCATCATTCTCACCCGCGCGGGGATAAATTTCCGGAGGGCCGAGATAGTTACTCCGGACAAGGTGGTAGTAAAAATTACCCCCAGACTCATAATGACTGTATTCTCGAGTTTATTGGTTACCGCCAGGGTAGAGCAGATTCCCAGTATTTGCACAAATACCGGGTTATTTTTTCCAATCGGATCGGTAAAGGTCTTTTTTATTTTTCCAGGCGCCGCCATACTATTTGCCCCCCTTTTCTACTTTGTCCCGGGCGGTTTCTGCAGCTTTGTTGGCTATTTTCAAGACCGCCTCTGAAGTTCGGGTTGCTCCTGTGATTGCATCGAGTTCATTGCTCTCCTCCGAGGCTCCCTCTTCTACCAATTCAAAGGGACCGCTTTTCCCGCGGAACTGCTCTTTGTACCACTGTTCGGTGATACGGGCTCCAAGCCCCGGGGTTTCGTTCTGTTCAACAAACTCTACACCTGTAAAGGTCTTCAGGTCGGGCTGAAACCCAAATATGGAAACTATCTCCCCCCACAGGCCCGCGCCGCGGACATATACGGCGTATCCGGTAGTACCGGAGGGCAATTGTATTTTGAAATAGGCGGGCTGACCACCTTCACTATCGACCTCAGTAACCCTATCTTCGTAAATCGATTGAACTTCCTGGGGTTGATTTTCAGGAAAATCTATTCCGGCAGCATACAACACCGCTTTTTTCTGAAAGAGTGATTCATTCAGAAGCACCCGCTCTTTCGTAGTAAGGTATATACCGGACACCACACTGATAAACACCACAGTGAGAATTACCATAAACAGGACCGGATATACCCGAGTAGAAAACACACTTTCCTGTTTCATGCCGCCGCCGCCTTTTCCTTGCTCTTCTTTTTTTGCTCTTTAATAAGATGATCGATCAACGGAGCAAACATATTCGCAAACAACAGTGCAAAGGTTACTCCCTCCGGCCATCCCGCGTATACTCGAATAAGTACGGTCATAACTCCAAAAATTGTTCCGTACATCCACCGTCCAAGATTAGTTGTCTGGGAAGCGGACACCGGATCAGTGACCATAAAAACTGCCGCAAATAGAAAACTGCCGCTGAAAAGGGCATACACAGGATCAATGGCACCCTGAATTCCACTGTAGAAGAGTGCCGCATAGAGCACTAAAAAGGAAATCACCGATGAGGCAATGAAATGCCAGTTCGCACTCTTCTTCCATACTATATATGCACCGCCGAGAATTATCAGCAATGCGCTGGTTTCACCAAACGAACCGGTCATATTGCCCAAAAAGAGGTCGGACAGGGCAAACTCTGTTCCCTGGGCTTGCTGGACCAGGGGTGTTACACTTGTCACAGTATCTATCGATGGAGACCAAGCCGCGAACCCGCGCAGGGAGGACCCCGCAACCGGCTCAACAAAGCGACCGGTCAAGGGAACTCCGAAGCTGATATAAATAAAAGCCCGTCCGGAAATTGCGGGATTAAACACGTTCTTTCCGAACCCGCCGAAAACCATCTTGCCGAATACCACACCGAAAATAATTCCAACCACCGCAATCCAAAGGGGAATTGTAGGAGGAAGAGAAAGGGCGAACAAAAAGTTGGTAACTAAAATCGAGGAAGTCACCTTCATTGAATATGTTCGCGCCATGAGGTACTCGGTAAGAGTACCGACCGCGTTCACCAGGGCAAGCACAAGGAGGAACCGCCACCCGAAGTAGAATATAGCCGCCAAGACCAGAGGTATTAGAGCATACACTACCTTTAACATGGGCGGCTGCATCTGCATAAAGGATTTCTTTTTCGCATTCATACCCATAAGTATTGAGACTCTGCAGGTTCTTGTCAAACGCTTTTTGAACTGAATTTCTAAACCAGCTATGGGGCAGGTCGAATCGCACTACTTAGCATTGTGACTTTTCCACATATTTTACCACTCTCAGTTAGTGGTATATCGAAGATTTTCACAAGATAATGGGACTCTATGGACGCGAAGCAGTTAGGACGGAATATTCGAAAATTCCGGGAAGAAGCGGGCTTATCTCAACAACTTCTCGCCGATGAGCTAAGCATCTCCTTTCAGCAGCTTCAGAAATACGAGTACGGTCAAAGCCGCGTCACTGTGGAACGTCTGCTCGAGATTTCACGGATCCTGCATACACCTGTTGTTGATCTGCTGCCGAAAGCCCAAAGGGAGACCTCCCAGCCCTCTTACAGTGCAGAAAACCAAAGCTTCGCCCCCTTTGAACGAGTACTTGTGACTCCCGAAGAATCGGCCTTGTTAAAAGTATTCCGCCGTATTCAAAGCGAAAAAGGTCGTTCACTGGTCATACAGCAGGCGAAGGCCTGGGTAGAGGCGGAAAAAGATCTAAAAGAATTATGAATTTTCATAATGTATAAATACACCCTTAGCTGAGGGAACACCACGGTCAAAAGGACGAACACAGTTCAAGGGATGCATATTTATCTAATAATTTCTTTTATTTTAAATAAATATGCAAACAAAGCCGGCACATTAAATTCCAGCCCTATACCACTATCTGAACATTTTATCCTTGAAAAATCACCGTTTTTACTTTACTCTATTTTATTAAACTTACAAAAAGGAGTAAGAAGAGATGAGAAAACTACTTGTTTTCCTACTCATGGTCTCTCTTGCCGTTACTGCTTTCGCAGGCGGACAACAGGAAGAAGGCCAGACAGCCGAAGCAGCTCAAGAAGAGCCTGCCGAATTTATTATTGTGAATGGAGCGGAACCCGAAACCCTCGATCCGCACCTCATCTCAGGTGTACCTGAGCATCGTATCTACATGTCGATTTTCGAAGGCCTCACAACCTACGATCCGGAAACAGCCGAACCGGTACCCGGATTGGCCAAAAGCTGGGACGTAAGCGAAGATGGAACGGTTTACACCTTTCACCTGCGTGAGACCACCTGGAGCGACGGCGTACCTATAACCGCACAGACCGTTGTGGATTCATGGCTGCGCATGCTGGCCCCCGAAACTGCTGCTC
>CAZDFY010000028.1:8968-35335 GCA_964504785.1 uncultured Sediminispirochaeta sp. | reverse complement strand
TTTTAAAATTTTTCACATTGCGAATGCTCACATTTTGTTTAAGATAGATAGTTTATCTTAAAGATGGTGTGGGTATTCTCATTTTGGAAGTCCTAGGACTTCCAAAATGAGAATACCTGTTTATAATTGCTCTTTTCGAAAAATAGTTTTGACAAAGTACCCGCACATAGATACACTTGGTATTGATGGGAAAACACATTTTTTTTATGGTTGGAGCCGCATTTTTATTTACCCTTTTGTTTCTCGGATGTACAAGCAACGCTGATACACCCGATGATACCACTACCGTACCCCCAACAACTCCCCCGACAACTGAAGAAGAGCCCGAAAAGACAGGTCCTTCCGAAGAAGAACCGGAAGAGAAAACCCTTTCGTCGGAAAGCGGGTCTGAAGACTATACAATGGGAGAGGAGGAGTATCAGGAAACGAAGAAAGACCTCTCAAAACTGGTAGCTGAATTGAATAGGATAATAGCAAATCGTAACTACAAGGAATGGCTCACCTATCTTACGAAGGAGTACAAAGAATACTACAGTGATCCTGAAGTGTTGAAAGAGTACTCAGATTCTCCTTTGCTGAAAAAATACGATATAAAACTGCGTAGTCTTAAGGATTACTTCGATTACGTTGTAGTAGCCAGTCGTAAAGATGTACATATCGACGATATAAAAGCCTTAAACGAGAACAAGGTTCGTGCGTATATGATAGTCAATGATAAACCCATTGTTGTCTACACTCTTGAAAAGGTGGGTGACAAATGGAAGATAACAAAATAGAAATATTAGTCTATGGAGTGTGCTATGAAAAATAACTTCGGGAAAATTACTACTTTTATCCTCATACTCTTTTTACTCCCTTCTTTTGCCTGGGCGCAACAGGGGGAGAATGGACAGGGTGATGACGAAACTACCGTAGAGGAACTTTTTCTTCAGAGCGTTGAAATGCGGATTATTGGAGAACAAGCCTTCGACGACAACCGCGGAACCAAACTCTCCGCACTGGACAACCTTGAAGAGCTTATTGAATCGGGAAATGTTTCCGGCGGTGATCCTGAAGCACATTATATTCTCGACCGCCTATCTTCTGAAGGTATCGGTGTTCAATTACGTGAAAACGGCCGTCTAATCAACAATTTTCCGGAAGTACGCCGTAAAGCTTGTGAACTCTTAGGTAAAATGGGGGGGGATTCCGCGAAGGATACCCTTATAAACGTGCTGCTCTCCGACAACGAACCAATGGTCTTGTCAGAAGCCGTATATGCTCTCGGCGAAATATCCCCTGAAAATAAAAATAATCAGATTACACAGGCTATTTCTTTTAGTATTCTTAACCAGGATATAATGACTCCTGATCAAAACTTTGCATATGCTGCCCTTATATCAATAGAAAAGCTTGCAGAACAAAACGGCGGTATCAACGACCCTAGCATTTATCGCGCCTTGATTCGTATGTCCCAGGGAAACTACATTAAGACCGTACAGGACAAGTCTCAAGAGGTAATGCGAAAGCTGATGTCCTATTAACAATCGAAAGTGTCATTTTGAAGGAGAGGATACTCACTTTTAATTTTTTCTATAAGAGTTGAAAGTGAGTATCACCGAATCATATAGCTGATTACATACCTGTTATTTTCAAGGTATTTTAATGGTCCTCAGGAATCTAAAAGCTCTTGTATCCATTTCTGCTCTGCATCGAGGTGCAGGAGCATTTTTCTCATAAGGGCTTTTTTATATTCTGCAGTGTTTTCAGTGTATCGCTGATATTCTTCTGTATAGTATTGATGTTTTTCCTGTAACTCGTACAGTTTATCCCTCAGAATATCTTCTGCATCGATAGGATCAATCCTGTCGAGGAAAAACAAACTTAATGTAAATTCATCTTTTATCGATATTTGTATTTTTTTCTTCTTATTGTTGAGCCAGTTTTTAAAATAGGTACTCCCTTGATCGGTGATAGAATACACATTTTTCTCTACTGCCTTTTTACCTTGCACGGTCTTCATTGTCACTAAATCATCTTCAGCAAGCTTTCTGAGGGTAGGATACAACTGACCGTAAGAAACCGGCCACAAGTCGCCCATCATATGTTCGAATTTTTGTTTGATTTCATACCCATAATGAGGTTCTTCATCTAAAAGCCCCAGAATTGCAAACTTCAAAGACATATGTAACTACCGTCCAAAATCAAGCTTTTCCCGCATTTGCTTGCGCCAATCCACAGCCTGTTCAGCCTTTTCATAGGGAATTCGCTTTTTTATAATAAAATCCTTGTTCGAGGAACTGGATTTGAACTTTATTATACCAAAGGTTCCCTGTCCAAGATAGCAAATTTTTTCTCGAGCGCCTAGGTTTTCTGCTTCGGCAACCTCTTGAATTGCACAATCAAAATGTATCGGTTCGTTTTCAGGGGAAGCTAATGCCATTTGCGGATTGCGAATATCTTTCCCGCAACGGATACAGGTTAACTGGATTGATTCGGCAATTTGAGAACGTGCTTCATTTCGGTTCTTCCCGCCCCCGCGTCGTCGTCCCCGCCGGGAAGAGTTGTTTCTTCTGCTCAAATTCTACTCCTCTTTAATATGCAAAATTTCTTTGGTAATCGTTACAGCTAATGTGTTTATGGCTGTGTTTAGATACTTCTTGTCATTTATCTTCTGCTTGAGTTCCTCTAACTTTTTCGGATCAGTCTGCTTTGCAATCCGTATCATGTTACACCACTCTCTGTAAATGCATCCTCTATATGGCGTAAGACTCCTTTGTCCGCGTTAATAAACACCACATCAAATCTTACCATAGATTCGGCAAACTCAGGATATTTTAGTAAAAAAAATTTACATGCTGCCAACGATGCCCTTTGCTTCTTGTAATCGATAGAATATTCTATTCCATCCATATCTACCCTACTCCATGTTTTAACTTCTGCACACACCAGAAGGTCCTTCTTCGCTGCTATGATATCGATTTCTCCACGTCTACAACGAAAGTTTCTTGCCACAATTTCAAAACCCCTGTGTTCAAAGAACTCCGCAGCCTTTTTCTCCCCGTCCCGCCAAGAAATCATATAGTCCTTACTTCTTCTGGCTTATTTTCTTCATCTCTCCTACACTGACAGCTTTTACAATAAAACTGCCGCCGGCTGAATAAAGATCAACATCTTTTTGCTGTTCCGCCGGTATTTTTCTGCCACTGCTGCTGACAAGGATGCGTACCACCGGCCTCAAGGGCACTTGCTTGTGATTTTTCACTACCTTCGCAACCGAACCGTCGTTCAATATAACAATACTCCCCACCGGATAAATTCCCATGCTTTTTAGAAATACCTTTAATATTTCAGCATCAAACCGGCGAGAGTTATCATTTAAGATCTGACGCATAGCTCGATACCCTATCATAGAATCCCGATATGGTCTCTCTCTTACCATTGCCTCATAGGCGTCCACCACAGAGAGTATTCGTGCCGTAAGGGGAATCTCCTTTCCCTTAAGCTGCTTAGGATACCCCTTTCCATCCCACCGCTCATGATGGTAAAGTGCCGTCCTGCCGACCTCTTCAACATACCCAAGCTCACGGGTAATTATTCTGTAAGAATAGATAGGATGGGTCGTCATCACCTTTCTCTCTTTCTCAGTGAGCTGCCCGCTTTTATTGAGAATCGCTTTTGGTATCTTTGTCATACCAATATCATGCAGAAATGAAGCAGTAGCAAGGTTCATCAGTTGATAGTTCGGCAGCTTTAGATTTTGCCCTATCAGTACAGAGAGAATAATACAGTTAACCGCACTCTGGGAAAGTGAGTGCTGGGTATTCTGGACCTGAAACATCGGACCAATGAGCTGATCTGGTTTTTCTATAAGAAGTTGAAAGACATTTTCCACAACCTCATCAATATCAATCTTGTCGGGCAAGCCGCCGTCATTGGTCTGTAGAAAAATGTTATCCGCTAAATCAACAGCTTTGTTATACTCAAAGGTAGCACCGTCACCAAAAAAGCTCTTGTCCTGGGGAGTCTCACCATTTTCAGAGAGGGGTTCACCCTCAGTTTGTACTTCCCCAACTTCCCAACGAAGTAGACGGTCTATATCCTTCTGCTTGATTTCAATACCTTCAGGAACAAGTAAATTTTCACCATCCATAAATACAGGTTTTGAAAACTTCATACCGGGTTTTAAATCGTCAACTTTAATACTTCTCATAATTCTTCCTGCACATCAGCGATTGTAACATATAGTTGGGCTATAACCTCGTATAGCTCTTCAGGAATAAAGGTCCCAACTTCCAGGGTAAACAGCACTTCGGTCAGTTCTTCCCTTTTTTCTATGGGAATCCCCTCCTCTTTCGCTATTTTCAGCATCCTTTCCGCCAGCAGCCCTTTTCCACTCGCCGCTATAAAAGGAGCCGGTAAATCTTTACTATACTGTAATGCAACCGCCTTATTCATTTCCACCACTATATCCGTTTTAAGCCGAAGTATCGACCCTCTTAAAAGAGCTGGGAGCCCCAATCCCAAAGGGATTGAACTCTGAAGCCTCTCTTATAGTATCGTCAATTTCAAAGGGCAGGTTATTTAGTTTTTGTCGTAATTTTGAAAGAATTTCCTTATTCACGTCCCTCTGCCCATTTTTACCTTGGTATACGCGAATTTTAGAAATTATTGGGCTCATCTTACCAGAAAAATGCCATAAATCTTCTAGGGAAAGGGTAAATTGCAAGGGCTTTCCCTCAGGAGAGAGCTCAAGCCGCACTATGCCTGTATCCGGTATGTCTTTCTGAGTATCAAATTCTCTGTAGTTTTTAAAGGAGAGGGGAACCACAATCCAGTTTTGATGCGCGGCTTTTCTATGATTAAACAGGTGTAACAAAGGATCACCCTCACCCCGTCTCAAAATCTGTTCTTTAAGAAGACCAACAGTGGCTGAAACACCGGGGCCTACTTTCCGCCGGCTTTGCCTGCCTGATCCCTCTTGCCCCGAATTATTCTGTTCAGTCCCCTTGTGTTCGCCCCCCCTTTGCTCAGACCCTTGTCGGCCATGCTCACGGGACTGATTATTTTGGTTCTGTTGATTGTTTTGACCCGAGTCATTATTTTTGTTGTGGTGCGGATCCCTTTGGTCGTGCTCCTCGCCAAATACATACACCTGCAACCGCTTTATTTGATCGGGAGTAAGCAGCAAGCCCTTA
Source organism: uncultured Sediminispirochaeta sp. (assembly GCA_964504785.1). GTDB lineage: Bacteria > Spirochaetota > Spirochaetia > DSM-16054 > Sediminispirochaetaceae > DSBN01. The sequence continues at coordinate 30,158 of CAZDFY010000028.1, read as the reverse complement.
TCCTGGAGAATTGCAAGCAAACGGGCTGTTGCCTTGTCCTGCACCTCCAGCTGGTAGAAGAGTTTAAAAGCAGTTTTCAAGCTTTCCTCCCGTAAAGGCAGTCCCTGGGCTACAAAGGCCTGGAGGAGTGCCCTATTTTGGGCGGTATCGGCGAGGGATGAGTTCTGTAAGATTGAATTCAATGCATGGGATTGCTGATCTATTTTTAGAAGCAACTTACCGGATTCAAATTGTACGGTTGCCTTAAGACGTTCGCCCACCCTTAGCTGTAAATCTGAGACAACACGGATTTTTTGTCCGAGCATACGGACTACCCAACTATTTTCTCCGATCTTTTTCTGGACCGTAAATGAGATGTGGCTACCGGGCTTCACCATCTTTTCGGTGAAGCCGGCTGTTATTGTTCTTAAAAGCCCTATCGACGGCTGCTCCATGCAGCAAGAGCCGGCGTTTACTCGCCGGCCTTTTTAATCTGGTCGCGGCGACGAATCAGCTCACTGACCTTAGCAGCCTTACCAACTCGTTTGCGCAGATAGTATAGTTTTGCACGACGCACTCGACCTCGACGCACTACTTCGATTCTATCGATACGGGGTGAATGCACAGGAAAAACACGTTCTACTCCAACTCCGTACGACATCTTACGTACGGTAAAGGTCCTGCGCACACCGGTACCCTTTGAGGCCAATACAATTCCCTGAAAGATCTGTATACGCTCGGTCTGCCCCTCTACAATTTTAAAATGCACCTTTACAGTGTCGCCTATCCTGAAGTTGACGGCATTTTCCCTCATCTGTTCCGCTTCAACTGCCTGAATCAAATCCATATTATTCCCCTTCCTTAAGTAAATCCGGTCGAAACCGTTCTGTTTTCTCAATTCGCTTTGCGTATCGCCATTTCTCTATCTCTGCATGGTTCCCCGATAACAGTATCTCGGGGACCCCTCGTCCACGAAAATCCGCCGGTCGGGTGTAGTGGGGATACTCTAAAAGTCCCCCCGAAAAACTCTCCTCATGGAGAGATTCTTCGCTGATCACCCCCTCTACCAACCGGTACACCGTATCAATTATTACCAAAGATGCCAACTCTCCGGAGGACATCACGTAATTACCGATGCAAATTTCGTCATCCACATACATGTCGATGATTCTCTGGTCAATACCCTCATACCTTCCGCAGATAAAAATCAACTCTTTATCCCGGGCAAGCTCTTCAGCATAACTCTGTTGAAAGAGCTTTCCTGAAGGGCTGGGGTACACAACTCTTTTCTGCACCCCTTCGACTGAATCCAGGGCCGCCGCCAGGGGCTCCGGTTTTATAACCATACCGGCCCCGCCTCCATAGGGAGCATCATCACAGGTCCTGTGCCGATCAACGGCAAAATCCCGAAAATCGACTATCTGAACATCCACTATGCCCCGTTCTACGGCCCTGGCCATAATAGAACTTTCAAAGTAGTGCCGGACAATCTCGGGAAACAGGGTCAGCAGCGTGTACTTCACAAAAGCACCCAGTCATCCTTCAATTCGATTGTCTTGGCTTCGATATCAATTTCACCCACAAATTGTTCGGTCACTGGAATAATCCGAGTTTCCTCGTCTACCCTTACCTCAAGCAAATCGGTGGCGCCATTTTCGATAATCGACTTGACAACTCCGACTTCCTTACCCTGAAAGCATACATTGCAACCGATCACATCGGCGGCATAGAATTCTCCCTCTTCCAGGGGCGCAGAGGCACTCCGCTCCGCCCATATTTCGTAGCCGGCCAGTAATTTACCCGCTTCAGGGGTGTCTATACCTTCAAATTTAATCAACACCCCATCGTGAATCGACTTTACCGACTCAATACGATACGCCTTCTCTCTCTTATTTTTTATCAGCAGCACCTCTCGCATTTCCGAGAAGTGCGCTGTTTCTCCCGAATAGCTCTTTACCTTTACGTATCCCTGCACTCCATGGGAAGTGCGTACAATACCTACAGCGAGCTTATCCATTAGTCCAGAATCTCTAGCACTATCCGTTTACCGGTTTTAGTAGCCGAAGCACTCAGAATGGTGCGAATTGCCTTTGCAATTCTGCCGTGCTTACCGATTACCTTACCTATGTCGTCTTGCGAAACTCTTAATTCAAGAATGGTAGATTTTTCGCCTTCGATCATATTCACTACGACCCCGTCGGGGTCATCAACTAGGGACTTCGCTACATATTCAACAAGATCTTTTTCCACAACGTCCTCCACTTCGCGCATATTCAACTACCGAGGGCAGACCAACATTCACTACAAAATCAGATAGAAATCGGAATGCCCTGTATCTTCCCTGCTATCCGCGGTTTAGAAAGATATTATTTTTGTTCAGCAGACGTTTTACAGTTGCAGTCGGCTGGGCGCCCTTCTGAATCCAATCCTTGATTTTTTCTTCCTTCAGGTGCAGCTGTTTTTCCTCAGCTTCAATCGGATGGTAATATCCGACCTCTTCAAGAGCACGACCATCACGGGGTGCATTTTTATCCATAACCACCAGACGGTAGTATGGACGCTTTTTTGTTCCGAACTTCTTCAACCTAATTTTAACACTCAACGGGAACCTCCTCGGGGTTATTTACCTTATACACCAAGACTCTTCATCATTTGAGCCTGATATTTTTTATTTTTTGCGACCTTTTTCATCATCAGTCGCATCTTTTCGAATTTTTTTATGAGACGATTTACCTCGAACACCGAGGTACCACTCCCTTTCGCTACTCTCTTTTTTCTCGATGGCCCGATAATTCGATGATTACGGCGTTCCTGAAGAGTCATTGAGAGTATAATCGCCTCTTCCCGCTTCATTTCACCTTCATCGATATCGTCTTCGCTTATATTTCCCTTTGCACCGGGAATCATTTCCAGCAATGATTCCACACTGCCCATTTTACGCATTCTGGCAAAGGATTCCAGGTAATCTTCAAGGGTGAAGTTGGCACTTGCCATCTTCTGCTGCAGTTTGGCAGCCTCTTCCTCATCGATTGATTCCTGAGCCTTTTCTACCAGGCTTACTACATCCCCCATTCCCAATATACGTGAAGCGATTCGCTCCGGGAAGAAGGGCTCTAGATCATCCGGTTTCTCGCCAACACCGATGTACTTCAAGGGCTTTCCGGTAACCGATTTTAGTGACAGTGCCGCACCGCCGCGAGTATCCGAGTCAAACTTGCTCAGCACCACACCGGTAATGCCGACCTTTTCGTCAAACTCTTTTGCAATTTTCACCGCATTCTGCCCTGTCATTGCATCGGCAACAAACAGGGATTCCACCGGCTGTGCAGCTTTGTGAATTTTCTGGATTTCCTTCATCATCTCCTCGTCCAGATGAAGCCGTCCCGTGGTATCCACAATCACCGTATTGTACCGGTTCTTCTTTGCCTGTGCCAGAGCGTGTTTGACCACCTTTATGGGGTCTTTACTCTCCTCGGCATATACAGGCACATCTATTTGTTCGCCAAGCACCTGTAGCTGCTTCACCGCTGCCGGTCGAATCAGGTCGGCTGCAACCAGAAGGGGGGAGCGTCCCTCTTTTTTCAGCTGCTTCGCCAGTTTGGCGGCGGTAGTAGTTTTTCCGGAACCCTGCAAGCCCATCATCAGAATGACCGACTGGGTATCGGGCCCCTTCAACTCGAGTTTTTGGCGTTCGTCACCCAACAGAGCAACAATCCGGTCGTGCACAATCTTGATAAACTGCTGCCCCGGATTTACGGCACGTAGGACTTCCTCGCCCTTTGCCTCTTCAATCGTTCGGTTTACAAACCTGCGCACAACCCTTAGATTGACATCGGCTTCAAGCAGGGCAAGTTTGATCTCTTCAACGGCATCCTGGATATTCTTTTCGGATATCTTTGATTTGCCCGAGACCTGCTTGACAATATCTGTAAATTTGTCGGAAATTTTTTCCAGCATACACCTGTCATCCTAAGAGTTTTAAGGTTTTTATACCGCATTTTGCACCGCTATGTCAACGGATCTGCAAGAAATGACGCTGCAGGTACTTAATTCGCTCCTCCGCACGCCTTCGATAAGGATCGGTAGGATAAAAAGATACAATTTTACGGTAGTATTCCACCGATCGCCGTTCATCCCGGGGCGGAGTGGGAGACTCATATATTTGCCCAAGGAGAAAGAGAGCGTAACCTGCCTCTTCACCTTTGCCCTCGGCAGATTGAAGATATATCTGCAAAGCCTGTTCGGCCGACGCTTCCCGATCTCTCTTGTACAAAAACTCACCTGCCCTCATTAGCAGTTTTGAATTCTCAGAGAAAGTTATATCCGTTGTGTCCGGCTGAAGCAAGGCCAAGGCCTGAATCTGTCGGGAGAGAGCTAATGCATTTCCATTTTCCAGAAAACTTCTTACACGTTCAAATGAAAACTCGTCGGTTGAAAATGTGCCGGATTTCAAATTTTCATCCTCCGTTTCATTTTCCGACCGTTCCGGCATGGCCGGCGTAATTGCAGCCGTCGATTCACCCTCTCCGTTTTCGTCAAGCTGCCTTTTTGGGCCTACATCAAGGGACACACGTCTCGGGGTCTGCTCACCTGAACTGCTGTTTTGCTGTTGAAAAACCAGGGTATATCGCCCTCTATTCCGAGCTAAAAACACAAACTCCGTAGAATCGCCCTTATAGTTTCTTGCCTGAAACTCAACTCCCTGAACCTGAGATACTCCACGATCGTAAATCCACCCGAAACCTGGGAGGGTAAGATGCACGTGCTCGCCCTCCTCCGCACGAATGAGCCCTCTACTCTCCGGTTCTTCTTCATCCGGCTCGGCTTCACTTGCCGCGACTCCACTTGCCCCTGCTTTGCCTGTCTCGGCTTCTCCTGTCCCGGCCGGAGAATTCCGCTTTTCCTGTTTCTCTCTGTCACTCTCTTCCTGTTGAGCTTCCTCTGACGGTGACACCTCAGCCGGAGACCGTATTGCTGATGCTGATGCAACCTCTTTTTCGGAGGGTCCCTCAGCTTTGTTCGAATATGTTCTCTCAGAGGGGCTGCTCCCCTTCCTCACCTCATTGTTCGATTCATTGTTTGATTCATTGTTTGATTCATCTCGGGACCCATCGTTATCGAAGCGATTATCGATCTGGGGGCTAAGCATAAGAAAATTTACCGAAGACAGGTTCTCAGGCTGATAATCATCTATAGAGACCTTCGGCTTCGTGTGCGGTTTTTCCGGCTCATACTCCTGCACCGGTGCAGCGGTGGTTAGCCAGACGTTCAGCACCCCAAGAAGAAGCGGTATTGAAATCCTGCACAAGAGGCGCTTCATCAGGGAATCTCCTCAAAGAACTCCTCAATTTCGCGGTCACTCTCTTTCTGTAAAACCTCCTGAATAAGAACCTGAGGGTCCTTCCAAAAGGGTGCAATTTGCTCTTCACTCCAGCTGCTGTGTACCTTGCGAAAGGGATACCATTCCTGCTGATACAGTTGCTTATATTTTTCGGGGACGCGAATCTTTTGAAGTATAGATTCGCCGGTATTTGATCCTGCAAACACTTCAGCTCGGGCGGTTGAAGATTTCTGCTCGGGCTGTGAGCCTCTGTTGATTAACACAAATACGAGCGTACCGACTAGGGCTAAGATGGTCACCCCGGCAACTACAAGAGCATAAAGCTTAGCTTCCTTCGCGGTTAAAAAGGCCATCGGCGACCTCCTCCTCTTCCCCTGCGGCTTCGTTCATCTCCGCCGCCGGCTCTTCATCCAATTCCAGCACACTGTTATCCCCGTCACCTTTCTCTACAACATCACCATTATCAGCCAGTCGTACCGCGATAATTTTTGAAACCCCCGATTCCTGCATAGTGACGCCGAGCATGGTACGGGCACCGGCGACGGTTTTTTTGTTATGGGTTATCACTACAAATTGCGAGCTATTCCCAAACTCCATCAAGAGGTTTATAAACCGCCCCACGTTTGCCTCGTCCAGGGCGGCATCAATCTCATCGAGAATACAAAAGGGTGAAGGCTTTACCATATACGTAGCAAATAACAGACCTACCGCCGTCAAGGACCGTTCTCCACCGGAGAGAAGGGCGATATTTTCCAGCGCCTTGCCGGGGGGCTGTGCAAATATTTCAATCCCGGATTCAAGGACATTATCGGGATCGGTTAACTTCAATTCTCCTCGACCGCCCCCGAATAAACGACGGAACATGGAGTGAAAATTCTTACGTATCTGATCGTATGTCTCTAGAAAGAGCTCTGTGGATTCTGTTTTTATTTCCTGGGTTATCTGCTGAAGGTCTTCCCTCGCCTCATATAGATCTTCCAGCTGACCACTTAAAAAGTCGTACCGCTCTTTTACCTCGGCAAACTCCTCCTGCGCCATAAGGTTGACTTGACCTAGATCTTTTAGTTTCTGTCGTACCTCCTGCAGTTGCGGTTTCAGTTCCTGCACGGTAGCAGCAATGTCGAACATACGGGTTTCAAACTCGGTAAGTTCTCTCCCATGGCGGTCCTGAAAATTTGAATACATGCCGCGTATTTCCGTCTGGAGAGAAGCTACTTCCATCTGCAGCTTTTCCACTTTGTCCTGCAGTTTCCCGAGGTTCTCCATTCGCCTTTTTAGGCTGCTCTCTTTGTCTTTTAAATCTTTGTTTTGCGTCGAGATGCCTGATTCTAGCTTCTTCAGGTTCTTCTGCAGTTCCTTTTCCCGGATTTCAAGCTCTTTCTGTTTTTCGGCTATCCGAGTCAGCTGGGTTTCTATCTCCGTAATTCTGGAAGTATTTGCTTCAATACTTTTACGGTTTTCCTTAAGAAGGCTTTCCTGCTCTTCCAACTGACGCTTCAGCCCCTCAAGGGCTTCCGAGGCGGCTTTTTTCTGCGTATGGACCTGTACACGGTTTACCCGCAGTTCTTCTAGGGTCTTCCGATACTCGTCAATTTTCTCGATTAATTGGTTATTTTCGGTCTTTAATTCTTCAAGTTTCTCCGAATTAACCCGTTGAGAAGCACGTCCCTCATCAATTGCCTGTTCTATTGAGCGCTTTCGGGTTATGATCCCCTCCGGCGCCAGGAACTCATCAAGAAAAGCGGGAATTGAATTATGATACTCATCGAATAAGTGTTCCAGCTCATCGTTTTTAGAAGCTATATCCTGAAAAGCAGCAAGGGATTTGTTTAAAGCCTCTTTAAGCTCATCAATATTACCCGAGGAAGTGCTCTGCATATCCCTCACTAAATCACTTTTTCCCTGCACTTGAATGCGCATCTCCTGCAGCATTCGTCGGAATGCCTGTTCAGCATCTCTACGCTTGTGGGAGGAATACCCGCTTTCATCAAGCTTTTGGTCCAGTTGAGCTACTATGTCGTCGGTGATAGTATGCAGCTCCTGTTGATAGTCCTGTATTTCCTGTTCTATACGCTTATTTGTCGCCTCAAGATCAGCAATAAGTGTGCGGTTATGTTCTATTCTCCCTCGCGCATTTTCTATACTAGTTTCAAAACCGGAGATATTCTCATCAATTTGTTCTAAACGATTTTTATACTCTTCAAGCTGAGTACGGCGCTCACCTGCCTGCCCCTGCAGAGTTTCCATCTTTTCGTTTATGCTCTTTTCACGCTGCTCTGCTGCCTGATTTTGGCGTCGAATTTCTTCAATTCGCTCGTTCAGCATCGAACGCTGGTTTTCATGATTATTTTTTTCAATATCGATTCCATAAAGCTTTTTTTGCCCCTCAATCAGTTGGGATTCCATGCTGTTGACCTGATCGAGGTTTTTCTCGAGGGAATCATTGATTTCATCAATTTTCTTTTTCAGGGCATCCCGTTCCTGGAGTCGCTCACTGAGCTGTTCCTCCTTCTCCTGTTGCCGCTGCATCAGGTCCTTTAATTTCAGCAGCTGGAGGTCCAGTTCCAGACTAAAGACTTTATCGTTATATTCTCGGTACTGAGCGGTTTTTTCAGATTGAACTTTAAGAGTGTTGTAGGAACGCTTCACCTCTCGCAGGATATTTTCCACCTGCTGCATATTATCTTCCGTTCTCTTTAATTTACGCTCAGCCTCCGCTCCGCGGTACTTGTACTTTGTGATGCCGGCGGCCTCTTCAAACAGGAAACGCCGCTCCTCGGGTTTGTTTGACAAGATCTGGTCTATTTTTCCCTGTTCCATTATCGAGTAAGCCGATTTACCAATACCGGTATCAAAGAATAGTTCTCGTACTTCCTTAAGTTTGACCGGTGTGCTGTTTATAAAGTATTCACTCTCTCCCGATCTATGGAGACGGCGTTTTACAGCAATTTCGGGCATGTCCATCGAAAGAAAACCATCTTCATTTGATAGGGTAAGAGTTACTTCTGCTACATTGAGGGCTTTACGACTCTCGGTACCGTTAAAAATAATATCTTCCATACGGTCCGCCCGCAGGGAACGGGTTGACTGCTCACCCAATACCCATTTCACCGCATCAACTACATTACTTTTTCCACACCCGTTCGGCCCTAGCAGGGCACTAATTCCATCACGAAATTCGATTTTACTCCGATCGGCAAAAGACTTAAAACCGAACAGTTCTACACTCTTTAAAAACACCTATTTTTCATCCTCTTGATTTATTATTACACATGACCCTACTATAACATAGATGCGAATAGCAGTGAATAAGAAACAGCCCATACCAGCAATTCGCAATGTGAAAAATTTTGGATATTTTTCACATTGCGAATGCTCACATTTTGTTTAAGATAAGTAGTTTATCTTAAAGATGGTGTGGGTATTCTCATTTTGGAAGCCTTATGGATTCCAAAATGAGAATACCTGAGCCCATACAAGTCTATACAGAGAATTTAAAAACCGATATCTTCTATTCATGTCGGAAGCTGATTTTCAATGTGGACCTGTGATCTGCGGAATTGACGAAGCGGGTCGCGGCCCTATCGCCGGCCCCGTATGCGCGGCAGCCGTTATTTTAGGTAATTCCTTTGATCGCTCACCATTAAAAGATTCTAAAGTCCTGTCGCCGACACGCAGAGCATTTATAGCCGGCACTCTTATCAATTGCGCCGCTGCTGTGGGTATCGGATGGTCGTGGCCGGAGGAGATAGACCGAATCAACATCCATCACGCCTCGCTTCTGGCTATGCAGAGGGCCTTTGAGGCGCTGCCTCCAAGCACAATCCATGCAGAGAAGGTGCTGATTGACGGCAAGTTTACTCCGCCCCTCCCGCTTCCTTCGGAGGCGATAGTAAAGGGCGATGCCCTTGTACCCGAGATTTCCGCCGCCTCTATAGTTGCAAAAGTTGCCCGGGATCGCTGGATGGTCCGTTATTCCTGGATTGAAACCAAATGGGCCTTTGAAACGCATAAGGGATACCCCACAGCGAAACACCGGCAGCTGTGTACATTACACGGTTTAAGCCCAATTCACAGAAGATCCTTTCGCTGCACTCACTAATTTATTCTTTCTTGCTGCGGATAAACTCTACTGCTTTTTGAAATTCCGACAGAAATTCCTCCATATCTTCATCAAACACGATAACCGAGTGGCGCTCAAAACCACCAACCTCGTGCTTTTTACTCTCTACAATATTGAGAAAAAGATCTCCCTTTCGATTTTCTTTCACATTAAAAAAATACGTCCGCTTCCCTACTGTAGTTTTTGCTGAAAAAACTTCTCCCCTGATTCCCATAAGATATTTTCCTCTTTATATGTATCAATATTAACGACCCGATAGTATCCTAAAGAAGGACTATTTGCAAGCAGCTGTTTTTATGATCAGGTTTTTATGCTATTCTCCTGAAACGGAGGGGAAGCATATGGATACACGCAAAGTTGGAATTATAGGTGCTGGAGCATGGGGAAGCGCAATAGCTAAAAAGCTTGCTGAAAACGGCCACAGAGTACAAATGTGGGCCTACGAAGCTGAAGTAGTAGATGCAATTAACACTGCCCATGAAAATCGAACCTATTTGCAGGGGGTTCATCTTCCTGAGGGGATAACCGCCACCCAAGATATCTCGAAGGCTGTTGAGGAGAAGGATTATCTTATAGTAGCAGTACCTTCTCTTTTTCTCATCAACATTGTAAAACAAATGATCCTCCTCCCGTCGATCCAAGAGGGGGCTGCCCCGATCGCTGTACTTACAAAAGGATTTTTAGAAGGCCCTACAGGGCCCCTCCTTCTAACTCAGGCAGTAGAAAATTATTTGCCGGGTTTTTATAAAGATAATCTGGTGTACATTTCCGGGCCGAGCCATGCTGAAGAAGTTTCCCGCGGAAAAATTACCGGATTGATTAGTGCATCAAAAAACCCAAAAAACTCGATACAATTCCGGGAATTACTAAAAGGCCCCAGCCTTTTGGTATTTTCCTCCTTGGATATTATCGGGGTACAAACCGCCGCGGCGATAAAAAATGTAGTTGCCCTTGCCTTTGGTATGCTTGATGCATTAAAAGACCTAAATGATAAATTTGGAGACAACACTGAATCACTTCTCCTGGCGGCGGGTCTCAATGAAATTCAGTTGTTGGGAAATGCCCTTGGAGCGAGCCACTCCCAAACATTTACCTCAATTGCCGCCATCGGAGACCTGGATGTAACCTGCCGCAGTGTGTACGGCAGGAACAGGCGTTTTGGCCGTGAAATTATTCACGACCGAAAAATTGACTCTTATTCAAGTCTTGCCGATATTCTCCAGCATATAGACCGTATAGGTTACCTGCCCGAAGGAGTAGCAGCGTGCCGATTTGCCTTTGAAATTGCCAAAAGGAAAAAGTTAAAAACGCCGATTATCAATGCCGTCTATAGTATTCTAAACCGTGAAGCCGAACCCTTTGAGGCGATTAGCGATCTGCTGGAAAAAATTTCCGGTGTTGAAGTCGATGATCTAAGTTGAATTCCATATAATTCTTTTTAGGAGACCTATTATGAACTCTGAACACAATTCAGATCTTCCAGTATTCGACAAAGAGGCCTTTCGTAGAAGATGTGTCTATGATGGAGAATTGGAACACACTATCCTGCACGGCAGCCTTAAGGACCTTGAATCTCAAATACACAAGCTGAAACAGAATTACGATGACCAGAATTATCAAGAATTAGAACGCACCGCCCATGCCCTGAAGGGAACAAGCGGCACTATAAGTGCTATGAGATTACACACTACAGCTCAAGAGTTGGAACTCGCCGCTCTCGCATTGAAAGAAGAGGAAAAAGAAGATACAGGGGGGCTTTCCCGCATTAAAAACTTAATTGATCTTACACAACAGCATTTTTTGGAGTACAATACTGCCGTACTTGACCACTATCCTTCTTGAGCGGAGGAGTTATAACACTCGATGAATTTGTTCTCGTATTTCAGTTTTACGGCAGCTTTTTTTTATCTCTTTATAGGAGTGTACGCGCTCCTGCGTGATTATAACGGTTTTGTAAACCGTTTGTTCTTTTTTCTTACGCTAGTTTTTTCCTTCTGGGCCCTTGCAAATAGTATCGGTATCGGTGCCGAAAGCAAGACGGCCGCATACCTAGCCTACCGACGTTTTTCATGGGTATTTTTTCTTTTCCCTGCCCCCCTGCTTCACTTTTCAATACGTATTTCACCGCGTTTTTTTACCGTAAAGAGCCGGTTTATTCTTCTGTTATACCTTCCTGGAATAGTACTTTACTTTGCTTCACACATGGGGCTGGATATTATCACTACATTTCAGCAGACCCAATACGGATTGACAATTCAGTATAATCGCGACACACCGCTTTATTACCTGAACATACTGCACTACACCTTGTATGTACTAGCTTCAATTCTTGTATACCTTCACTGGTTTCGACATAGTGAAACTATCCGCGAGAAAAAACAGTCCCTTACAATAATTGTAACATTTGCCGTTGCTTCGCTCCTAAGTACAGTCTTCGGCACAGTCTTACCTCTGATCCACAAATCTTCGATTCCTCCCCTGTCGCCTGTTTTTATGACTATATGGGTATTCGGAATCGGTTATGCTATTCTCAAGTACCGTCTTCTATATCCCGGCCCGGACATTGCGGCCCTCACCATTCTACAGCATATTCACGACACGGTTATGATGTGCAACAGAGAGGGTAAACTACTCTACGGAAATAAAATGCTCATGGACTTAACCGGGTATCCTTCGACCGAACTTACCCGCCTTTATCTGAACACCCTTTTTCCCGACATAGAATCCCCTCATGAAATTATAGATCAACACAATAGCAGTATATCCACATATATCTCCACAAGAGATGCTCAACCTATCCCCGTACTCCTTTCAATATCACCATTGAAGGATTCCCATAATGATGACCTCGGCTATGTATGTACCGCCCACGATCAGCGGCCCCTTCAGAATTTAGAGGCTGAAAAGGAAATGCATAGAAATACGGCAGCAGCCTTACGGGCCTCCGAGGAAAAATTTATGAAGGCCTTCTATCTGAGTCCGATTGGAATGGCTATTCTGAATCCGGAAACACAGCACATTGAAGAGATGAACGATAGTGGAAAGGTGATGTTCGGTATTCCTAAAGATGAAACCCTGGAAAGCGTATATCCCTTTCTACATTGGGCTGATTCCTCCCAACGCAGATATTTTTTCAGACAACTAAATCAAATAGGCCGAATTGAAACCTTCTCCGCCGGCTTCACACGATATGATAATGAAGTATTGGAGGTCCTTGTTTCCGCAGACCAAATTGTCAGCTCCGGCTCCCCCCATCTTATGTTTTACTTTTTTGATATTACCCGAATAAACCAATTAGAAAGTGATTTATTCAATATGCAAAAATTTGAAACGGTGGCGGTTATGGCCGGAGGTATTGCCCACGATTTTAATAACCTTTTAACTTCTATCCGCGGGAATATTTCTCTCAGCCGTTATTACATGGCCCATATACCGGAGGCCCTTGAATTGCTCTCTTCGGCGGAAACAGCCTGCAACAGGGCTACCGAATTAACCTCAAAACTCATTTCATTTTCAAAATATAGTAATCCTACAAAAAAGAACGTGGATATTCTGTCAATTATAGAAGAAAGTTTAGAATTATCGGTGCCTGAAGCGAGTGTTAAAACCACTATAGAAGCGGAGCAGGACAATTTTTTTATTAAAGCCGATGAAGTTCAAATGCTGCAGGTATTTAATAATTTGTTTATCAACGCGAAACAGGCAATGGACAAGGAAGGAACAATTGGTATTCATGTATGCAACTACCATAACTCGGCTACCGATAGCCCCAGAAAGCAGAGAATTCAGGCAATTCCCCTGGCCGATTATGTCATGATTACAATTCAGGACAGCGGTAATGGAATTCCCTCCGACCAACTCCATTATTTATTCGACCCCTATTTTACCACAAAGGAGCAGGGCAGCGGACTCGGCTTGACTGTTGTGTATGCAATTATAAAAAAACACGGCGGTGAAATTCAGGTTGAAAGCACCAGGGGTAGAGGAACACGCTTTACTATTTATCTACCGGCCTCATAGACCTTCGGTAGGGCATAATCCATCCTCAGCTGCTCCGTGAGTTCAAATATCCGCATATTGTTCTGAGGATGCACCCACATGGGGGCAATTTCATTTAAGGGGGCCATAACAAACATGCGCTCGGTAAGCCGGGGATGGGGGATTTCCAACTCAGGGTGAGAAATAATATCCTGATCAAAGAACAACAAATCAAGATCGATGGTACGAGGCCCCCAGCGAATATCACGCTTTCTTTCCAGCAGCTGTTCAATTTTCAAGAGCCTCTGAAGAAGAAGGTCCGCACTTATACTGGTCTCTATTCGAGCAACCCCATTCAAAAATTTCCCCTGCTCGGTGTAGCCAACCGGCTCCGTCTCATAGACCCGGGAGACCTCTGTAACATGGATATCCTCTTCTTCCTTCAGTAAATTCAGAGCGCTGTTAATATAGTGCATACGATCACCAAGGTTCGAACCCAGTGCAACAAAAGCGATGTGTGCAGCCGGCCGGCGGAGAATACGATCGGTCATCCGGGCGGCCCTGCAATTCTCCTTTACATCGTGTACCCGCACAAAATCAGCTCCGGCCTGAATTCCCAGTACGGTGGTTGCCGCTGTACCGGCGACCCGCTCCTCAGAGGGCAGGTTCAAAGTTTTACCTATCATAGACTTACGACTTGTACCTAAAAGCCAGGGATAGCCGAGAGAATTAAGTTGGTCCAGGTTTCTCATTACCTCTATATTCTGGGCCACGGTTTTACCGAAACCGATACCCGGATCCACCACAATTCTGCTTTTTTTCACCCCCGCCGCTTCTGCAATACCGATGCTCTCCCTTAGTGTATTCAGTATATCCGGCATTAGCTGGGAATACTCTGTCCCCTGTTGATTATGCATCAGGCAGCATACCGCACCGGTCTCCGCCGCAGTTTCAGCAAGCCTGGGATCACGACGAAACCCCCAGACATCGTTTATCATTGAAGCGCCTGAATCCACGGCAAGCCGGGCTACCTCAGCTTTGGACGTATCAATTGAGATAGGAATTCTCAGCTCCTCATAAAGGGCTCGGATTACAGGTATTACCCTTTCAATCTCCTCTGCCGCAGATACAGGGGTATGACCGGGACGGGTGGATTCTCCTCCCACGTCAATTATATCGGCACCTTCGGCCTGCATACGCAGGGCATGGTCTACTGCAGCCTGAACAGAATTGTACCTTCCACCGTCGGAAAAAGAATCCGGAGTTACATTCAGAATTCCCATAATGTAGGTGCGTGCACCAACCTCAAACTGATACTTTCCAATCCGCATATAATCCTCCGGATGAGCTATGTCTTTACTATATCAGGCGGATATTCTCAATGCAATATTGAACAAATAAATGAAAAATTATACACTATTTATGTAAATTTATACATTAATTCTGAATTACACCGAGGTGCGGAATGATAACAGCAGGAATAATCGGATCCACCGGCTATACCGGTATCGAACTTACGCGGCTTCTCCATCGTCATCCACAGGTTGAACTACTGCACACAGGTTCTCGAAGTTTTGCCGGAAGGCCCTATGCCGATGAAATAGGTTCATTCCGCGGGCAAAGCGACAACATCTGCAGAGATGCTTCTATTGAAGAGACCGCGCAGGACTGTGATGTGGTCTTCCTGGCCCTCCCCCATGGAATTGCTTCAAAACAACTCACCGAAACTATCCTGCAGCAGAGCTGTATTATAGACCTGGGGGCGGACTACCGTTTGAAAAGCCGGGAGGAATATGAACAGTGGTACGGTGTAGAACACGGCTCTCCCCGCCTGCTTAAGCAAGCGGTATACGGCCTGCCGGAGTTGATCAGCCGGAAGGCTATATCGTCAACAAACCTCATCGCGAACCCCGGATGTTATACAACCTGTTCTATTCTCAGTACCGCTCCCCTTGTGAAAGCTGGAGTATGTGATCCTCCCATTATTATAGACGCAAAATCCGGGGTAAGCGGGGCCGGAAGGAAAGCCTCCCAGGGGCTTCTGTACGGAGAGGTAAATGAATCACTGAAGGCGTACAAACTGAAATCACATCGGCATACTCCGGAAATTGAACAGGCCCTCACGGAAGTATCCGGCAGCAAAGTAAAGGTACAGTTTACCCCCCATTTAGTTCCGATGAATCGCGGAATTCTCACCACCGCCTATATTTACCCCAGCGCTGAAGCCTCTGCACAGATTACTTCAGAGAGAATCCGCCAATTGTATCAGGAAATGTACAGGGAGGAGCACTTTATACGGCTCCTGCCCGAGGGGAACTTTCCCGAGACGCGCTGGGTCCGTGGGTCTAACTTTATAGATATCGGACTAAGCTACGATGAAAGGACCGGCCTGATTCTAGTGGTAGGGGCTATCGACAATTTGATGAAGGGGGCCGCCGGACAGGCGGTGCAAAACATGAATATACGTTTCGGGTTTGACGAGGCTACCGGTTTAGAGGAGATACCACTATTTCCATAATTCTAAAAGGAGTGTGCACAAATGAATAAAAAAAGCGAATTACCCCAGGGTTTTTACGCAGCGGGTTTTTTCGGACATATAAAGGCCGAGGGGCCGGACATGGCGCTGTTGTTAAGTGATCGACCCGCAAGCTCGGCGGGGGTTTTTACTACTAACCGGGTAAAGGCGGCATGTATTGACTGGAACCGGCAAATCTGTGGAAACCCGGTAAGAGCCTCGGTAAGGGCCTCGGCAAGGGCGATTTTAATTAACAGCGGAAATGCAAACGCATGTACAGGAAACAGGGGGGCCCAGGACAACCGCCGTTTGGCCGCCGACCTGGCCGAAAGCTTCAAAATAGAACCGGAAGAGGTGCTTTTAGCCTCAACAGGGGTAATCGGAGTACCCCTCCCTATTGAGGGGATGGTCCAGGCCGTGTGCACTCTGCCTCAAAGTGCAGAGGCCCCTGATTCCAGTGCCGAAGCCCTGGATAAAGCGGCCCGTGCCATTATGACTACAGACCTTCAGAAGAAAACAGCAGAATACAATTTTTCAGTAGAGGGCCGACCGGTACGAATTACGGGAATCGCGAAAGGCTCGGGTATGATCCATCCAAATATGGCAACTATGCTCGGCTTTATTCTCACGGACGCCCAAATTGAGGCATCCCTCTTCCAGCATCTTTTGAAGGGCATAGTAGACGACAGTTTCAACATGATCAGCGTAGATGGAGATACCAGCACAAACGATATGGTGGTGGCCCTGGCAAACGGCGCCTCAGAAGTTTCAATTACCACCCCCGGCACACAGGCCTGGAAGGAGTTTAAAGAAGGGCTCAACTATGTGGCCCGCGAACTGGCGATCATGATAGCGCGGGACGGTGAGGGTGCAACAAAGCTCATTTCGGCAACTGTCAACGGGGCCTTATCCCTGCGGGATGCCCGAATACTTGCCCGGGGGGTAATAAGTTCAAATTTGGTAAAGGCGGCATTTTTTGGGGAAGACGCGAATTGGGGCCGAGTATTAGCCGCGATGGGCTATTCTGGAGGGGCTTTTGACCCCCGTAATGTAGACATTCTGTTCCGCAGTGCCGCTGGTGAACTACCAATGATGAAATCGGGGAACCCCCTCTCCTTTGGAGAAGAAGAGGCTGCGGCACTACTCGCGGAGGATGAGGTTGAGGTGATAATACAGCTCTTCGAGGGCAGCGGCAGTGCCACCGCCTGGGGCTGCGACCTGACCTACGACTATGTTAAAATCAACGGAAGCTACCGAACGTAATGGAGAAGCACATGGAAGAGACTATTCAGTCATCGGCACATACCCTCATTGAGGCACTACCGTATATACGAAAGTTCAGTGGTAAAACAGTGGTAATTAAATACGGCGGAAGTGCTATGACCGATGAGGGATTACGGGGGCGAATCATTCAGGATATTGCACTTTTAAAATATGTGGGACTACGTCCCCTACTGGTCCATGGAGGCGGTCCGGCTATAAATGCAATGCTGCAAAAAGTTGGTGTAGAAAGCCGTTTTGAAAATGGTTTAAGGATCACCGACTCCGCCACAATGGAGATTACGGAAATGGTATTGGCGGGTAAAGTAAATAAAGAGCTGGTACAGCTCCTACAGCTTCATGGAGTTGATGCGGTGGGGCTGAGCGGTAAAGACGGGGGCTTGCTCAATGCAGTCAAAAGGGATAGTAAAAATGGCGACCTTGGTTTTGTCGGAAGCATTAAAGGGGTGAACACAAGAATTTTAGAGGTAATGTTCGAAAATGGATTTGTACCGGTAATTGCACCGGTTTCAGCAGATCAAAACGGCACAACCTACAATATCAACGCGGATGATGCGGCCGTGGCAATTGCCTCGGCATTGAAAGCTGAAAAATTACTGTTTCTCACCGACGTACCGGGGATCCTCCGATCGGTGGACGACCCAAAAAGTCGCATTAGCCGGGTGAACAGCAGTGAGGCGTATGAGCTCATCCGCTGCGGGACCGTTTCGGGGGGTATGGTCCCCAAAGTACGCTCGGCCGCCCGCGCATCCGAGCAGGGAGTGTCCGCTACCCACATTATAGATGGAAACATGCCCCATGCCCTCTTGCTGGAACTACTGACCAGCAAGGGAGTGGGAACTTTAATCGAAGCAGAATCAGAAGGAAATAAGGAGCACAAGGAATGAGCAACTGGATTGACCGCGGAAAAAAAGTTTTGATGAACACCTATTCCCGCTTTCCGATTACCCTTACAGAGGGGTCAGGAGTTTATGCAAAGGATGAGCACGGCACGGAATACCTGGACTTTCTCGCCGGCATTGCGGTAAATGTACTTGGACACGCCCACCCCGCTATAAGCAAGGCGGTTGAAGTTCAGGTGAATAAAATGCTGCACTGTTCGAACCTCTATCATATACCCCAGCAAACCGAGTTAGCGGAGAAATTGATAAGAAACAGCAGCTTTGATAAAGCTTTTTTTTGCAACAGCGGCACCGAGGCAATTGAGGCGGCCCTAAAACTTGCAAGAAAATGGGGAGGAGTCAACAAAGACGGAGCTGCGAAGATAGTGGCGATGGAACACTCCTTTCACGGCAGGACCATCGGTGCCCTTTCACTTACCGGTCAGGAAAAATACCAAAAAGCCTTCAAACCACTGATGCCGGAGGTGGAGTTTGTTCCCTTCAACGATATAGATGCCTTGGCCGATGCAGTAGACACGGCAACGTGCGCTGTCATCTTAGAACCTGTGCAGGGAGAGGGGGGCATTTTTCCAGCCCGACAAAAATACCTCCAGGAGGTCCGTCGTTTATGTGACCAATCCGAAACGCTTCTTTTATTTGATGAAGTACAATGCGGCCTCGGCAGGACCAGCGCCTTATTTGCCCATCAGTACTATGGGGTAGAACCGGATGCAGTGGCCCTTGCCAAGGGGCTTGGCGGAGGTTTTCCAATTGGTGCATTGCTTGCAAAGGACCGTGCTGCGGTGTTTGAGCCCGGTGATCACGCCTCTACCTTCGGAGGAAATCCACTGGCCTCCGCCGCCGCACTCGCCGTGCTCTCCGAATTGATCGACGGGCAGGTAGTACAACACTCCCTGGAAGTTGGAGCATATCTGCATGAAAAACTGAGCATTCTGGCCACCCAGAACCCGCGGATCAGTGAAATTCGGGGAGTAAATCTGATGATAGGAATTCAATTAGATCGGGATGCATCTCCCTATGTAGAGAAATGTCATAAGGCCGGCCTTTTAGTCGGCAAGGCCGGGGCGGATGTGCTGAGACTTGTCCCACCATTGATTATTGAAAAGAAGCATGTTGATACGGCGATAGACATTCTCACGGAAGTGCTGGCCGAATAAAGACAGTTTTACATATTCTTAAAAGAAGCACCCTCATAAAGAAACATAAAAAAAAGCCTGTTTGAGAACAGGCTTTTTTTTATTCCATCTTGGAAAAGTGGCTTATATGGACCCTTACATGAGGTCCTTGGGTTTCCGAGCTGTGTTCCCGGTAGCTTCACATACTGCTATGTGCCGGATTTTACCGTTCTTGAAGACTGATTTCATTTTGATAGCACCACCCCAACGGCTGGTCAATTGCTGTGCCCCTTCACGACGGGCGTTCTTGGATATGTTTGCAGCCATACGTTCCTCCTCATAAAAATGTGCGGCGAGGGGTACTATACCCTACTTTGTCCCCTACGTCAAACCCCAAATAGGAGTTTTGCACTTGTTTCTTGGCCATAAAATACATATATTTCAGTCATAATGCAAGTGCTCAAAGCTCTTCTCAAGGGAGTTCGCTGGATTGTTACACTCCCCATAATTGTGTATCAATACCTCATATCGCCGGCCCTTCCCGGCTCCTGTATCTACGAACCTACCTGCAGTCACTACTCCCGCCTGGCAATTATGCGGCACGGCGTTTTCAAGGGGCTGTTACTGGCTGTTGCACGAATTTTTCGTTGTGCCGGGGGGCTTTTTACCGGGGGCCCCGATCCTGTACCGGATAAGTTTTCATTTAAGTATATTTCAGGGGCATACCGACGCTTTTGGGCCCCTTCGCGGAAAACTAACGGGTAATATCCCTTAAAAAAGATGTTAACACCTGTAATGCATTTTCATTGAACCCGCCCTCGGGAATAATCAAGTCGGCATAAAGCTTTGTAGGCTCGATAAACTCGTAATGACCGGGACGAACTACCTCGAGGTACTGTTGAATTACAGAGTCAACCGTGCGACCCCGTTCTTTCATATCACGCTCGAGGCGACGTATAAAACGGATGTCGTCGGGAGTATCAACGTAGAGCTTTAGATCGAGGAGTTCTCGAATTTTCGGGTCAAAAAACACCATAATACCCTCAAAAATAACAAGCTTGCTCGGCTCTACCCGGAGGGTTTCCGTCTTCCGCCGGTGGTGGACAAAATCGTACTGGGGCATTTCGATAGCCCCACCGGCTTTGAGTTGTGAAAGATGATCATGCAAGAGTTCGTTATCAAAGGCTTCGGGATGATCAAAGTTAAAGGCTGTGATATTGGTGTTATTGATATACTCTGCAGATTTGTAATAGTTGTCCTGGGGAATAAAAACAAAATCGGACACAATCTCAGAAATTTTTCTTACAATAGTGGTTTTTCCGGAACCCGACCCTCCGGTGATTCCTACCAGCTTAACGACTTGGGATTCCTCATTCAGGCTGCTTTCCATGGACTGTATTATCCCCGGGGAGCGGTAGCCGGGTCAACCGGTTTTCCGTTTTTATATACAAAAAAGAAGACTTTAGCGGTTTTCTCAATCGGATTAATACCAAGTCGGCCGAGGACTGAACCGGCCTTTACTTTGTCACCAACTTCTACATAGGTGGCTTCGTTACCGCCGTACGCATATATAAGTCCCCTTGATGATTCGACCATAACCAGTGTTCCATAGCCCCGGTAGGGCGCAACCCACACTACTTTACCGGAACTCACCGACACAACTTGATCGCCCCTGCTGCCGGTGATCTGGGTCCCCTTCAGTTTCCCATTCAGCTTAGTTCTAAGACCGGTATGCGGCCACAATACATCCTTGCCATCAACAAGCTCTTGATAACTCGTAGTTGAGCTATCGGCCTTACCAGTTGCTTGATTTGTTGGGTGTTTTGTAGAGTTATTACCAGAGGCGACATCCTTCCCTGCACTCTCTTCATCATGAGTTCCGGCGTCGTCTTCCTCCCGTCCAGCTAATTTTGTCGTATCCGCCCTGTCGCCACTGTCAAAGTCTTGACTGTCAAA
>CAZDFY010000028.1:0-8868 GCA_964504785.1 uncultured Sediminispirochaeta sp. | reverse complement strand
ACTGTCAAAGTCTTGACTGTCAAATTCTTGGGTCGAAGAGGCCGGCAACTGTATAATCTGCCCGACCTTGATGATAGAACCCTTTTTGATACCGTTTATCCGGCGCAGCTCATCTACGGAGAAACTATTACGACGGGCTATTCCGTAGAGGGTATCGCCTTTTTCTACTATATAGGTATGTGGGACCTCAATTTCCATACCCGCTTTGAGGGCCTTCGGATTGACTATACCGTTGGCACGTATAAGGGATTGTACCGATACATTGTATTCGCGGCCGATACTATAAAGGGTATCACCCTTCTCAACCACCACCACTTTGTTATCGGCCCCGGCACTAGCAAGAGTACATATAATTCCAATAGTCAGGATACATAAAAATTGCTTTAACATCTCGGTCTAATCTTCGGATAAAGAGCCCATAAACTCAATAGCTTTGAAGAAATATTGCCATAAGATGCCTCCTGCGTTACAGTAGCTAGTAGCACACTTGAGATTAAAGGAAACACAATGCGCATCAAAAATAGTTTATATGCACTACTTCTGCTGGGAGTATTAACGGGACTACCGGCGGATGTGACTGCCGAAGGAATTGCTGAAGAGCAGAATGGCATAATCAGCCGCCGGCTTCAGCTGAATGAGGTACTGCCCCTCAAAAAAGTAGTATTATTTACAAGCGGAGTCGGGTACTTCGAACACCGGGGCTATATTGAAGGAGACACTTCCCTTGAAGTTGCCTTTGGAATAGAAGAGATGTCGGACATCCTCAAGAGTCTTGTCCTTCAGGATTTTGACGGAGGAACAGTACAGGCGGTAAAATACCAACCCCCTGAGTCCCTCCGGCGGAAATTAAGAGATTTTTCTTTTGACCTTGATGAAAACACCTCACTGTATGAGGTACTCAAGCAGGCCCGGGGAGAGCAAGTTGAAGTACAGTTTGGAGATTCCCCGCCTATTACTGGGCGTATTTTAGGGGTGGAAACCACCGCCGGCGGTGATACTGAATCTCCAAAAAAACAAATAAGCCTGTATAGCGAAGGCAATATTAAAAGATTTTTCCTAGGAGAGATTGATAATATCCGCTTCTCCGACCCGGTACTTCAAAAGGAATTACAGGAAATACTTACCGTACTTGCCGGTGCCAGACGAACTGAACAGCGAAGCTTTACCCTCAATTTTACAGGAGAGGGACGCAGGGAAGTAATGGTCGGATATATCAGGGAAATGCCCTCGTGGAAAACTACCTACCGCCTGGTGTTAAGTGAAAATGAGCCCCCCCTTTTGCAGGGATGGGCAATCGCGGAGAATACCACAAATTGTAACTGGAACGAGGTTGAACTGAAACTTGTTGCCGGCCGGCCGATTTCCTTTCGAATGGATTTGTATTCACCCATGTTTGTTGCACGCCCGAAATTAATGCCGCCGGTACACAAAAGCGCCCAGCCTCCCCTGTACGAAGAAGGGTATTCCGATAGCCTCGCCAAAAAGGAAGCACCCGAGCCCTCTTCATCCAGGCTTCTTGCAGCCCCCTACACAATGAATAGGAGCGAAGCTCCAGAGAGCGGACGCGGCGGCGGCGATGAAAGTTACTCCTCCGGAATAGCACCTGCTGCCTCGGGGGCGGAACAGGGAAGCTTTTTTGCTTATACAATCGACAATCCGGTTAGCATTGCCAAACGATCGAGCGCACTGGTCCCCCTAGTGCAGCAATCGGTGGAAGCAGAAGCCCTTTCGGTGTTCGGAACACAGGGTACCGCATCAGCCTTAGCCGGCGGATCGAGAGAGGCACAAAGGCCGCTGAAAAGCCTTCATATTGACAATACCACCGGCCTGCACTTAATGGGGGGCCCGATAACCCTTTTTGAACAGGGAATGTACGCCGGTGACGCCAGGTTTGATGATATCGTGCCCAAGGGAAAGCGGCTTATAAGCTATGCCGAGGACCTGGAAACCCAGGTGGTGAAAGAGCAAGGCTCGCTCCCGGAACAGGTCGTGAATCTGAGCATAAAAAACGGAGTATTCAGCTATATTCGTACACAACGCCGTACCACCAGCTATAGGCTGATAAACCGCTCTGATGAGACAAGAACAATTATGGTCCAACACCCCAAGCGGGACGGCTGGAATTTAGTCAAGCCCGAGGACGCTGAAGAAGAATCATCTCATTTCTACCGCTTTAGCCGCGACACAGAAGCAGGTGAAGAAAATAAGGTTCTAGAAGTAGTTGAGGAGTATCCCCAACAGCGTTCAACACGAATAAGTAATCTTGACAGTGGTGAAATAAGCTTTTACCTGCAAAATATAACTATGACGGAGAAGCTCCGTTCCGCCCTCTCGCGCATCCAATCTCTACAGCAACAGATCAATCAGTTAACTCAACAAAAAAGCGCTGTTCAATCAAGAATCGATGCAATTTTCAACACACAAAAGCGGATCCGGAGTAATATGGAACAGCTCGAGAGAGATTCCCGGCTGTATCGTCAGTATGTCGCCCGGCTTACCGAACAGGAGGAGGACCTGGAAAAATTGAACAATCAGATATCCAGTGTAAGCGATGAAATTTCTTCCACCCAAAAGGAACTTAGCGAATTCATAAGTACACTTGATGTTGAAGCATGATGTGAAATGATGGTGTTTAATCGTTTGAGGCTCCGGTCGAAACGTACCTCCCTTTCTGAAAACCTTGAATACCTGGGGGAGGACTTTCTAAAACGGGTCACCAAGGCCGCCCGGAAAGAATCCTGGGGGCGTACAGTAATTCAGCTTGCCTGGACCGCCGGTCCTGTTACCTACCTTGCCCTTCAGGGCGGCTACATGCTGGGATACGGAAAAACTGCGCCTCCCAACCTTTTTATCTATTTCGCAATCTATACCATTATCGCCGGTGTATTTGCAATTTTGATGCGTTTTCTCTATCAAATCACCCGCGGGCAGGAGTTAGAAAAGGCGGAAGAGGCGATAAAGCAGGCACTGGTACATCTGCCCGACCTCATTTTGTATGCGCGAAATCAAACACTGTTCTATTACGATGAGGGAAACCGCACCCTTTTAGCGGCCAAGTATCTCCTTGAAAATCCCGACGCCCTGCCGTTTACAATAAAAACCGGTGTACGGGATGTCACAAAGGATGATGTGTTAGCCTCGGCCGCCCAAAGAATTGAGATTTACCGGAAGAATGGTCTCTATGCCCGTATTCAGGATGAAAGGTCCAGGATTTCAGACAAACTTGGCCGTGCTATTGAGGAGGTGCAACTTTCTTCACAAGCTGTAGCAGATGTGCTGGAGAAGCGCTTTAGCGGACACCCTCCCAGTAGATTTACGGGACGGACCCGCACGGAGGGGTTTATCGGCCGTGTTTTAGCTGCCGGGGAAGAGCACGATTTTGATGCAATGACCCTCAACGATGCGGAAGAAATCTTTACTCTGGCCTACGAAATGCTTGCCGGACGAAATATTCCTGTTTTTTCCCTACGTTACATAGGATCAAAGGAGTTTACTGAGGTTTCTGAAAATTTTGATCGTGCCAGACTCGCCTTTCGTAAGGCGGCATACATCCGCAACAGTAAATTACGCGCCCTTGCGGAACTGTTTGTCGAATCCAAGCCCGTGGATATTGTCCCTGCGGCGGCTCCGATTTTTACTAAGGTGGAGCGAATGTACGATAATATTTTACGTGCCCTCGAGGATCTTTATAAAGAGCTGAAAAAACAAACAGGGAGCATGCCCTTTCAACGTAAGCGGCGTAAAAGCAATGAGGAACTGAGAAGAAAATTTGAAAAACTAAGTACCGCAATTGATTTGTATCGTTCTCTACGTAGTGCCAACAATCACCTTCACAAGCGTTATGCCTCTCTTCGCCGTGCTGAAAGGAGATACAACGAAACAAAAGCTAATTCCGCCAAACAGTTTCCCCTGCACCTTTTAAATCCCCGTGAACATTCAAGGGGTATCAAAATAGTTGAAAAACATATTGAACTTTCCCGAAGCAGTAAAATGCGATGTGCCCTGGCAGTACAAAAAATGCTTACAAAACGAGGAAAAGGCTCTCTTCATTTAGCTCTTCCACATGTAGAGGATTACAAAAAGCTTGCAATTGATATTGCAATGAAACTTGAACAGGAACTAAATATCAGCCGATTTGAAATAGAGTATGCCATAGAAAGTTCTAACGCTCCTTACTTGTCCTCGTTAGAGATGGATATGTCGGCAACAACTAAAACGGGTATAGCGGTTTCACTTGTCCGGGAAATACAAAAAAACATGATTACCCCTATAAACCGCCTCGCCCATGTATTGGTGAACTATCACGGTATGCCCCTGGAACAGGAATCAATCGACTATTTAGTAAACCGATACGGAGCAGACCCAGAGCGTCTTGCAAAATTTCTGCCGGAACATGACACTTCCTCAAAAAAGGAAGAAACTTCAAAACCACCGCACTTGCTGGAAATACACCCTCTAGACAAGAAATATCAGGAACTTATCGATGAGGCAGTAAAAAGGCACCTCTTATAAATGCAGGTCTCATTTTGAAAGTCATAAGACTTCCAAAATGAGAATACCCACACCATCTTTAAGATACACTACCTATCTTACACAAAATGTGAGCATTCGCAATGTGAAAATTTTCCAAAAATTTTCATATTGCGAATTGCTGTTATAAATGTCACTACGTCTGAAGACGTTTATCGAGGACCTTGCGGGCCGCGCTTGAAAGCTCGGCTTTCCTGAGACGAATCGAGGTCGGGGTAATCTCAATTAACTCGTCCTCACGAATAAACTGTACCGCCCGTTCAATTGTCATAGGAAGTATTGGAGTGAGGATGACATTATCGTCTTTTCCCGAGGCACGCATATTGCTAAGTTTCTTCGCTTTGCAGGGATTTACATTGAGGTCGTTTTCTCGGTTGTGCTCTCCGACAATCATTCCTTCATATACCGGATCACCCGGCACTACAAACAGATTCCCCCGGGGCTCTAAATTGAAAAGGGCGTAGGCCACTGCCTGTCCCTGACGGTCGGAAACCAGCGATCCGGTATGGCGCTGAGGGAAGGCTCCCCGATACTCCTCGTACCCGGAGAGAAAGGAGTTCATAATGCCGGTCCCCTTGGTGTCGGTAAGAAACTCATCACGATACCCGATGAGTGCCCGGGAGGGTATGCTGAACTCGACCCGAACCCGTCCGGTCTGATGGTTCGACATCGTGATCATTCGTCCTTTTCTCTTTGAAAGCTTCTCGGTTACAATGCCCATGTACGCATCTTCACAATCGATGAATAAATGCTCAATAGGCTCGAGGGTCTTCCCCTCCTCTCTTTTCATTATTACTTCCGGACGACCAACGCAGAACTCATACCCCTCTCGTCTCATAGTTTCAATGAGAATTACCATCTGAAACTCGCCCCTGCCCTTCACCACAAAACTTTCACCGTCACTGGTGCGCTCCACTTGCATTGAAACGTTCTGCAGGGTTTCTTTCTCAAGACGATCATATATTTTCCCGGCTTGAACTATTGTTTTTCCCTGTCCGGCGAAGGGCCCGGTGTTTTTCCCAAAACGCATTGCTACGGTAGGTTCATCAACGGTAATACGAGGCAAGGCCCGGGGTTGTTCGCTTGTACAAATGGTATCACCAATATGTACATCCTGGATGCCCGCCAGAACTACTATGTCACCGGGTTCGGCTGTCTCCGCATCAACAATAGAAAGGCCGCGATACTGCTGCAATTTAGAGACCTTCAGAGGCGCCGGCTTCCCATCGGCACCTACGCACACAAGCCCTTCATTCGCCTTTACCCGACCATTGTACACTTTACCAATCACCAAACGACCAAGATAGTCCGAGTAATCAAGGTCGGAAACCAGCATCTGAAAGGCTTGTTCAACATCTGCTATCGGAGCGGGAATTTCCTCAACAATAAGGTCCAGCAGCTCATGCAGGTTTTCCGCCGGTTTTTCAAGATCACTTGAGGCAACACCGTCCCGTCCTATTGCATAAAGCAGAGGAAAATCGAATTGATCTTCTGATGCATCAAGATCTATCAGCAAGTCGTGAATTTCATCTAAAATCTGCAGCGGTCTGGCATCGGGGCGGTCAATTTTATTGATAACAACCATCAGTGAGAGATGAGCTTCAAGGGCTTTAGAGAGTACAAAACGGGTCTGGGGAAGGGGGCCCTCCGAAGCATCTACCAATAGAATTGCGCCGTCCGCCATGGAGAGGGCCCGCTCTACTTCACCGCCAAAATCGGCGTGTCCCGGCGTGTCGATGATATTGATCTTGGTGCCCTTCCAGCCTATAGCACAGTTTTTAGCGGAAATGGTAATGCCCCGTTCCCGCTCAAGGTCCATGCTGTCCATGATGCGCTCGTCTACAATCTGGCCTTCGCGAAAAACGCCGCTTTGACGAAACATCGCGTCTACCAAAGTGGTTTTTCCGTGATCGACGTGAGCGATTATGGCTATATTACGTATTTTTTCGTTTCGTGGTTTGTTATGCACTGTTATGTTCCTAGTTATATTCCTGATTTATATTAAAGATAAGAGGCTTCAACATATACTAATTGAGTAATATATACAAGATATCCAAGCGCAGCACACCGCCGCAGCATGGGCGGTTGCACACCGCAGCACGCCGTGGTGGAGTGGCTGTGGTGACTGGGGTGGAGCGTTTATTTATCCTGGGCAGCCAATATTTTTTTATCGTGTTTGTAGAGAAACAGTCCGGGCCAGAGCATAAAAAAGGTGATCAACTTTTTATTTGCCTGCTTATAGATATCGTCGGGCACCACACCTGCGTGCATAGAAAAACGCACATAGTGTGCAGTGGCCCTTATACGATGGGCCAAGGGGATTCGCTGTTCGCTGAGTTCGTTATAAAAGATGGCGGCCCCTCGGGGACTGGAAACCCAGTTTTGAAGGTGCTTTACTTTGTTTCTCCCCTTTTTTGTGATCGAGCCTTCATTTGCTCTTTCATTTGCCCCTTCACTTGCCTCTTTCTTCGAGAGCTCAATTAACAGGACTTCATTGATATAGCGGGTGAGCTGGTTTCGACCAATTCGGTTGAATACCAGCTCATCGGGGACAAATTTCTCACCGCTGAACACAGGATAAGGGTTTTCGCGAAGCGCTTCGGTTAGATACATACCCCATTTGCGTCCCGTAATCCCATAGTGGGTACCGGTTTCGATGGAGTTGGAATCAAAAACATCAGCGGGAAAACGGGAGCCCTTGATACTACCATCGGGCACACCGGTTAGACCGGTAATTGAAGCAAAATAGGGACGCTCCTGGGGGGGTATGCTGTCCCAATAGGTAAAAAGCAGCTCAAAGGCCCTGGGTGCGGGCACGGCGTCCGTATCAAGAACAATAAAAAATTTCCCCGCCGCCTCCTTTAGCGCCTTATTAATGGCCCTAGGGCGACCGGAATGCTTTTGAGTGAGTACATGAACTGGAAAGGGGCCCGCTTTTTCATTCCGGGGGTGTGAGTCCGGTGCGGTGCTGCTTTGTTGAGCAGAAAGTTCATGGGCCCGGGCAAGAGTATCGTCGGTCGACCCGTCATCTACAATAATCCACTCGATGGTATGCTCGAGATCATGAAGAGTCTGTTGCTGCAAGCCCGCATAGAGTTCGGCCAGTTGATTTTCAGCATTATAGGCGGGGGTACATACGCTTAGCTTTTTTTGACTCATAGCCTACAATTATCATATTTTTTTATGCGTTTCCAGCCCCCAAGATGCCCTGGAATTGCCCGGCGGAACACCTTGCATTCTTAAATGAAAGCAATAGAATTCGTACTAAGGATTAGCTAAGTAGTAGAAAAAGGAGATATAGTATGCAGACAATACGCTGGGGAATTATCGGGTGCGGTGATGTAACTGAAAAAAAGAGCGGCCCCGGCTTTGCCAAAGCCGAGGGCTCTGATTTGGTGGCGGTTATGCGACGGGATGCAGCCAAAGCAAAGGACTACGCCGAGCGTCACAATGTTCCCAAGTGGTATTCCGATGCAAAAGAATTAGTGCATGACCCTGAGGTGAATGCGGTGTACATCGCGACTCCCCCCGCCTTTCATCTTAAATACACCATCATGACGGCTGAGGCGGGAAAGCCGATTTACGTAGAAAAACCTATGGCGATACACCTTAAAGAGTGCGAGGAGATGGTAAACATCTGTCGCAGCCACGGAGTACCCCTGTTTGTAGCGTATTACCGGCGGGCGCTGCCCCGTTTTCTGAAGGTTAAAGAACTGATTGAATCCGGGGAGCTTGGAGAACCCCACTCATTTCAGATTTTTCTGCATCATCCTCCCTCGGAAATAGATAGGGGACCACATACACCCTGGAGAATCGATCCTGCAATCTCCGGAGGCGGGTATTTTATAGACCTCGCGCCCCATACTATTGATTTTATGGACTACCTCTTCGGACCGATTACCGAAGCCCACGGCTATGCGGTAAACAGCGGCGGTTGGTACGCTGCTGAAGATAATGTGGCGGCGGTT
The DNA here is from genome assembly GCA_964504785.1 of uncultured Sediminispirochaeta sp. GTDB lineage: Bacteria > Spirochaetota > Spirochaetia > DSM-16054 > Sediminispirochaetaceae > DSBN01. Next base: position 370 of record CAZDFY010000028.1, on the reverse strand, counting down.
TTCAAAACAAAAAAACATCAATTAGGCACCGGGTTGTGGTCTTTTAGCACCAATAATACCGTGGATGAGGTGCGGATTAACGGCCCAAGGGGATATATCAGCTTTGCCTCCTTTGACAACAAGCCTGTTATTTTACAGACGGACAAGGGTCGTGAAGAGTTCCTTATCGATCATCCGGAGCATGTGCAGCAGCCGCTGATTCAAAAAGTAGTTGATGAACTGAGAGGTAAAGGCACGTGCCCCAGTACCGGCGAATCGGCGCTACGCACAACCCGGTTAACCGACGAGATTCTTAAAAGCTATTATCAAACCTTGTAATCTTTATCAGTTTACTTCAGTAAGGTCAGGAGGGTATAAGACGCAAAAACTC
>CAZDFY010000027.1:32708-35802 GCA_964504785.1 uncultured Sediminispirochaeta sp. | reverse complement strand
ACCCCCGTTGCCGGGATGAAAACCCGGTGTCCTAACCACTAGACGAAGGAGACGTAATAAAAGCGATACTATAAAAGTATCGATTGTATGTCAATACACGATACTATGAGCCGCACAGGGTTCGAACCTGTGACCCACGCCTTAAAAGGGCGTTGCTCTACCAACTGAGCTAGCGGCCCGTGTGCTGAATGCTCGGGAAATATACCAACTTGCCGAAAAAATGTCAAGCTACCCTGACTCTAAACTTTAGGCTGGAACTCAATATTCATGCCCTAAACTCCACCCCTATTTGCAGGTTGTAGACTGGGGCTATACCCGGTTCTGTTGAGCGTTCAGTACCAAACATAGAGGCATTTAACTGAAAATGATGGAGATCTAAACCGATACCGGCAGCGGGCAATCCCTCGGATAATCCCATTCTAAAATCTAATATTTCCATCAACGTAACTTCCGCCCCAAGTCCTATATGCAGGACAGGGTTATTCGCCCTTTCCGGATAAAGCCAAAAATCAAAAATATCAACGTAATCTAACAAAATCTTAAGTTCACTTATTGAATAACGGCTGAGATCTTTTTGCATAACATACATAATCCCCACATCAAATTGAAAGGGCATAGTATCATATTGGTTTTTGTCAATTGGGTCCTCACCATCGAGAAAATCATTGATATGGGTATAGTCGGTAGTGAGGGTGGGTGTATACACATCCCGTCCAACAGCACCTACTATCAATGCATTTTTCCAACTGTAGCGAAGTCCTATATCCGCCCCTATAAAGGAAGTGAAACTGAAGGGCTCCTCTATCAATGTATCATAATTTAAGTCCATAATATCTAGCACCGAGATTGTTCCGTCAATTTTCCCCCGGAAACCGCCCTTCAACATAATACCGGTATCTACACTGTGGATATCACCTGAAAAGGGTAATCTATAGGAGTATCCTCCGGTTAAGACAACATCATCCCACGTATCGATGTTTGCAGTGAGGGTATTGTCACTGCTCAGGACCAGGCTGCTTTGGTTGTAGATACCGAAACCAAGGCCGTTTCCCACATAGCCAAAGGAGAGGGGACCTAATAAATCTAAACCCGTATAGATACCGTTTATTAAATTCGAAAGCTGGGACATTTCTTCGCTGGTTATCACATCCGCCAGGGAGAATACCGGCCCCTTTAAGCCGATTGTTAATTCCGTTATAGACACTTGTTCCGGTGCGGTATAGTAACCTGCAGGATTATTCACAAGGGATGAAAAAGAATCTGATAGTGCGGCATGTCGGCCACCGAGGGCCGCATCCCGAGGTGATATGAGGTATACGGGGTCCTGATAACTAAACAACGGCAGCACCGTGATTAAAAACAAGGTACTCAGAAGTAAAAGGGCTTTCCTGTTTCGCGTCATGTGATCTCCCTAGTTATTTAAGTTTAGCAATGAATCAAGATCATCCGTCTCATAACCTGATTCCTGTATAAAGAAGGCAGTCTGTTCTTGCCAATCATCCGGATTATTTTGAGGCCCTTCATCACCATAAGAATCAGGGTTGAGGGAGGTCTCGTAATCAACTTGTTCACTATCACCCAAATCACTTACGGTACCGTCGCTTACCTTGGATATTACAACAGCTGCGGCTACCGTTACATACTGCTCCGGCGTCACATTCTCCGCTGTTTCCGGATCTTCAAGGGCAGCGGTCATACTCTCAACCGCATTATTCAACATATCCGTATCAATGGTACTCAGATAATCTTCAATATTATTATCTCCGGAATCAATAGAATCGAGGTCCTCTATTGCATTTTCAACAGCCTCATTCAAGCCGGAGGCCCCTATTGCTAATTCGGATGCCAGGAGTTGTACTTCCGGGTCCTGATTGTCCTTTATCGCCTCGTAGGCTTCACTCATAGACTCTTGATCACCGCTTCCAAGCACACTTTGGGCATAGGAAACTTTTTGTTCTTTTGAAAGATTAGAAGGGTCCCTCTGTGCCCAGGAAAATACACTGTAGGTAAAAACCTGTTCACAGGAAGTTAAAATCAACGGAAGGAGTAGAAAAAACAGCATACCCTTAATTGTCTTACCGACGCTACTGTTATTTTTTCTTCTTTGTTTCATTACTTCCCTCCTGTTTCTATTTCGGCGCTCCAGCCTATACTCTTGAACGCTGGGTCGATTATTCGCCTTACAGATACTCTCTATCTAGTATACATCAGGCGCTCCAAAAAATCGATTCAGTGGAATGATTCGGCGGTTTAATTTTTGAAAGCCCCGGGTTCTTAAAAACGAATTGCCGCTTCCATGGTAAAGCCTTCTTCCAGTTTTACCCAGGCATCTCTACCCGCACTGCGGGTAGAAAAGGATGCATTCAGATCTAAAAAAAGAATTTTCATCCCAAGACCGTAGGTACTGTACCCCTGATTTATCCCTGCCCTGAGCTTTATAAAATTTAGAACCTCTACTTCCATTCCCATATGGAGTCCTGACCAGAAGGGGTCCTGGTTTATTTCTTCCGCATTTATTTCTTCATCTTGGCAGTAGGTTTTCCGATACTCAGCGTGGAATATAGGGTCAAATACCCATGCCGGAAAAAGCATTCCCTCCGGATCATAGCCTATGCCATAGCTTGTCACCATTGGAATAGAATAGGTAGAATCAACGGCCTCGCCCTTTTCATTAAAAGTGAATAGATTGCCGATGTCCCTGGTAGTAGATTTTGTATAACCGAGGAGTGTACCTCCAATATCACGAGCCGAAAAACCTAAAGACCAATTGCGGTATTCCAGAATCGCACCAAAATCAAATCCGAGCCCTGAACCTGAGTATACAGGAAAGGCTTCTCCCTTCTCTGAACTGTCGGTGAATGAGTTAAAATCAATTATTCCTATATCCTTGGCTTCTGTCCGCATCATGTAGCGGAGGTCTCCACCAACATATGCTTTTACCGGTCCTAGGCTAATAGGGAAAGCCAAGCCGCCGATAAAAGCCCAATCATATACCGCATCTATATATTCACGTTCATATTCACGTTCATATTCACGTTCATATTCACGTTCATATTCACGTTCGTAGAAATTGATATTTCCAACAATGCCGAGC
>CAZDFY010000027.1:1921-32608 GCA_964504785.1 uncultured Sediminispirochaeta sp. | reverse complement strand
ATATTCACGTTCATATTCACGTTCGTAGAAATTGATATTTCCAACAATGCCGAGCCCCAATCCCCGGCCAACCAACCCGGTTCCCACATTTGCTTCAGAGCCGATGCCCTTACCGGTAATCAGAGTCTCAATATCCGATGCAGTCGTAGATAATAGAGTAAAGCTACCGCCCTTTCGGGCAAACCCCGCCGGATTTGTAAATAAAGAGTTATATCCATGGGCTACAGCGGTAAAAGAACCGCCCTGTCCTATGAGTTCAGGGGTCTCAGGTGCAAACACATGACTGTCGTTGAGATCCTCTGCGGCTACCAAGCCTGAATAGCCAATGATGAATAATACTAGAAAAAGTAGTTTGTTTCTCATCCTGTGTTCTCTCTACACCCCTTCCGATGTCATTTATTAAGACAATAAATATTTTAGACATATTATGCACATTATAACACTTTGAGTGTAGAAAAACAATTTTTCAAGATCATATTGGGAGTTTATTTTAACTTTATATACCCATCAGTCCTCCATGGGGTGACCTATAATCATATCCTCGCCAATCGATACTATTTGTGCTGAAACAATTTCTCCACGGGAATGGGGACTGTGAGAGGCTTTTTCCAATACGGATAAAGGAATATTAATGCGCAGATAGTTTTCTGAAAGCCCGCTCAGATATTCGCACCCGTGTAGACTCTTCTGCTCTTCTATCAGTACATTTACCCTGCGGCCTATCCAACGCTTTTCATACCTTCTTTTAAGCCCATCCGCAAGTTCACGCAGCTTTCCAGCCCGCTCTCCGGCGATTCGCTCAGGTACTGGACTCTTTGCATGATACAACTCCGTACCTGGACGTGGAGAAAAAGTAAAGATATGCAGCGCCGCAAATTCGCACTCTTGAAGCAAATTATACGTGGCCATAAAATCTTCATCACTTTCACCGGGCAAGCCCACAATAACGTCGGCAGCTAGGAAGGGGTCATCCTTAGACCTTCTCAGCCCCTCCACCCCTTCTCGGATACGGTCGGCAGTATATGGCCGGTATACCGATTTAAGGATACGGTCGGAACCGCTCTGCACGGGAATATGAAAATGAGGACATACCCTAGGAGGGGAAACCGATTTGAGCAAGTCTGAACGGATCATCTCCGGCTCTAAACTCGACAAACGGATACGATAGTTTTCAGGACCTTTGTTAAGCTCGTCTATCAATTGAGGCAATTTAAAGTACCTGTTCTTTGGGTCCCGGTATTCGGTTATATTTACTCCGGTAAGGACTATTTCCTGGTACCCATGTTGGCACAATTGTGCAGCCCGTCGGGCTACTACCTCTGGGCCTAGACTTACCGAGGACCCGCGGGATAGGCGGACCCGGCAATAGGCACATTTGTGATCACAGCCCTCCTGAATTTTCAGAAAAGCCCGGGAATGAAAACTGTAGGTATCTGCGGCGAAACGAAAGATACCTTCACGGTCAACCCCCTCGGAATTAAATGTATTTATGCATTGATTAACTGCTTCTTTCACTGCTTCTGCTGAAGCCTGAATCGAGCAGGAATCCGACTTTTCTAAGCATTCTGCCAGATCAAGCAACTGATATTTTCTATCATGCCCCCACACTACTATATTCGGCATCAGGTCCTGCAAATACTCATGGTCCAGTTGGGCGTAACAACCGGTCACAATTATCACTGCCCCCGGATTGTCCCGGGAAAGTCGGCGTATTATTCTTCGGGCTTTTTGCTCGGCTTTACTGGTAACTGTGCAGGTGTTTACAATAAATATATCCGCCCCGTCCTGGGGAGGGGCAATAAAAAAGCCCCGGCTCTTAAAGGTAGACGCCAGGGCCTCACTTTCACTCTGGTTTAACTTGCACCCCAGAGTATAAAACGCAACCCTCATTCGGTTTTCATTTTCTCCTGTACTCTGCTCTTTCCACGCTCGGCATCCTGGAACCCCGGCTTCAAGCGCAGTGCCTCATTATAGGCCTCAAGGGCATAGGGATAATCCTCTGCCCGCTCCCGGGAATATCCTAGTCGGGACCACCATTGGGCGACACTTGATGTGTGATACAATGCCGTAGTTATGGCTATATCGGCGTGATGAAACTCACCTAATCGAATAAAAATTTCACCCATTAAATAATACACCGTATCGATTCGCGGTCCGGTGGGTGCCAACACTGTGTACTCTTCAAACCATTCCAAGGCTTGCAGATTACGCCCTTCGTAATAATGAACTTCCCCAACAATTTCAACCATTCGTGGATCGTAGCGGGCTATCTCCATACCTTGCTGCGCATAATCCAGCGCCTCATCGTATCGTCCTAAGCGTACAAGGCTCCAGCAAAGTACCGCATAGGAGTCCATACTTGTGGGCATCTCTTCCAACTCTTGCAGGCATACTTCAACAGCCTCGGAATACCGACCATTGTTGTAAAGTTTTAAGGCGTCCGGCAGTTCCTGGGCACTTATCATAAAGCTCGGAAAAAGAATTAACCCTAGCACTAACAGGAAAACAAACCTACTACCCTTGCGCATTCCCGGTCTCCCTATTTTTAGAATCTCTTCTGCTGAGTTCTGTTTGCGGAGCTTCCATTTTACAGATTCCGTTAAACTTACATCCGCTCTCCATTATCACATCAGGGGCGGTTATATCACCATCGACCATTGATGTTGCAAACAACTCTACACGGGTATGGGCAAACACATCGCCTTTTATAGTGCCCTTTAAGGATACAATATTGGCCTCGACCCGGGCTTCAACCACCGCATCTCGGTCAACATACAGGTTTCCTATAGCTCGTATATCGCCTTTAAATTTTCCCTTTATCATAAGGCTGTCGTCAAAGCTTAATTTACCATCAAAACTAATATCATCTGCGAGAATAGTAACTATATCACTTTCATCTACTTCACGTATTTGTACTTCCGACATCTTATCCCCCGTATTATATCAGCAATCCTACTCAGGGATATTCTACCTGTCAAGACTCATCAGGTTCGAGTAAATTAAGTGTATGCTGAAATGATTGATATACAGCATTTCTCATTTCTCCTGTATAGGGATTGTAACCCTGCAAATCATAGAAAAGCTGTATCGGATCATTGCAGGTTTGTTCAATAATCTCCAGTAACTTTCTATAACCCATTGTGGCGATTCGACTTTCAGATAAGTGTAAATCCTGCAGGACCCGTCCGATAAAGTGGGTGACCCCCTGGGTATAAGCGGCCTGATGATCGTGTTCATCGGGGCTCATCTGAATAACCTGCATTCCATAACTTAAAAAAACAGATTTCCAGTATTCGAATACATGTACATTCGCTGTGATGGAAGACATCACCATTGGAAGCCCTTCTGTACCGTTTTTACCTGAATCAGGCCCGAACATCGGATGAGAGGCAATTGAGCTTACATGTTCCGGCAGAACCTTCCGCATTACTTGAGCAGGATGCACTTTTACAGAACAGGTATCAAAAAGCACTATTTCCTCTTTGAGTAGCGGAGCGATATCCCGTAACACCGACTCAAAGGCGGAGATACTTACACACATAAACAGTACGTCCACCTGTGCAATATCCTCCTTACCGACTTGTTCTATTTCCGCCGGCAAATCAGGTTTCGGAGAACGGCTGTACCCCAGTACCTTGAATTTTTGTGCCAGTAAAGATGCCCAGTATGTTCCAAAGCGTCCTAGTCCATATACGCCAACAGTCATGGGGGGATGGTAATTGATTTTTCTCAGAAGGACAATATCGTGCATAAATATTATGGATATTTCGACACTTCTCTGCTATCCTGTATGCATTCTTATATAAAAATATTGAGTTTTAGGAGTTGATATGAAATTTTCAGAGAAAATGAAACAGAAAGCAAAAAAAATGCAAAAAAAGCTGGTGCTACCCGAATCGCTCGAACCGAGAACCCTCCAAGCGGCCCGTCTTATTGTAGATGAAGGCCTGGCATCAGAAGTGTATTTGATTGGAAAACAGGAAGAGATATCAAAAGCGGCACAGTCTTCGGGGACCGATCTTACCGGCGTAAAAATCAGCACCCCTGAAGAGAGCGATCTTTTGAATGATTTTAGTAATGAGTTTTTCGAATTGCGCAAGCATAAGGGTATTAGTATTGAAGATGCGCGTAATAAAATTGTTGATCCCTTAAATTGGGCTGCAATGATGGTCCGAAAGGGAATTGCCGACGCTATGGTTGCGGGAGCTGAAAATGCCACCGCCACAGTGCTCCGGGCCGCTATGACTATTATTAAAACCAAACCGGGGACAAAGTACGCCTCTTCCTGCTTTGTAATGGCCCTAGACGACAATTCATGGGGAGTTGAGGGTAATTTTATCTTCGCCGACTGTGCTACCATACCCGAACCTACCGCTGAACAGCTCGCGGAAATTGCCATTGCCTCTTCTGATTCATGTAAAACCTTTCTTGAGGCTGAACCCGTCACCGCCATGCTCTCCTTCTCTACTAAGGGCTCCGCTCAGCATCCACTGGTAGACAAGGTAAGCCAAGCACTTCAGTACGCCCAGAATAAACGGCCCGATTTAATGATTGACGGTGAGCTTCAACTTGATGCGGCGGTGGTAGAAAAAGTCGGCGCAAAGAAAGCTCCGAACTCGAAGGTTGCAGGCAAGGCAAATACTTTAATATTCCCTGACCTTCAATCCGGAAACATCGGGTATAAACTTGTGCAGCGTTTAGCCGGTGCCGAAGCGTATGGTCCTATTCTCCAGGGATTTGCGAAACCGGTGAGTGACCTCTCTCGGGGCTGTAGTGTAGAAGATATTGTCACAACCTCCGCTATTACCCTGGCCCAGGTCCAATAGACGAAAAAAAAAACGGCTGCCCTTTTCACAGACTGGCTTACAGACTTTTGTCACAGCCTGTGCATCACCATCGGCAGCCGTTTTTTTCGAACTTAATTTTCGGCCTGTATTTTCTCTATCGCCCCTCCAGCCTCACGCTGAATAGAACCTTCCCAGTAGTTTGATATTGTAATAAGGGTCAGCTCTTCCAAACCGGCCAAATGCCCCACATTACCCAAAGCTTGTATAAGGGCACGCACTACCCTGTAGGAGTCGGGAGGGGTAACCTCTCTGCGCTCATTGTAATAAGCAGTCAGTTCTGCAAGCGGGCGAGCTACTTCTTCTCCAGTATACGTCCCCATTGCTTCAAGAAGGGTAATCATTTCGTCCTCTTGGTATACCCTGTCGACCCGATACGAACGCAGCATTTTTTCCATGTTTTCAATCAGTTCTTCCCTTTGGGGAGAACTTTCAAGCTCAGGATACTTTTTCAGCATTCGAAGGGCGTTAAGTCGGATGGTTTTCAGCATCCGTTTTTCCAGCTGATTTTTCGGGGAATAGATAAGCCCTTCATCAAGGCCCGCCGCAGCCACCAAAGCTTTTCCGGTTTCAGGGGCGGATGATTTTTCCTCCGCGCGAAGGGCGGCCAACTTTAGTTCATAATCCGTATTGTTTCGAAGAATACCCAGCAATTGCTCCGTCGGATCATCGACCATCTGCTGCAGTACCGTTTCCGCTTTTTCTTTCACCCGACTACGTCCGGAATACCATCCCTGGGAAGCAAAAAACACAGGGGCATACCCTACATCGGTTTTCAGCCTTCCAAGTGCTGTAACTAAGGCATAAGCAATTATTTCGTTCTTGCGCTGGTTTTGAATCTCATCATAATTAAAATTGATATTTCGAAGCATCATCGCAAGATCTTCGGCGTACTGACGTGCCCCGCTGTTGCCGAGGGCCACTATTGCCTCACCCTTTACTAGTGGATCTTCGACTATCTGTACGGTTTCCCATAACACAGGGATCGCTTCACGGGCCTTGAGTCGTCCTAATTCCTGTGCAACCATACTCATTAATTCAATCTTCTTCGTTTTCTCGGTTATATTTTCGGTATTTCGAAAAGTACGTACCTCTTCGTCCAGAGCATCAGTCAGCACCGGTACTAAATCACGGCTATGCTGCTCAACAATGTTTACCATTATCCTCTGCTTCTGATCTAAAGTGTCGGCACGTTCATAAAGTCTTGTCCATATGGCCGCTACTTCATTCGCCGGGGCAAACTGAATTCCCATCACAACCAACAGTAAGATCATAAGCATTTTTCGCGTTGTTCTTTGCATAATATCCCTATACTACCTCTTATTACTACTCAGCCGGCTCGTAAGAAACCTTTGTTCGATTGATATATTCATATGTCACCTGTTCCTGAATATTTTCTCCCGCATCCATATAGACAACCTCTACAGGATTTCCACTGCTATTATTTGAATAGATAATATGACGTTTTACTGATCCGTTCGCCCTGAATAACGTTTCTTTTTTCAGTGCTCCTTCTTCGTATTCATATACCCTGCTCTCTACAATTTGGTCGTCACTATCGTACCAAGTGCGTTTTATCGGGTTTCTCCCCGTGTTGTACTCTAGGATAAAATAGTCTAGCAGATTCCCCGAGGCGCTGAAATTTTCAATTTTTGTATTTAAGCCATCCTCATACTCATAGATACTGTAACTGAGCAATGCTCCTTCACCGTTGGATACACTCCATTTGATCTTTTTGCCCTCTGAATTATATTCAAATTCCTGTAAAGTTTGAGTTTCTCCTTTAGGGTTTACTAATTTGTCTTCCAGTAAAAACCCGTTCTCGTCATATGCATACTGATGTATTCTCTGAAGATCACCTTTTCCGTTATAGTTTTGTTTTTCTATAAGCTTTCCGTCCTCATAACTGTAGGTAATTCTCTCTTCCACCTCATCATCCGAGTTGTACATAACCTCCTCTCTTTGTTCGGTTCCCTCTTCTGCATAGGTATACACACGATAGGAAGCCAATACACCATCGGAATAGTAGGAGCTTCGCTTAGAGACAAGTTGCACTTCTTCAACCACTTTTTTCATTTCAGGTTCCGCCGGTTCGGTATCTTTTGCCTCTTCTTTCACTGCAGGAGCCTGTTCCTTATCTACAGCTTCCGGTTGACCGGCACATCCGGACCACACAAGAATAAGCGCCCCTGCCAGCAAAAATAATATCAAGCTTTTACGCATATGTTTCTCCTTAGGATTTGCTTTTCCAAAGTATAATGGACAGTAAATTTCAAGTCAAACCGATAATCTCGCCTTATCTAGATAAATGCGAGCATTTCGGCAAAATGAACAATAGTATCAACACTTAGTTCTTCACCCCTCCTGCCGGAGTCAATTTCACTTTTCTCAAGGGCAGTAAATACCTGTTCCCGGCCGTACCTGGATACAAGAGGACTTTTTTCAAGATTGTTACGGATAGTCTTTCGCCGTGAAGCAAATAAAGCCTTTGTAATTGCACTTACCAGGGGCAAAAACTTAAAATCAAACCTTCCATGGGGCATCATTACTACAATTGCAGAGTCTATATGTGGTTGGGGATAAAATGCCCCCGGTGAAATAGTTCCACCATCTTTTATAGTACATGCAAATTGGCAAATAACCGAAAAGGCCGAATAATCCCGCGTTCCCGGTACCGCCCTCATTCGCTGGGCTACCTCTTTTTGAAGGGTAAACACCATCCGCGGCGCCACACACGCGGCTTCTATCAAATGAGCGATGATAATAGAGGCGGTATTATAGGGCAAATTGCCCATTATCCTGTGGGGCATACCCTCTTCTTGATATACCGAGAACCAGGTTTTTACTACATCCCCCGGTACTATTCTTACATTGGAGAAATCGGAGTAAAGGGAGTTTAAAAACTCAATAAATCTATTGTCGATCTCAAACAGTGTAAGTTCAGAGCTGCTTTCTATCAACATCTCTGTCATTGCTCCCAAGCCGGGTCCAATTTCCCATATGCGATCGTTCCTATGCGGCTCAAGCAGCCCTATTATTTTCTCGCGTATCGCCTGGGAAATGAGAAAGTTCTGTCCAAACCGGCGGGTTGGCGCCATCCCATTCTCCCGAAGAAACAGGGCTATCGATTTGGGAGAGTTGTAGTTTAATTCTCCTTCCATAGCGGCCAGCATACTGACAGAGGGAGAAGAGCGTCAATACACTTGCTGAAATAAGTGCCGTGGTCGGCCATTTTTCTGGAGAAACCTCTATCGGTCTAAAGCGCCCCCACCACCTCACCGCCACTACTGTATAAAGGGCGGACTGCTCCAAATAGAGTCGAAATAGACGGTCCCCCATTACAAAGAGAGGAGCCGAGATCCTGCTCAAAAGGGCGGACCATGCCATATATCCGAGCCCTCCCCACATCCACAGGGTCACTAGGGGGGTTAATACAAGCGGCGCTAATAACCCTCCCGGATATAAAACTCCAAAGCTCTTCACCAGAATGAAAGCGCTGCAGCACTGCGCCGCACTCGTTGCGGCGAAGGCATCCCTGGCGAGGGGCGGTATAAGGGCTGGAATACAGCGGGCTACGGCTCGGGTCCATAAGCATATTCCCATCAGAGCTATATATGAGAGTTGAAATCCTAGACTATACGCATCCTGTGGGGATACTAGCGATTGAATCACAAAAGTCACGCATAGCAGGTGAAAAGGATCCGGCTTTGCACCAATAAAAAGAAAGCCCATGGAACCAACTGCATACATAATGACCGCCCGCAGCATTGAAGGACGAACCCCTACTAAAAAAAGATAAAAAACAAGGATTGATAGGGAAAGTACAACAGCCCCTCTTCGTCCGAACAAAGGCACAAAACACACCAATACCCCCAGAGATAACACCCCTAAATGCATTCCCGACAATGCAAGTAAATGGGCACACCCTGCCCTGCGAAACAGAGTGCAAAGGCGGTGGGAGTTTTCATTTTTATATCCCAACAAGAGTGCCTCCAGCAATGGAGGCGACTCACTGCCTATACTTTTGAGCTTGGCCTTCATCTTAGAAAGGACTTCGGCCCGCGCTTGTAACAGAGGCGATGAAAAGCCCACCACCCCAGGAGGCCTGTAGGATGTCCCAAAATGATAATCATTTTTCTTTGTATCGTCGGAGGTAGAGGAACTCTGAAAAAGGTGTACGGGTACGCTTAGTTTTTGCCCCTGATAAATTTTGATTGAATCTGAAGAAAAGATCGTCAGTTGCCCTTGTGACTCTACCAGCGTCCCAAATCTATCCTCAGCCCGGTTAAGTGAAAGGGTGATTTTACTCCCCCCTCCTTTGTGAGGGCGGCTATCATCCACTGCCTTTCCAAACACTCGAGTTACCTGTTCAGGGGGCATACCCCAGTACTGATTCGCCTCTTGCAGCGCAAAGGGTATATGGATACAGAGTGCACATATACAGGAGGTTAAAAATACAAATTTTGAAGCTCCTCTGATCCGTAGTGAGGGGGCCCCGGAACAAATAATTGCCCCGGAGGAAAAGGTGAAAACCGATACTACCAGCGCTGTTTTTATAAGTGTTAGATCAATCGAAGTACATGCCCACAAGGTGCATATCACCGGTATGATTTCCAGTTCTATTAGTTTTTCATATCGGTGGTAAAGAAAATTACTGCTTGAACTCACTTAATACCTCCCGAGCAGCCTGTTTGACTGAACGGGGGTAATCAAGATACATAGTATAAAGTAGATGATCGAAGGCCGTTTCATCTCCTAAAATGCCGAGGTTATTAATCACCGCTAATGCTACCTGTTCGTCAACCCGCTGCCCATTTTCTTTGTAAGTGTTTAACACTTCTAGATACAGGCTAAGTCGCACCGCTGCTTCACGGGTACCCATTGCACCTAAGCATGCAATTGCTTCAAGAAGGGTTGACTGGGAGGTAATACCCCGATCAACTTCGACATTTGTTCTATCAAAATTCTCAATCACCAATTGAGTAGCTTCGGACCATTTAAGTTCAGTGAGATACCGGATTGCTTCGTACCTGAGGTCCCTCAGTTCGTTCTGCCGTGACTGGTTACCGAGTCTTTTCAGCCCCTCTGAGAGAGCTTTTTGCGCAATTCTTCCCTTTTCATCCTTCGACAGACTCTCCTGGTCCATTGCCCATTGTAAGGCCGGTAATTTTTCCTTTGGAAAGCCCTGTTCCAAAACTTCCATTACCATGCGACCTGTGTCACCCTCCAATGAACCTAAAGCCTCGGCAGCTATTTCTTCAATTTGTTGAGGGTAACCTATATGTGCCGCCGCAAATAATTCAGGAAAAGCTTCGGTACTGCCGATGCGGGCTAAGGCGTTGATTGTTTCGGCAACTACCTGTAATTGAACATCCTGTCCTTCACGGAACTTATCATTTTGTACTTTAAGATATTCAATTAGGGATCCCGTCATTTGATCTTCCGGGGTAATCAGTCTTCCTAAGCTCTGAACAGCCGCAACTTTAATACCGATATCTCCGCTCTGTTGAAAAAGCTGCCACAACTCCGAGGCAGCTGGAGCGTATTGTGCTTCCCCCGCCAAACGGGAAGCTAATTTAACCAATTCTACAGCAGTCGGATCTTCCCGGAGGGTCGAAAAATTATCAAGATAAAAACGAATCGCCTGCATATAGAGCTTTCCCATTCCCGTTCTTTCCTGGGAAGCGGCATCCTGTAAAACCTGAATTTTCGTAGAAAGGCTCCCCCTTGCAAAATTTCGTTGATAGGCAAAAAGCATTTTATTATCAGGCTCACCTTGATCATTGCTTTCATTTTGCTGGGCACAAACAGCTGAAATTGAAATCACCATGAGAACTATCAAATGTAGGTATAAAAACTTCTTCATATTAACTCCCGGTCTACCTGTCACGCTCACCGAATAAATTGTAAACATACATCAGTATTCTGTTCTTGATAACTGGAGACGGTGGTATTGCCTGAATATGAAGGAGCGACTGATGTTTTGGCTGGTTGTAATTTACTCCCCTTGCTACTCCGTTCATAACAATTTGAGAATTCCCCAATTTGAACTGGAGTTTTACTACCATACCAACTTTTCCACGCCCCCCAATTAAGAGCGCTGCACCATCCTCAGACAAATCCCTCACCCTGCAGCGAAGCCCTCGTCCCTGCTCATACTCTTCGGTAACGGTTTCTATTGATCGCATCGGAAAAATGGTGCCTGGAATATTAGTATCTACCCGCACGGAATTACGTTTTTGACTTCGAACAAGGGAGTCGGAATGTGCAATATGGAGAATCGGATAACGCCGGTCGAGATAATCTTCTAAAACCCGGGATTCAAAGACATAGCCGGCATCGTCGGCACGCCAGAAGTATACATTTATCCTATGGCCTTTCCAAATAAATCCCGGCGGCAATTTTGGTCCCTCGGGGTAAGAAATTGCCATATAACGGCGAAGGTTTTCTACAACTTGGGACCTATATGTACCTAAACCTGGTACATTGATCATGATACGCTGTCGCTGGGGAAGCTTGCGAGTGGACTTTATACCCAACTTATATTTAGGCAGATCCATTTCAACGCTTTTCCGAAAATCGAACAATTTAGAAAGAAAATTTATATTTTCATTGTTTCCTATGCTGTTTTCAGCCCGGAATTTTGTTATCATACCCTTTATAGAACGATCGAGTTGACCTATAGACCAAAAAAGTGCGGTAGGATTTTTCAATTTATTTTCAACAGCCACTTTCCGTAGAAGATTTACTTCCTTAAAAGTGAACCCGGACTCCTTTCCCTTCGCATAGAAATGAAGCCACGGAAAGTTCCCCCCGCCGGCTTTTCGCAGAGCGCCGTAACCTACAATGAGTAATACAAAAAAACTGCCTAAAAGTACCCAAATAATCATTTTCTATCTATCACATTAACTATACAATATTTACCATATCAGATAAGGTCTTATGGAATGAATTCTAATAACCTTACACCATTTTTTCCAAAAAATCACGAAGAAAAAAGGCCTTTTATTGAAGCGATCCTCCTTTTCTCTGTCTTTTTCCTGCCCGGATACTTTCAACAGGGTGCCGGTTTCAATATTGAAAATATGTTGAACCCGGCTTTTCATTTTTTTACCCTGGTTTTCAGCCTTCCGCAAATGCTGTTACTTCTCTATATTCTCTACATTCGGGTAGGCCCACACCTTAGAACTTATGGAATCGTACCACTACACGAGACCCGGGTGTTTCACGTGCTTCTTAGTTACATTCTCATTCTCTGCATCACTTTTTCTATAGGAATTGTAGACCAGATACTTCATAGTGACAACACACTTTTAAATAGCCCAGGTATAGAAATCCCTCAAAACTTCTATGCCCGGTTGTTTGAAATGCCGATTATGATCCTGTTGATAGCGCTCACCTGCATCCTTGTAGGTTATTTTGAAGAACTTTTCTTTCGTGTGTACTTAATTCGTGAATTTGCTGTAAATTCCCTTACATCTCATGTAACTGTTGTCATTGGTAGTTTCTTATTTGCCGCAGGACATATATATCAAGGGTTTACCGCTGCCGCCGGCACCTTTTTTATCGGAATGCTCCTCGGATACCGCTACCTTGCCCACTCTTCTTGGCACGAAATTGCATTAGCCCATGCACTGTACAATTTTACGGCTATTATACTCATGCCTGCGGTAGGTAGATAGATAGACGGATACCTAGGATTGTCAAAATTTTTCACTTGCCTTTACAAGTTCCATATATTAGTTTTTTTATATGAAAATTGAGAAAACCTTGAAACAGTCTTTTGTTATGCTGGTGTTTCTGCTTATGACTTTTACTTTGTCTGCGCAGGAAGAGATGGATCTAAGTAAGGCGGAGAAACTTCTGTATAACTCCGGTTTTGGAGTTTTGAAAGAAACTACCCCCGCCCCCGATTTTACTATTCAAACGCTTGATGGTGAAAGCGTGAGCCTTTCCGATTATCAGGGCAAGGTAGTACTTCTGAATTTATGGGCCACATGGTGTCCGCCCTGCCGTGAAGAGATGCCTTCGATGCAGGACTTGTATGAGGATCTCACCAATGAGGGTTTCACCATTTTGGCGGTGGCAGCACCGAATCCTCCCCGGGAAACATTAGAAAAAATCGAAACCCACATAGCTGACAACAATTTCACCTTTCCAGTACTTATAGATTCGGAATATAAGGCAAACAAAATCTACGGGACAGGAAGCATTCCAACCAGCTGGGTTATTGATACTGAGGGAAATTTAGTAGCCCGTTTAGTTGGTGCTACCGACTGGTCTGGAGACCCTATTGTTTCGGCCTTTAAAGAGTTGCTGCCGTAAGTAAAATGAAAACACCGTGGAAAAAAAGTACGATCATTGTTCTTCTAAGTGTAGTGCTTGTACTACCGCCTGCGTACGCTCAGTTAGACAATCTGGAGTTGATGGAGTCTTCAAATCCAGACAACGGGGCTTCCGGCAGTTCTGTCGATAGTGCGGCTAATGGGCCGGCTAATGGGCCGGCCGAAAATATAAAAACACCGAGAGCAAAAGTTCTACCCCAATCTAAGTCCTTAAAACTGGGGAACAACGGTAATGGTAGTTTTACTATTACTTTTTTCTTCCCCGATGGGTATCACCAGACTAAGCAGAAAGATTTCTTCACCGTCACCGCCCCGGATGCTTCCCCTTTAGAGGTCCAAGCTATTGAATATCCGGAGGGAGTTGAAGAGGACGGTGTGATAAACTACTACAAAAGCGTAAATCTTCGGCTTCAAGTAAGACTCACTGAAGATATTACCGCCGGTGAATACCGTATCCCCTTCACCGCCTCATATCAATTATGCGACGAGGCGGGGACCTGCTTTTTCCCTCAGGACGAAACGGTCTTCATCACTTTGACTGCCCCCGAGGATATAGAGGCCGAAGGGGTAACTGGTGTTCAGACCGACAGGGGTGCTCCTGAATCGGCTGCAACAGGCTCAGCATTCACAACAAGCTCCTCCACATCGATATGGAGAGTGCTTCAATATCTCCTGTTTGCCCTAATCGGCGGATTGCTTCTTAATGTAATGCCCTGCGTATTACCGGTCCTGTCTATCAGAGCCCTACATTTGGTAAAACAGAGCACCAACAGCCGCTCTGAAATCTTTAAGGGCTCTCTTTTTTACACCCTCGGAGTACTTCTCTCACTTCTTATATTGGCGGCTACGGTAATCATTCTTAAAATTTCCGGAGAAATGGTCGGGTGGGGTTTCCAATTTCAGAACCCCGGTTTTGTCGTCTTTCTTATTGTTGTGGTTTTTGTGTTTGCCCTTTCACTTTTTGATGTATTTGTAGTACAAGCCCCGAGGATGAACGGCGCACTTCAAAGGGCCGGAAGTAAAGGCTACGTGGGGTCCTTCTTCAACGGCATTATTGCCGTTTTGCTGGCTACTCCCTGTACAGCCCCATTACTCGGGACTGCTCTTGGCTTTGCATTTTCACAGCCGCCCCATATTATTATTCTTATTTTTTCTATGGTAGGCCTTGGATTTTCCCTTCCCTTTTTGTTGATCGGCATTAAACCCGCACTTATTCACAAGCTGCCGAAACCTGGCCCCTGGATGAACACATTTAAGGAGCTCATGGGTTTCGTACTTCTTGCCACTGCACTTTATTTGCTAGGTATTTTGAGGCACCAGATAAGCCCTGCAGAAATGATTCAAGTACTCTTATTTCTGCTTATCCTCGGATTCCTGTTGTGGAGCTATGGAAAAACAGCTTCTCCCACCGCCGAAGGTAAAAGGAAGTGGATTATTCTTGGAATCTTTATTATACTGTCCGTATCGGCCGCGGGCCGCCTTTTAGTGTTTGAAAACGGCCCGAACACACAACAAACGGCAACTATCAGGGAAGGATGGGAAGAATTTTCCGAAGAAAAACTGAAAAATTACCGGCAGGCTGATGAGCCGGTACTGGTGGTATTCTCAGCAAAATGGTGCACTGTCTGTAAATTGAACGAACAAACCGTGCTTCATACGGAGCAGGCGGACAGGCTTTTCCATTCTGAGAATGTGAATATTCTCTACGGAGACTATACCAATAAGGACCCTATAATAGAAAAGTGGATTCGTTCCTATGGACGGGCCGGGGTTCCTGTGTATGCGTATTATCCCGCAGGTGGGGAATACACATTACTGCCGGAGGTACTTACCTTTCAGATTCTGAAGAATCAAATTACTTCATCCTTCTAACGGATATTAAGGAGGGCTTTTATAATGCAAGGACTTGATACTGTCCCTAAAAGAATCCGCTCGACCGTCGGGCGACATCCCGATCTCACCGCACTTATGTACAAAGACACCCAGGGAGAGTTCACCTCAATTACTTATAAGGGGTTGTATGAAGAGGTAAAACGGTGTGCCGCCGGGCTTAATTCCATTGGCATATCAAGGGGAGACCATGTAGGTATTATTTCAGACAACAGAAAAGAGTGGATCATTACCGATCTAGCCTTACTTGGTCTTGGAGCTGTAGACGTCCCCCGAGGGTCCGATTCTATGGCGGATGAAATAGGATATATTTTGGAGCATGCCGAGTGCTCCATCAGCTTTGCTGAAAATGGAGCTCAGGCGGAAAAGATTTTATCAAAGAAAGAAGAACTGCCCAATTTACATACACTGATCCTCTACGACAGTTCTAAACCGGTTAAATCTCCATATAAAGATCAAGTAAAAATTCTCACCTTTGAGGATGTCCTACACGCAGGGGCGGAAGACTTTCAGAAGGATTCCGACTTCTACGATCGAGAGGTAGACAAGGGGGCCTCGGATGACCTTGCTACCCTCATCTACACCTCGGGCACCACCGGCGAGCCAAAGGGAGTAATGCTCACCCACCGCAGTTTTACCTTCCAAATTGAGCGGATATACGAACATTTGCACATACAGCCGGGTCATGCCTTTCTCAGTGTATTGCCTATCTGGCACTCCTTTGAACGGGCCGTTGAGTATATTGTACTGAACATCGGTGCCTCCATCGCTTATTCAAAACCTATAGGCTCCATAATGCTGCCGGATATGCAGAAGATCCAGCCCCACTGGCTTACTTCGGTACCCCGTATCTGGGAGGGTATCCGCAGTGCTATATACCGTAGTATGAAAAAAGAGGGCGGTTTCAAATGGGTAATGTTTCGCTTCTTTGTTGCGGTAGGAGAAATGTACGCAACATTTTTCAATATGTTTACGGGACGCCTACCCGATTTCACCCCCCGCTACCATATACTCGACAAGGTTATCGCGGTAATCCCCCTTCTGCTTCTTGCACCTTTCAAGGCACTTGGCTATATGCTTGTGTTTAGAAAAATCCAAGTAAAACTGGGCAGCCGCTTTATCGCAGGAATATCGGGGGGAGGCGCCCTTCCCTCTCATGTAGACCGTTTCTTTTACGGTGCGGGTATTAGTTTACTTGAAGGTTACGGTTTAACCGAAACCGGTCCGGTGCTTGCGGTTCGTAAACAAAAGCATCCGGTTTTCGGTACTGTAGGTCCGCTTCTTAAGGATATTGAACACCGTGTAATTGATTCGGAGGGTGTTATTCTGCCGGAGGGGCGAAAGGGGACACTGTATGTAAAAAGTGCTCAAATCATGCAGGGTTACTATAAACAGCCGGAGAAAACCAAGGAAGTGCTGGAAGACGGCTGGCTCAACACCGGAGATATTGCCATTTTTACCCACAGCGGAGAGTTTAAGATACTTGGCCGCTCTAAGGAGACTATTGTACTTCTCGGTGGAGAAAATATCGAACCAGTCCCGATAGAAGATAAACTCAACGCTTCGGAGGCTATACAACAGTCAATGGTGGTAGGACAGGACCAGAAGTTTCTTGCCGCTCTGATTGTCCCTGAAATGAGTAAACTGGAAGAGTTTGCCCAGGAAAACGGGATTACCTATGTGGAAAAGGAAGAACTGCCTTCAAATCCTGAAATTCAAGAGTACATCCATAACGAGATACAAAAACAGGTTAACACAAAAAACGGGTTTCGACATTTCGAATGTATTTTCCGCTTTAAACTACTTACCCAGACCTTTGAGATTGGGAAAGAGCTTACCCACACACTAAAAATTCGCCGGGACGTAGTGTATCATGAATACCAACATGAGATAGATGAGCTATTTAAATAACCTTTTGATAGGGATAACTTATGGGGGGCGCTTTAAGGGGCGCCCCGATTTTTATTCCACTATAACAAAAGCACCACAATAATTGCAGCCGCGGCTGTTCCTAAAATGAAAACGATCAAAAGCGGCAACCAGAGCGACTGGTTCTTACTTTTCTTGGGATGCCCCTCCAAGCCCTCAGGGTTCAGCAATTCGTAAGAGTCGGCGGGGGCCGCTTTGTATCCACACTGGGGACATCCCCTTACAAACTGCCGCGCCTTCCCGTTGAAACCGCAGCGGGGACATCGCACCCCGTAAAAGGGCATACCGCAATTGGGACATTCATCCTCGTAAGCACCAACTTTATGTCCACAGGTTTCACAGTAAAACGATGGCTCCTCACTGACTGTGTTTTCTCTACTTTTTTCCCTTACTCTCTTTTTCGGCTGCGTCATTTCTTTTTGATACCCAACACCGTTAAATCGTCGTACTGTTCATCTTCCTTTATATGAGAAAATCGTATATATTCTTCCTGATCAGCCTGTACTTCCAGGGGATGATGAAAGTAGGTTTCGTATTGCACAAAGTGTTCTTTCAGAAAATCGGCAATTTGACGATCTACAACCACTACATCCTGATCTCCGGCGGAGGGATCGGGATACATTCGAAAGACCTTTTCTATTGCTACCAACGCTATAACTACTTCCTGAATAGTACCTTGACAAGAGGAAAAATCAAATACCAACTCCTCATTTTCCACAGGATTATGGTATTTATACAAGCTGTACCTTCTTCGGGCCATTAAAGAGTTTACCAACTCATACAGCCGTGGTATGCCGAACTCTTCGTTATCCATACCAACGGAATGAGTACCGTGCTCCTGCCCCTCCTCAAGTCCGGGTTCCCTGCATTCAATCGGCTCGAAGTTTTCGTTTCTGAATTTCCTCTGCGCCTCTTCCAGACCGTCGGTGAAGAGCAAAAGCATATCACCTGTTTTTAACATGTGGGGAATTCTCTTGAACCCCGACTGCATCTCTA
This sequence comes from uncultured Sediminispirochaeta sp., assembly GCA_964504785.1. GTDB lineage: Bacteria > Spirochaetota > Spirochaetia > DSM-16054 > Sediminispirochaetaceae > DSBN01. Next base: position 14,604 of record CAZDFY010000027.1, on the reverse strand, counting down.
CCAAATCGTTTGGAAACACCCCCGCCGCCGGAGCTTCAGGCAGCGTTTTTGTCTCCATCGCCTCTGTTTCACTATTGAAAAAATGCACCAAATTATCTCCGGCATTGCACATTACTGTTTTACCGTTTCGTATATCAAGCAGCACCACAATCAATGCAGCAAAACGCCCTTTGAAACCGCGCTCCTGCACCAGACGGTTGATTGCGTATACCAGCTCTTGAATATTCGGGTCCTCTTCCTGCCTCTTTACCCCCTTTCCGGCGGCAATTGCATCTTTACGCTGCTGCGAGCTTAGCCATTCGTTAAAGTAGTTTCTAAAAATCGTAGCCACCTCTACCATAATCAGCGAAGCGGCAACTCCCTTGCCGGCGACATCACACTTTACAATTGCATATTTCCCCGTTGTGAGTTCCATATAATCAAAATAGTCCCCCGACACACCCTTTGCACCTTCGTAATAGCCGAAAAAGTTGGCCTGATCAGTATGCATATCCGCGGTGGTGAGTTTACGGCCCCGTTTATCCTCCTGGAGGGGAATAAACATTTTCTGAATCTCTTTACCTATAATCAGGTCTTTATTGGCTATGGCCGCATTTACCAACCCCTTTGTCATCTGATTGACCGTATCGGCAAGGGTAGCTATTTCATCGCGGCTTTTCACCTCTATCTCGTGCCCCTTTAGCTTTTCCTTATCATCAGTATCCCTTATCTGAGCTACACCTTTTACAAGCCTTCGTATCGGAATAATAATTATTGTTGCCAATAAAAGTGCGCCGAGAATACCGAGGCCGATGGCAATGAAGGCAATTATTGCGGTTTGCCTGATTAGTGTGTCCCGGGAACTTTTAATTTCTTTCACAATTCGTTCGGTTGAAATACCGAGTCGCACCATACCGTGATAATACACCCCCTCTCTGTCGGAATCCTGGTAGACAATCGGTCGATAGAAAGTATAATTTTCAGGTCCGGTTAACACGTTCTCCGGATTAAACTCAGGAACACTTCCCATTCTATCGCTTATCTCACTAAGCTCTTCTTCGATCCGTGTGTTGATCTCTGATATTTGGTCCTGAAGTTCCGTAAGCAATTGCGCGGTATCTTGATCGCTCCCGGTCATCAGCCTCTGAGCAGCCTCCCGAGCCTGCTGCTGGAGTTCACTAAGCCGCTCAACAAGTCGTCCTACCTTTTCCTCGGCCTGACTGTTTATCTCCCGCTTCAGCTCCGAAATACGCGTGCTTACAGAGTCTTCAACTTTTACTGTACCCCTTTCGTAAGTGAATTCTCCTGCCTGTACCGCCTCTTCTTCATCAGGAACAATTACCTTTTCCTCAATCGACGGATCATTTGTTGCCCACAGGTAATCATAAAAATCACTTTCAAGATTATCAGCAGAACTCAATTTCGGGCCGGTTATAGTAATAAAACGGGCGTCCTCCGCCGCTTTCATCTGCCGGGGCAAACGACCTAATTCAATCGTACTTTCTTCAGGTAAAAACTTCTCTGCACCGGAGTTTATGCTTTCAATCAACACCCGGGTACTCTCCTGCAGACCGGCGGTCAGATTTTTCTGCTGGGTTTTTATCATGTAATTGCTCAGTGGAAGGGCTACCATTAAAACAATAATGAGAACCAGAAAAGTGGTAAGCAGAGCAAATTTTATTCTTAATCCCATCCCGCGTTTTTTCATAGTTGCCAGTTTCTCCTTCTTCTTTTCGTAAGAGAGTTGACGATTTTCGAATAAAGCCTGGACCTCTCCCTTCAAATGAACACCCTCTTTTACGATGCTGGTCAACTTCCACACCGCAAAAACCAGCATTACAGCTAATAATATCATCGCCAGTACAAAGGGGAGCTCGCTTCCATATATTGCAATCTCACGAAAGGCCTTTAAGGCGGGCTTGTCCGCGGCTATCAGGGTAAAATCACCAAATTTAACTGCACCGGTAGTCTCAAATTCAAGTGTATATCGGGTAAAGTACGTCCCTCGCTCAGGGTGTATTAAACCGACCCGATACTCCCCTTTATCAATATCTTCGATGAAGGGTCCCTGTATGACACGATCGTTTCGCACATCATAAAGACCGGTTTGCTTTTCATACTCATAATCATATGGCGGCTCACCATCACGGTCGAGCATCACCTGCTGTATTTCACCGCCTACAGAAAATCCGCGACCAACTATTTGAAGTTCATAGCGATTCAGCTGATCCTTTTCCACACCAACTCTAGTGATATAAGTGACGGGGATATATTTATTCAGTTGAAAATATACAGACCTTGCCGGCCCCCGATTTCCAACCGTATCAATCGGAACAACAGTCAACGCCCATGTACCATTATCAAGATTGTAGAAGGAATACTCCGGGCTGCGCGTACGGATTCCCGCTGCCGGAGCATTGATGGTAAAATTGCTGAACTCACCCTCATAGCTCGGTCCGGTAAGGTATTGCAGCCGATAGCTGTACCCCGCAATATCTTCGTCCTCCGGAGGTTCCCAGGTTATCTTACTGGTGTTCGACTTTAAGTATCCCTCTTCATCTTTCTCAAGTTCAGTGAACTCAACATTTGAAGGGGGCGTGGTATCCCGATAAAAGCGAAGGCTACTCGGCTGCGACCAGTTTCCTGCATAATCCCGGGCGTTTACGTGAAAATACCACCATCCATCTTCATCTACTTCCACTTCCGCCCTGCGGTTTTCCCTTCGCAGGATATTCATTACCTTGTTAGGACTGCCGTCCTCCTTTTGATCAATAGTATAGTTAAAACCGGCAATCCCCGAAGAGTCATCGGGAATATTCCATTCAATAACATAGTTATCCTGATTAAATCGTTCTCCCCCGCGAAAGTTTACAGGTATAATATTTGGAGGGCGTACACTTTGATCGGGCTCCAACAAAACTACCCGCGACCTTTCAGCGAGTTTATTTTCCCACACCACATTTAATTTATTGTTCCGAACGAAAAACTCACCGTACATGCTCGAACCCGGCATAATACTCAGATCAGTATTCTGCCAGCTGATTCCCTGACGATAACCAATAAAAATCCGGTTCTCCCCCTTTCGATCGTCGAACCACAGCAGATACGGCGTACCATCATCCACTATCACCTGGGGACTGCGGCTATTGTAATTTCCACTGGTAACTCTTTCAGGGTCTTTGACAAAGTTTCCTTCCCCGTCAAGCAAACCATAATAAATTTGAGGAGAGGTTGATATCGCAAACCTCCTCTCCCACGCTAAATGTAAACCCTCTTGGCCACCCTCAATAAAGGGGCGTTGGTTGTCAAAATTATTTACGTCGGCATCTTCAATTCCAAGAGAATCTCTAAAGTTTGTAAGACGACGGGCTCTTCCCCATGAATACCCACCATCCGAGCTGGAAACCATAAAGAGCTGATAATATCTGCTTTCAGAAGGAGATGCCTGAAACACAATATAGTCACGATTCCTATAATTCCCATAGGAAGGCAGATATATGTAAGATAGGTTTGTATCATTTACCAGGGGGCTAAAAGTAGTCCAGTCTTCTGCATTCTCACTGACGGAATAGTTGATACCCAAGGATTCGCTTCCGACCCCCTCTTCTGTATCTTCTACCGTAAGAGGCTGTGTTGCGCATAACAGAAACCCTCCGTCCCTCTTATAAAAGAGCTTTGGGGCAACGCTGACACCCTCACCACCTCCCCCGCCTAGGGTATTCAACTGCGTAATCTGCTTTTTCGGGCTCTCTATAGCATAAATTTCTATCCTTCTACCTGTAGATGCAGCGGCAATTACAACCCTGCCGTCGCGGTCTACCGCAAGCGACGCAAAGGGTACTTCATTCCCTATAAAGGGAAAAGGCCCAATTACATCTCTCCGAAGGTCCCACTCGCCGCTTCCTTCGCGCAGCATAATCGAGATGCTCATATTAACCGGCTCTTGACCCTCATAATTGTATTCATGCCACATTATCACTGTGGTCCCGCCATTTTGGTCCACCCGGGGAAAACGACCGTTCTCCGGCACGAGCACTGAGGGTTCTTCCCAATAAAGCTGTTGTGAATACAGGGAGGCTGCAGGAAAAAGAGCACAGAGTAAAAATCCAAGCAGTATCTTTTGTATGCCCTTTATGACACTAAATCTCACACTTCCTCCGGTAGCACTCTAAAGCTGATTCTCTATACGGCGCCGTAATTCTACTAATTTCGGGTTACTGCGGTTTTCCGCCTTCTCCCACAATTGGTTGACTATAACACTTGCTTCAAAATAACGTCCATCTATGAACAAGTTTTCAGCTTGACGTAATTTTTGCTGGTCCACGCTGGACAAGACCACCGATACCTGACCTCCCTGTCCGGTCTGTATACGGTCCTTCAATACTATCGCCTCCCGATAATCGGGATCAAGATTTATTGCCTCATTCAGATATGTAAGGGCAATTGGAAACTGAGCACGTACATCCTCTTCTACAATTTCCTGAGCCTGATCATATAAGTCGCGGGCCCGGGCCAGCTTTTGCGGATCCGGTGGAGGCTGTCGAATTCCAGTTGCTATTTCCGCCCGGTAAATGGCGTCACCTAAACCGTTGTAATCTGGTTTAATTTCCCGCAATACCTGGAGCTCCCTATACGCTTCCTCGGGGGCCGTATCAATTTTAGCTCTGGCCTGTCTAAAACGACTTCTGTACACCGAATCAAACTCATCCGGTTGAGTATACTGTAAAATTCTAAGATAAAGTACACCGGAGGCCTGGTTGTTCGGAAAGGGCTCTTTAATGTACTGTATGTTCTTTTCGGCTTCGGCAAAAGCCTCCATGGCAGCACTGCTCCGACCCTGTTCATAGAGCTCTTTTCCCCGTTGAAACTCTTCCTTTGCAAGATTCAGTACCTGCATCATATCACCATACAGGGGATCACTTTCTTCAATAGTAACACCACTGGTAGCTTCCAAGGCCCTTTGAACCCGGTTCAGCCAGAGGGTAATTTCCGGATCATCCTCCGGATGTGTCTGCCTCCACCTCGATTGGGCCCGGGCAAGTACCTGTTCCGCCTCAAGAAACTTTTCCTGAAAGAAGAGCTCCCGACCGCGATTTATGAGTCCACGCACTTCACGTACAATAGCCTGGTTTTGTTCAAACAAAATTTGATCGGCCAATTCCGGGATTTGTTCATCAATAATTGCCCGAACCTCCGGATCTTCCCGAAATGTAAGGGACTGTGAATATGCCGATCCTGCTTGTTCAAGTTTATTCCGTGCCAGTTCAAAGCGCTCATCGTCCATCTCATCCCTTGTCTGCTGAAGGCGAATATCACCTTCCGATAGCGCAAGATTCGCCTTTCGGTTTAGGTCCTCCGCTTTTGTTAAAATCTGAGACCTTCTTGTGCCCACCATATCTATTCTGCTCAGCAGATCACGCCCCTCCTGCTGTAATGCACTAATCGGACCCTGCTCCAGGATATACTCTTTCTCTCTGTTAAGCTGTGCCAATACGGATTCTACAGTCACCCGGGCTTCATTGACCTCCTCCTGGGCGGTATTTACCAGTTCAATACTGCGATTCGGATAACGTACTTCAATAGCATCTGATTCCTCGCTTATTTTACGCTCAACCCCTTCTACAAAGTCCTCCGCCTCGGAGACCGCTTCTTCGGCCTCCCTCACCAGGGATTGTGCCGGTGCATACCGTAACTCCGCTATCCTTTCGACAAAACTCCCCTCTATTGTTCTTGTCCGTGCAACCCGAGTAGTATAGGCATTTTCAAGTTCTTCCAATACCTCAACTGAACGCTCAACCCTCACCCCTTCCTGCTGATATCCCCCATACTCTGTCTTTGTCTCCTGAATATCTTCAGCCGAACTCATAAAATTATTTAAGAGCGCCACAAGGTCTTCCCGCACCGTTTGTATTTCCAGCACCTCTTCGGCCGGCAAACCGACGGTTTCCAGCTGATTTAACTGTTTAATCCATTCTGCAAGTTGGTTGTAGTTCCGGCCGGCGTATTCAACGGCCTGAACATATAATCGATCTGATTGGGTTTCAACAGGGGAAGGCCCGATTTTACGCTGAACTTCCAGCTCTCTCCTTAAAGCGGACATCCGCTCCCACAACTCTAAAGAGGGATAGACCCTTTCGACAAGCTCCAAGGCTGGATCAAACAACTGCTCGCCCTCATTTTCCGCTGAGCCTAGTTCCCCACTACTAAACAGATCCAGGGAAGATGAAAAGGCCTCACCCATTCTCTCCCTTTCCCGGGTAGTTACGGCTACCATAGATTCAACCAAGGGGCGTTCTATAGCACCGGAGATTCCATTGGGCAACTCGCTTGCCGGACGTCCCCGTGAAAGCACACGCAGGGTCGATAGAAAGGGAATATCGCTTGTTCCGGCACCTAGTATCGACAACCTGATTTCTTCGATAGCATTGGCGTTTTGTACTATTTGATTCCATAGTTCGAGCATTTGCATTTGAACATCCAAAATTTCTTCCCTCTCATCTTCGGTATCTTCCTCTACCGAAATATATGATTGGTGTGCCCGACTAAACAGGGAAGACAAATTTGGATACTGCCGCGACAATTGTCGAATTTCATTTCTTCGAGAATCAACCTGGTCTTCAATTACTTGACCGTATTCATCTTCTTCAAAAAGTTCCTCGTGCAAAGAAAAACCGGTGAGATATTCTTCAACCGCATCGGTGTAACGTTCTTCATCTAAATACCCTCCAGCGGTCTCCATTATGGTTTGGAACCGCTGGTTGTTCACAGTAAAAACAATTGACCGACGCGCCTGGGCGAAGGCCTCAACCGCAGCTTTATTAGGATCTGCATCCAACTCTTCCAGTTGCTGTATAATATCATACGCTTCCTGCTCGTTAAGCTGCTCCCCCTCCTGCACATCTAGAATCTCAATAAGCTCCTGATAGGTCTTGTTGTAATTTTCACGCGCCACTCGCACTTCATTCAAAAGCTTTTCTGCTTCATCAAATTGTTTTGGATTGCTTTTCATTACCTGGGTTATAATTAAAATGGCATCATTGTAACGCTGTTGTTCAATAAGAGTGCGAGCCTCATCGAGGCGGTCTTCCTGCTGACCCCGGGCACACAGCTCTCCCGAAACGCTTATACACAGCATGAGGAGGAGAAGAATTGAGAATGCGAGAGGCCAACCAGTTCTAACCACGATGTTACATACCTACTGTATCACAATTATCGGCAAAAAGAATCTTCCTTCTAAATTTGTCCGTATATCTTTACGAGAGTAGAAAAAAGGGAAAAAAGAGGTTATATTAATAGTGATGATGAAAAGACTTTTGATGTTCACCATTCTTGTTCTGTATCTCCCCTTCTCCGCCGTCGCGAGTGATGTATCGGATTTCTATTACGGCTACAGCGAGTTCGCCAACACATCCCTGTTTACAGACCCTAACACCGGCCGCACACTTTTTCCAACGCTTTTAGTCCCCATGGGAGGGATGTACGAGGGCCTCGGGACCGCATATACCGCTGTCGCCCAGGGCTCCGGTTTTCTAGAAGCTAACCCGGCGGGGAGTTCACAATTAAAATATACCGAACTCTCTTTCCACCACAACAATTGGATCGCCGATTCCAGCATTGAAGGGGTGGTATACAGCATCCGAAAAAACAACTTTGGTATGGGGGTCGGCGGAAAATTTCTATATCTTCCTTTTACAGAATTTAACAGCTGGGGTGAACGTGATTCCCGTGGATATGTATCAGAAACAGTTGCCACTTTTAATGCCTCCTACAATTTTTTTTCAAGTTACTATTTTCATGGTATATCCCTAGGAACAAACGTAAAATTTGCATACCGTCATATTCCTGCATCAATTTATCCAGGCCAATCGATAATCACCGGTCTTGCCGATTTCGGTTTCCTCACACGGTTCAATCTTTTCAAATTCTACTCCTCTCGAGAACGGAATTTCTCCGTAGGCGGGGTAATAAAAAACCTCGGCATGCCCTACGAGAATGAACCTATGCCGACCCTTGCTACAGGGGGGATCGCATATTCTCCTTTCCGTCCTGTACTATTTTCATTTGATTTCAATTATCCTATTGCCTTTGGTTTGCCCCCCGAAGAATGGGAAAAGTGGTATCTTGCCGGTGGTTTTAAGGTACAATTTACCAACTTTTTTTCAATGCACAGCGGTTTTACCCATCGTGGAGCAAATCCACGATTTACTTTAGGCAGCAATATAAATCTTGATTACATTGACCTTATTCTCAATTATACACTTGATATGACAACCCAGGTAAATACGGTTGATCGCTTCAGTGTTGAAGCAAAAATGAACCTTGGAGACCGGGGAAGAGCGGAATTGAGACAACAGGTTGATGAATATTATATCGAAGGCTTAGAGGCCTACGCGCAAGGTGAATTAGAAAGAGCTATCGATTATTGGGAAGCGGCACTCACACTTGACCCGACCTTTCAACCTGCCACCGAAAATATTCTAGTAGCCCGTAAAGCTCTTAGTTTGCAGCAGGATATGGAATCTCTCAATATAGTTGAGTAAACTCAAAATTGGTATTGTTAATGAACATGGGCTTTCCGTTTCAAATTCCGGTATGTCACAAACAGTGACAAATCAATTTTTCCCCGTTCCGCTAAAGCCCTCAATGCATCAATACGGCGATTATTTCCACCGCTTGCAACATAACGATCCATCATTTTTTCCTGGCGCCGGTACACCTTACTAGAGAAACGCATTTCAAGATATCCCAATAGCTGATGTGCGTCCTTTACTTCTCCCTCCGAAAATTTTTCCTCATCCTGGACATACATGGACTGTAACAATTTATCCCTACTTACAGATTCATAACGGTGTAAAACCTCTTCAACCTCCTTTACAAACTCATCTTCCTGAAATTCAATATGGTCCATCTTCCATCGTAATTTTTTCCGTAACTGTTCCGCCTGGGGCATGGCACGAGATTTTTTCAAACGGTAAAAATATATTGCAACTGCCCCGCCGACGGCTATAAGAAGTTCGTCGACCATTGGAAGTGGATCGCGCACACTAAAAGTAAAAAGAAAATAGAGCACCAAAAACCCGAAAGAGGCCCACAGAAAGTTTGGAATAAACTTTTTTTCCTGGATCCAACTTTTTACCGCCCCATCAACTGCCCTATACAGGTCCTTTCGGAACAAGGTGATATATTCAACTTGAGGCTCTTGACCGTATTTTCCATGTATTTTTGTACTCTCGTCCAGGCTAAGTAAAAACTCAGCATCATCAAAGGGATGCAAGAACAATGCAGTACCGTCTTTTCGAAGGAGATGAAAAATAGTGATCGTCGAGTCACCCTTCATCTTCATGTTATTCACCTCAAATCTTTTCAAACCCAAAAATTATTGCTGCTCTAGTTGCTGTGTCATAGATTTATTGTACAGCATCTTTATCATGCATTCAACGACAAAGTACTGAGAGCAGCAATTCTCATTTTGGAAATTTAGAATCGGTGAATTAGAGCCGGGATTTCTCATTCAAAGATAGAATAGCTGTAGCTATAACACCTGTCTTACTACAGTACTCCCAGTTTTTGCTTGCCGGGTAAGCGGAAATAATCGGAACACATTCAGCTGCAGCGCACCCCATTCATCCTCTACTTTTCCTTCCAAGACAAAGGCTACTCCCTTTTCAAGCTGCTCCAACATCTGATTGTAGACTGTGGGAAATAAAACCGTCTCAAATACTCCGTATTGATCCTCAAAGGAGACAAAACTCATCACCTGTCTTTTCGTAGTCCGTACCTCCTTCTCCGCCACTAAAAAACCGGCGATTCGTACCACCTTTTCAATGTTTTCTGAGAAGGCGAGGGAGTTCACCAAGGGTATGGCATCTGTGTGGTAATAGTAATTAATTCGCGGCCGAAACACCTCCAAGGGGTGCAGGCTGAAAATGAGGCCGGAAGACTGGTATTCGTCCAACAATTTTCTGCTATCGGGGTAATCGCCAATGCACTCAGGCGCTGAAGGGGCCTCAAACAGCCCCGCCGGCCCTTCAAAATGGTAGTACAACCAGAATAGTGCAGGTCGAGTATAGCCGTGGGCTATTGAATCCAGACAACCGATTTGTACCAGTGATCGAAATGAGGCAATATCGGGTTTTACTCTGAGTATAAAATCGGAGATACTTAAAAACCGGTCACGCCTTCGCCGATCGGATAGAATAAGGTCAAGGAGTTCTGTAGAAAGCCCCCGTACCTGCCGGAGTCCTATCCGAAGTCCCTGGGCTCGCCCCTTGTTCTTGGTTTTTCGAACTTCGATTGTATATTCGCGGGCACTCAAGTTTATATCAGGCCCGAGAATGGAAAAGCCCAAACGCCGAACTTCATTTAAATACACCTGGCGGGTATAAAAGCCGCCGCCGTTGTTTATTACCGCGGTATAAAACTCAAGAGGGAAAAACCGCTTCATCCATGCCAGACGATACGAAAGCAGTGCATAGGAAGCACTGTGGGCCTTGCAAAAAGAGTATCCGTCGAAAGAAAGAACGGCCTCCCACAACTCATACAAAACCGCCTTTGAAAAACCCCGTCGAAGCCCTCCGCTGATAAACTCTTCACGGAACAGGGGAATCCTCTTATCGCGGTCTTTTTTTGAAAGTACCCTTCGAAGCCCGTCCGCCCGGGCCGCATCGAACCCCGCCACTGCAATTGCAATCCGCGAAACATCCTCCTGATACACCATAATCCCGTAGGTCTCATCCAGAGTAGAGCCTATCGGATCAGGCAAACGTCGATACGCCCCGCCCCGAAGGCGACGCACAAATTCGTTTATATAACGGTTTGCCGCCGGCCTGATGATGGAACTGGCTATTACAAGGTGCTCATAGTCGCCACGGCCCATTTTTTTTAGCAATTGACGGGTCGCCGGAGATTCAACATAAAACACCCCAAGTGTTTTTCCCTCGGCTATCATCTCACGGGTAGCACGATTTTTCAGGGGCGAAAAGCGCTCCCAATCAATTGATGTGTTATGTCGGCTATTTACCAAATTGATTGAATCACGCAGTACCCCCAGTGAACGATTTCCCAGAAGGTCTATCTTTACCAAGCCGGCATCTTCCGCCGCATCTTTTTCCCATGCAATTACCGGTCGCCCTAGGGGTGACCTCTGTACGTGAGTATAATTGGTAATCGGCCCAGGAGTAATAACCACCCCCCCGGGATGGGTTCCCAGGTTGCGGGGCATCCTGTATAAGCGAGGGGCGATGCTCCGAAGCTCCTGAGGCAAATCGTTAATGCGACCCCTCCGCCAGAGCCCCGAGAGGCGATCGAGCTGCTCTTTTTCGTATCCCAGCACACGGGCCGGTTCCCGAATAGCCGACCGAAGGGCAAATGTAATATGGTCGGCTACCATTGCGGCGGAATCACCGTAGGTGTGGAACACGTACTCTAAAGTGTGATCTCGTTCATCCCAGGGAAAATCAACATCAATATCAGGAGGATCTTTACGCCCCATGTTAAGAAAGCGTTCAAAAAAAAGGTTGTACTGCAGGGGATCGACGTGGGTAATACCCAGCAAAAAGGTTACAATGCCGGCCGCGGAGCTTCCGCGGCCGCAGGTGCGCGGGACTCTCTGAACAATATCATGAACAACCAGAAAATAGGCGGAAAAACCCTTGTAACGAATTATCTTCAGTTCGTGCTCCAGTCGGCGATACACCCTTCGCATAAAAGGGGCATGTCGATGACCGCTGCTGCCGTAGCGCCGCCGAATACCCTCTCTACACAAAGCCCGTAGACGGGAAAAAGCTTCAGCTTCCGATAATCCACCGAAGGATGGAAAAAAGAAACTCTCCGGTAACTGGTACCCCTCGGCCTCCCTGGCGAAATTTTCGGCTGCCTGAAGGGCCTCCGGGACGGCTGAAAAAAACCGGTGCATCTCTTGCGTGCCGACAAAGCGCTGGGCCTCCGTCAAACCTCCCTCGCGGGGGATTGAGCTTACCATCTGATTACGACCGATAGCCCGTACTATCCGATAAAAGCTTACATCTTCTTTTTTACGGTACACCCCATCGTTATAGGCTAATAATTTGATTCCCCGAAACACCGCCCAGCGACGCAGCTGAGAAAAGGCTTTACCGTACATCAACCCGGCGTATAGCCCCGTGGTGCTGCGCTTCTGCAAGCGATCCAATATATCGGTTCGAGGGCTTACAACCCACAGCCCCCGCCAGCCGTTGTATACGAGGTCTTCGACGGGATCATACGGCGGCTGAGCAGGCCCTCCCGCCAACGGGGCCCTGTTCTGGGCGTCGATAGTATGGGCGCCAATATTCTGGGCGTCGATGTGTCGACTGAGAATCTCGTTTGCCCTGGCAAATCCCTTTGAATTCAGACAAAGTAATGTGCAGAGATACTCCTCTCCGTTGTACAGAGCGGTACTGTACAATGCCTTGAGCCCCCGGCTGCGGGCAGCGCCGGCGAACCGGATAAGCCCGTAAAACCCGTTTACATCGGCAATCCCAACCGCCTGCGCCGATTGGGATACAGCAAAATCGACTACCTGCTCGGGCGAGAAGACCCCCCGCAAAAAGGAATAATGAGTTCTGCAGTGAATTGGTGTATAGGTCATTGTACTTTCCATAACTACTTAACATATGTTTAGCATTAATACTCAAAAAGCACAACTCTTTTTTGTCCCGCTACATTGTCCCGCTACATTGTCCCGC
>CAZDFY010000027.1:0-1821 GCA_964504785.1 uncultured Sediminispirochaeta sp. | reverse complement strand
TTGTCCCGCTACATTGTCCCGCTACATTGTCCCGCACCTCTCAAGGAGGAACAGTAAATATGTCTTCAGACGAAAAAAAATCGCCGGCCGCTTTTATCATAAAAGCGGCCGGCGATTATCGTTTTAATTCACAAATCGAATAAGTTTCTTGTTCTTCTAAAATCTACTCGAATACGGCCCCGGTATGGGCGGAAGTAACCAGTTTCCGGTATCGTGCCAGATAGCTGCGTGGTTCAACCTCCCCCGGATTTGGCTTCCAGGACTCCCTGCGTTTTGCCAATTCCTCTTCACTCACTCTTAGTTCAAGGTTCCTGTTTGTGATATCTACATTTATACTATCACCCTCTTTTACGAGTCCAATAACTCCGCCTGCAAGGGCTTCGGGGGATACATGACCAATACAAGGGCCCCTTGTTCCACCGGAAAACCGGCCGTCGGTTATCAGCGCAACCGATTTTGACAGACCCATACCGGCAATAGCTGAGGTAGGACTGAGCATTTCCCTCATTCCAGGCCCTCCCTTTGGACCCTCGTAGCGAATCACCACCACATCCCCGGCGTTTATTTGTCCCCCCGTAATAGCTGAGTAGGCATCTTCCTCGGAATCGTACACCCGGGCCGGGCCTTCATGCTGCATCATTTCAGACTCAACTGCCGACTGTTTCACCACCGCACCCTCGGGGGCGAGGTTTCCGTACAGCACCGCAATTCCTCCCTCCTTCATATAGGGGTCATCAACCTTTCGAATTACCTTCGGATTCAAAATAGCGGATTTTTCGATATTCTCTTTGAGAGTCTTTCCAGTCACGGTTATCGGACTGCCGTCCATCAGGTTGTGACTCATCAATTCTTTCATTACCGCTGAAAGTCCGCCGGCATCATCCAGGTCCTGCATACTGTGAACCCCCGCCGGACTTATTTTTGTCAGATTTGGAATAGTGCGACTGATTTCATCAAATGTTTTTAGACTAATATCAACATGGGCTTCACGGGCAATTGCAAGCAGATGAAGAGCCGTGTTTGTTGACCCTCCGATCGCCATATCGAGGGCAATAGCATTTCTAAATGCGGTTTCACTCATAATATCACGGGCTTTTATCTCACGACGAATCATTTCCATAATCTGATGTCCAGCCCGGCGGGCCAATTGTTTTCTCCGTCCGAAGGGAGCGGGAATAGTACCATTGCCCGGAAGAGCAATTCCGAGGGATTCGGCTAAACTGTTGAGGGTATTTGCCGTAAAAAGCCCCGCACAACTACCACAACTCGGACAAGCCCGCATAGCTATCTCTTCAAGTTCCTCCTCATCCATTTGTCCTGCGACAAATTTACCAACCGATTCAAAGGACCCGCTTATTAGATCAATAGTATCGCCCTGGTAAGTACCACTGAGCATCGGACCGCCGCTTATATACACAGCCGGAAGATTAAGCCTGGCGGCACCCATCAGCATACCGGGTACAATTTTATCGCAGTTTCCCACTAAAACTAGGCCGTCAAACTTCTGTCCAGTAGCCACCGATTCGATAGAATCTGCAATCAGCTCTCGAGTCGCCAAGGGATAGCGCATACCACTGTGGTTCATTGCAATCCCGTCACAAATTCCTATCGAGGGAAATTCCATCGGCGTTCCACCCGCAGCTGCAACTCCCATCTTCACTGCCTGTACAATTTCATTTAAATGGAAATGACCGGGAATGATTTCATTATGTGCATTTACTATACCGATAAGAGGTTTCTCTAAATCCTCGGGCAAATACCCCATTGCATACATCAGCGAACGGTGGGGAGCACGGTTCGGACCTTTTGTTACTTCATCAC
>CAZDFY010000026.1:22789-36942 GCA_964504785.1 uncultured Sediminispirochaeta sp. | reverse complement strand
CCAAAGTCGGCTCCTTCGAGAGGACCGACGTGCGCGAGGCGGCCCAGCGCAACCTGGAACTGCGCTACGACAAGGCCACCGGCTATCTGGGCTACGAGGTAAAAACCGGCGATAGTGTGTGTGCCGTCAACCAGTACGACCGCGTGCTGGTCATCCGCAAAAGCGGCATCTACTCAGTTATTGATGCGCCGGACAAGCTGTTTGTCGACAAGGGCATGCTCTTCTGCAGTCTGGCCGATAAAGAAGAGCTTGCCGAGTATGTTTTTACAATTTTATATAAGATGAAGGACAGCGGCGCCTACTACCTGAAGCGCTGCACCATCGAGCAGTTCATCATCAAAAAAACCTATCAGTTAGTGCCGGAGGGTGCCGAAATCGTCGAGTTTACCACCCGCGAGGACGAAGAGTTGGTGTTTCGTTATAAGAAGAAGCCCCGCCTGAAGGTGCTCGAAGAGCGCTTCCCGATCAAAGACTATCTGGTAAAAAGTGTGAGAGCCGGCGGTGTACGACTGACTACCAAAGAGACTACCAGCGTAAAGCGGGTGCGTAGCCGCAAGAAAAACGGGAAAAAGAAGTAAACTCTATGAGGAAAGATATATACGATGATATCGCTCAGCGGATCATCTACGAGGATAACCATCTGCTGGCTATCAATAAGCGTATCAACGAACCGGTGCAGGGCGACAGTTCCGGTGACCCCCCGCTTCTTGATTTGGTAAAAGAGTTTATCAAGCAGCGGGACGCGAAACCGGGCAATGTATTCATGGGGCTGCCGCACCGGCTCGACCGACCCACCAGCGGTCTGGTGATTCTGGCAAAGACCAGTAAAGCCCTCACCCGGCTGGGAAAACAGTTCAAAAGCCGGGAAGTGCGCAAGATCTACTGGGCTGTGGTTGATCACATGCCGCCGGCCGACCATGGAACCCTGGAGCACTACCTGTGGAAGAACCGTTCGCAGAACAAATCGTACAGTGTCTCGGCCGGAAAAGCCGAAAAAAAAGGGGCCAAACTGGCCCGGCTCTCCTACCGCCTGATGGCCGCCACCGACAATTACTTCCTGTTGGAAGTAGAGCTGGAGACCGGTCGCCACCACCAGATCCGGGCCCAGCTGGCCGCGGTGGGCTGCCATATCAAGGGCGATTTGAAGTACGGGGCCCGTCGTTCAAACGAGGGCGGCGGAATACACTTGCACGCCAGGCAGCTTATTCTGGTCCATCCCGTGAAGAATATCCCTTTGGACTTGAAAGCTGATCCTCCCAAGGACGCTCTGTGGAATGAATTTGTAAAAAGTCGCAGGTAAGAGTGCCTCGACACGGGTATCGGCACATTTCAAGTTCCTGTTGTAGTTGAAAATTGTGAACTCTAGACGTATACTCAAAACAAGAGTTTAAAAGGTAGGTGTATGTCGAAACTAAAAGATTTGGAGCATATTCTGCGTGGGTATACCCAAAAAAAGAGTACCTCCACAATCTCACGCCCAAATCTCGAAAGGTATGCAGCCCATTGGGCAGGGGAGTTTCAGAAAAGCCGCCCGGGGTTTACCCCCTTCGGCCAAATGGCTCCGGCGGAGTTTGATACCTTGCTGGAGGAAGCGGAAGAAGAGGGGCTCTGCGCAGTTACAACAGACGAAGAAAATAAGCAGCAGATTGTCTATCTTCGATATTTTCCCCATATAATCCGGCAAATCTACGAAGAAGCACAGAAGGTTCCCGAAAGTTCATTTCCCAACGAAGATGTACTCGGTGAAGCTATTCCTGATGCGGCGATTGAGGTGGTTGATGTAAAAGAGCACCTTGTACCGCTGCTGCGGAATCTAAAGGACAAAAAGAGCACCGTGTTTCGTTTTGTCTTTCCCGAGGGAATCCGCTCCCTGGTGATCATCGGAGAGCTCATACATACCAAGTTATTGTCAATGAGCGTTATGAAACTGAGAACCTATCTTTCTCTGCAAAAAAACTCTGAATATGTAATAAACAAGATGCACGGCCTGTTTCATAATAAGGAACAAGCGGTGAAAGACTTGTTCTCCAATATAATGACCCAGCGAGAGGTCGCTATAACTACAATTGCGGACCCGGATGATTTTACCTTTCAGTTTTGGACCCACCTTTCGACATTTGTAGTAAATGAGTTTCGGGAAAAGGCCAATAAGCTGGATAGGGAACACGGCTTTTGTCAAGCCTGCTATCTAATCGGTCTGTTTGCCCTCCATTACAAGGGCTTAAAAAAGCAGAAATTGGAGAAGGAACAGGCCCTGCGAAATGTAAATCAGGGGTTAAAAAAGCCTCCCTATTTCTTCAGTTTTACCGACATCTACGGTATGCGGGATAAAGTTGGTATTCCTATTTCAAAGCGTATTTCGCAACAGGAATTAGCCCATTATCTGGAACGGAAAACCACCCGAGAAAAGAACAGCCCCATGACCGAAATTGTGAGGGTGCTGTCCGCGGACAAGCATGAATACTATGTAAGCAAAGAACGGTTGTTGAATCTTGTGCTCAAACGGGCCCAGGGCTTTTCCAGGGAAGTGCGTGGACAGTATGTGAAAGAGTGGGCGGATGCATTGGGGGAATATAAAAAACCGACAATTATGAATCGGCGTGATGTGTTTCAGAATGATTTGTGGGGCCGTCTGAAGACCCAGGACCCGCTCTTGGCCCGCTTACTGCAGTACGAACTCATTTTCATATGTTTGAATGAGACAAAACCTTCCAGAGAGGTGTATATAGAGGCGAACCGGATTATAGATGAAAAACAGAGGCAGCTTATCCCTATAGATGAGGTGCTTCGTCTTGAGCCTAAACGAATTATTCGAGATGCCCGTACCTATTTGCCTTTGTGGAAAAGTATTCCGGTTATCGGCCGTATAGGGGTTGTGTTAGGCAAGCTGTGGAAGAAGCTGATAAAGGGGGCGGAGGCAATCAAAGACCCCTCTGATATATATGCCTCTTTCACAAAATCCCATGAGGAGCCGGAAGGGAGGACACCGGCAGGGGTAAAAAAGTTTGGATCCCATAAAGATTCCGGCGGAAGCCCGGGTGGGACTCCAGGCGGGACTCCAGGCGGTGGCAGCGAACGGGAGATAAGCAATCAGGTAGCTTTTAAGAAGGCACTTTACGAACTAAAAAACAGTTACATAGGTTCCAAAGGTAATATCGATCAAAGTCTTGACGAACTTATTGAAGAGTGGAACCCCCTAGTAGATGAAAAATCCAAGCAAAACCTTGTGGAAGATGTAAATTCGGCGGTCCGTGATTTTTTGCGGCGTATTAAGCGAAATTTAATGGTTAAACCCCCGGACCAACAACGTATCCGGAATCTCAGTAAACAGATCGCCGACTATGAAGCCTTCAAGAGGATTAAACGAAAAGACTCTTTTCGACGCTATGTTGAACTCTATATGATAAAACTTTTAAGCAATCGTTGAATTAGGAACCACAGATTTGACATGCCCCCTGCCATTATATATTCTTTAATTGAAAAGGGAGAAATGTAAATGAAATTAAATACGATAGTGGTGGATGATGATGAAATGGTATTGGCCTTGATGCGTCAATATCTTAAAGATAGAGAGGAGCTGCAGGTCCAGGTGGTTTCTTCTCCTAAAGAAGCGCTGAAAATCATTAATGAAGAAAAAGTACACATTATGATACTGGATATTGTAATGCCCGAGATGGACGGAATCACCTTGTTGGAGGAGGCTAAGAAGGTTGATCCCCTTACCCATGTTATTATGATGACCGCCGATTCCACTCTCGGCAGGGTTATAGAATCCCTTGGATACGGTGCTATGGATTTTGTAATGAAACCCTTTGAGTCTCCGGAGGATATTATAAGTGTGGTAGATGTATCTATCCAGCGCTGGGGACGATGGAACCAGGTGTTGAAAAAGACTGCCAAAAAGACCCTTTCGGAGGAGTAGATGGCGGAAGATACCTCACTCCAGTCTCAATTTTTTCAGGAATCCCTGGATATTCTATCCAACGCAGAGGAAATAGTACTTCATCTCGAGCAGCACGGCTTTGATCAGGAGCAGGTGCACTCCCTGTTTCGTCTTTTTCACACCTTAAAGGGAAATTCAAACATGGTTGGGGAGGAAGAGATTAACTCACTCACCCATGCACTTGAATCGGAGTTTGATATGCTTCGTACAGGAAAGCGGGAACTGGATGAAACATTGCTGCAATTAACCTTTGAGGTAATAGATACGCTGAATGCGGTGTGTCAGGAGGGGGATTCGGGGGATTACGTGGCCCAGATGCAGGACCTCTCTCAACAATTGCATGCTATCGGAAGCGGGAATTCCAAATCAAAGACGAAATCAAGTGCAAAAACAAGTACTGAAACCGGTATGGCCGGTAAAGCAGAAAATACCACAGTCCGGGCTACAAGATCGGGCCGAGTACCGGCCTCGCAGCCTGAAATTCAAATTGGTTTTAGTGAATGGAAGCCGATACTTCACTCATTTTATAAATGTGAGGCCCTTGCTGAAAAATTGAAGGGTACAAAAGAGGACCTGCCTGAAATACTGATGGACCTTGGGATGGAAGCTATTGATCTGCGGTCCTCCGCCGAAGAAATGGGCGAATCAACATCCCAGTCAACATCCCAGGAGTTAGTCCGCCTTGCGATTTATATTGAGAAGTTCACCGCAACGCTTGCCCGGGAACAATTTCCGTATAATGATATAAGTTACGAACTGTTGTTTGTATTGTGTGAAGACTTTAAGCGAAGCATGTGGGAACAACTCTATTTTACCGGTGCCCTGGCTTATAAAAAAATTGCTACCATGGAAGAACTAAACCGGATAGAACATGCGATCAAACCTGAGGACAAGCTGTGGACCATTGACCTTGCCTTTGCATCAGCAAATTCTGTGAGGAGCAATGATTTCTTCTCAAGAATGGCGGAGATAAAGGCCAAAGTGGATGTGCCGCTGGTCTTTATCAGTCCTCACTCACGGTACTACCAAAAAGCTGCCGATCTCTTAGACCAGGCGTTAGGTGGATTCACCCGTATAGCCGGCACTCTTGAGGACGGTGTTAAGATGTATATTTTGTCGGAGGAATAATAATGGGGAAAAAACTGTTAATTGTTGATGATTCTTTTCTTGTACGAAGTGGTTTGGAGGGTGCACTAAAGAAGACCGGAAACTGGGATGATGTAATAGTAGCAGAAAACGGTAAGGTCGGTTTAGAAAAAATTGTGTCTGAAAAGCCCGATATAGTTTTGATGGATGTAGAGATGCCGGAGGTCGACGGCCTCACCGCTCTAAAAGAAATTAGTGCGAAAAAGCGGGCCGGCGAGGTTCCGAATGGGATGCCGGTGGTCATACTCAGCGGTACCATGTATGAGAATAATGAAAATGTCCGTAAAGCAAAAATGCTTGGTGCCGCCGATGTTATCGCCAAGCCGGAGGGCAAATCCTCCACTCTGTCTATCAAAGTTGAGGAACTGGAGGAACGGGTCTTAAAGTTGCTGTAGAATCCCGAGTGCTTATGGAAAATATAGACCTTCGTAACTCACGCGTACTGATAGTCGATGATGTGCTGGCGAATATCCAGATTGCCAAGGCGATTTTGCAGATGGACGGCTACCAAGTTACAACAGCCGAAAGCGGCCCGGAGGCCTTGAAGGTGTTGAAAAACTCCCCCATCGATCTTATGCTGCTTGATATAATGATGCCGGATATGGACGGTTTTGAGGTTGCCCGGTTAATTAAGAAAGAAAAAGAGTTTATTGATCTTCCAATAATTTATCTGACAGCCCGGAATGATGAGGAGAGTCTTAAAAAAGGTTTTGAACTGGGAGCAGTTGATTATATAACGAAACCCTTTCGGGGCGCGGAGCTGCGAATGCGGGTTCGAAACCATCTGAAATTGCGTTTTATCCAGAGGCGTGTGCAGGAAGCCAATGCCGCAAAGGACAAGTTTTTTTCAATAATAGCGCACGATTTGCGCAGTCCCTTTACCGCCTTGGTGGGAATGTCCCAGTATCTGGCCACAGGCATTGATAAGCTGGATGCGGAAACGGCAAAGGAGTTTCTTGAGGGCATGCACAAGTCTTCCAAAAATGCATTTAATTTGTTGGAAAATTTATTGGAGTGGTCTCGTATTCAGACCGGGCGTATGCCGATGAGTCCTGAAGAGATAGATGTGACGGAAATTGTACACGAGAATCTGGCTTTACTTGAGGTAAATATTGAAACCAAGGAACTGCGGATAGAAAATAAGCTGCACACCAAGGAGCCTGTGTATGCCGATGAGAATGCAGTGAATACCATTGTGCGTAACCTTTTGTCGAATGCTATTAAATTCACCCCCAGGGGGGGGCAAATAGTGCTCAGCAGTAATCGGACCGAAGATGAGCTTGTGGTTTCAGTTCAGGACAGCGGCGTGGGTATAGAACCGGAGATACTTGATACACTCTTTCGTGTTGATGTGCGCCATTCCCAAGCCGGCACGGATAAGGAGAAGGGGTCCGGCCTGGGGCTGGTGCTCTGTAAAGAGTTTGTTGAGAAAAACGGCGGGCGAATCAGTGTAGAGAGCGAGGTTGGGAAGGGCGCTATGTTTATGTTTACTCTCCCCGTGCACAACTGATGTATGTCGTGGTACAATACAGTGAGTAAGATTGGAGGTTAATATGGAAGGAATATCATTATCTTTGTCAAAAAGAAAAGATTTAGTGGTTGAAAGTCCAATTCGAAAGCTGGTTCCCTACGCAGAAGCGGCTAAAAAGGCAGGGATAAGGGTATACCACCTCAATATCGGGCAGCCGGATATCGAGACGGTCCCGGCTATGAAAGCAGCGTATGCCGAGACTCCTAGTGTAATCGGCTATGGACCCAGCCAGGGCTTGCCTGAAGTAAGGGACAGTTTTGTTGAATATTACCGACGACATGGTCTAGAGCTTGGCCAAGATAATATCTACATCACCAGTGGTGGAAGTGAAGCAATTGTATTTGCCCTTATGGCGGTTACTTCACCGGGGGATGAAATTATTATTCCCGAACCCTACTACGCGAACTACAACGGTTTTGCCGCTATGGGCGGTGCGAAAATAGTGCCTGTAACAAGCCGCCTTGAAGATGGGTTTCACCTTCCTGAAATCGCCGAGTTTGAGCGGGCTGTAGGTCCGAACACTAGGGCAATAATGTTTAGTAATCCGGGGAATCCCACCGGTGCGGTGTTCTCCCGTGAACGGCTGCAGGAATTGATACACTTCGCCCGGGCGCACAATTTGTTTATTATTTCGGATGAAGTATATCGTGAGTTTACCTATGGGGACCGGCGGGCTATTTCAATTATGGAGTTTGAAGGGATCGAAGAGAATGCGATTATGGTCGATTCGGTTTCAAAACGTTACAGTGCCTGCGGGGCGAGAATAGGGACTTTAGTCAGCCGAAATAAAGAAGTTCTTGATCTTGTATTGAGGTTTGCCCAGGCACGCCTGTGCCCGCCGACAATCGATCAAATAGGAGTTGCGGCGGCAATTAAAGATTCCTCAGATTATTTGGAAAGGGTACGCCTCGAATACAAAGCACGCCGTGATTTTCTTATACAGCATCTTGAGGCAATTCAGGGGGTCCGTTTATCCAAACCCGAAGGTGCTTTCTACATTATAGCGGAATTGCCGGTGGAAGATACCGAGGATTTCGCCGTGTGGATGCTTCGTGATTTTCAGTTGGACGGTGAGACCCTCATGGTGGCCCCCGCCCAGGGCTTTTATGCAAGCCCGAATTTGGGAAAAAAGCAGATACGTATAGCCTATGTGCTTACCCGGGATAAATTACAGCGGTCGGTTCGCATTTTAGATGAAGCCCTTAGGGCCTACAAAAAGAAACACTACTAGTGGTTCTACTCTACCACATCGACTCCCGGCCCCGACGCAGGGACTTCCTTTTCTAAACGCTCATTTTCATCTCTGTTACAATTGTTAGTATGGTAGATTAGTCCACGGCTGGTCTTTCCGTCGATTTTTACACACATCGGGTTCTCAAAGTGGACCTGCCTGATAAATTTATTCTCAAATTCAGCTTCCTGCGTGTTCAGGTAGTCCTCGTTGAATATACCGTCTTTCATAAACGGATTCACAGTTAAGTACGCGTTTTGAAGGCTGGTGAGGTTCTGAAAAAAGTGGGTCCCCTGGCTTGGATCGACTCTGAAGTTGGAAAGACCCATCTCGACTATTACCCGGGCGCAGGAAATTTGTGACCAGGCGATGGGAATTCCCAGCCACGGATCACTGGATCCGAGTCGTCCGGGGACCACCAGAATATATCCTCGCTGTTCCTTTTCGAACCGTTCATTCAATTCTCCGATCATTTGGGCCATAGTTTTAGTTTCCGAAGGGGTAAACATCTCCGGTTTAATATACACAATGTCGCGAAGTTCATCGTACATACCGTTTCCCATGGCCTTGTGTGAAAAAATTAAGGTTTCCTCCGGTAGTTCATCGGCTATTTCAATGTCCTCTTGTTCCGCTCCTTCAACAATCGGACGAATTTGGAGAAAGCTGAAAATTGCCGGGCGGTTAGAAGGAGTGTCGAGGTTTACCGCAAACTCGATCTCGATAGGAGTATTTATGGCGGTTTGTCCCATATTCAGAAGGTCTTTAATTATCTCCGCAAGGGGGAACATGTTGTATTTAAGTATACTTGCAAAAGTCAGTACTCTTTTACCCCGATAACTGGTCCCGTCTCGCAGTACATGGTTTTGGAAATCGTAGGTAGATGCAAGAAACTTTAAGGAGCCGTGGTCCTCCGCTTTCGCAATATCAAGGTGCTGAATGCATCCTCCATCGGCACTGCGGGCACAAAAGCTGTCGGGGGACATATCTATCGCGTAGAAATTTTGTTGGGTTTCTTTAATTGAGGAATCGATAGATGAGAGCTGCATGATCTTTTTAGGAAACTTGGGTGAGAATCGCAATGAAACTTCACCGTCGACAACTGTTTTTCCAAGACCAAAGGCTATGTTGGCAATTCCATCGTTCGGCTTTTCATTCTCTATAGGGTAAAAGTTAAGGGAGCGGGCAACCCCTGAGATGTTGGGGTAACAGAGGTTGTCATACACCTGGCCGGTTACTTCCTGAATAATTACCCCCATTTTTTCCTCTTCCACCATATTTCCGGTCGCCCGCATGTAATCTTTACTGCGTTTATAATAAGTCGATGCAAAAACACTCTTCACAGCATTTGAAAGGTCCTGAAAACGATGATCAAACTCTGTGTGGTTGTTTGGAAGCATAAAGGTGTCGTAAATTCCCGCAAAGGGCTGGTAGTGGGAATCTTCAAGCAGGCTGGAAGATCGAATTGCAATAGGATTGGTCACTACTCCGAGAATTGCCGCCAGGTCTTCGTTCAGGCGTTCGGGCAGATGGGCTTGTAAGAAGGCATCTAGAATCTCCATATCACTGCGTTCGGTAAGCGCTATGTCGTATAAAGAGTTTGCTTCCATAAAATCGTCGAAGACCTGGGTGGTAAGCACCACTGTGCGGGGAATAGTAATAACCACTCCCGGATATTTGTAGGTTATACGTTTGAGTTTAAGTTGTAGATCGATAAAGGCCAATCCCCGCCCCTTTCCTCCCAGGGAGCCCGAACCTATTCGGCTGAAGAAAGAGATTTCATCAAAGCGTTCACGCTGAAACTCGGCTATAGTGCCGCGTCCTTCCTGAATTCTGAAATCCTTAATGGCATTTACAATAAACTCTTTCGCCTCCTGCACATCCTCAAAATCACTCAGCTGCTTCGGCCGCAAATAGTTTGCCAGCGTAAACAGGGCACGGGCTTTAAGCCACTTGGATATATCGTTATTTTCTACATGAAATTTGAAGGACTCACTGGGTACTTCCATTAGCTTCCGCTGCAGGTTCCACAGATCGTGGGCCCGCATTATCGGGGACAGTGATACCGGGTCTCTAAAGACAAAATCGCCGAAACCGTAGTTGAGACGAATGTACTCTTTTAGTTCTTTCAGCAGCGTCTTTGAGTGCTTGTAGATAAATGAGGCGTTGTAGCTATGGGCATCCTTCTCGTGTTCTAAATGACTGGATTGAATGAGTATCGGTAACTCTTTATTTTCAGCACGTATGTATTCACACAGCTTGAGCCCGGCATGTTTGTCCATTTCACCACCCTTTCTATAGGTGATGTCGGAAATAATCCCCAATAAATTGTTTTGGTAGGTCCTGTAGAGCTGAAGCGCCTCTTCATATGTTCTGGCTAAAAGAATTTTCGGACGCCCGCGCATACGCATGGTTTGCTGCCACTCGTTAAGACCTTCAGTCATTAAGCATCTGGCTTGACGAAACAGGGTGCGGTAAATCATCGGCAGGTAGCTCGAGTAGTAACGTACCGAATCTTCAACAAGTACCACAGTTTGAACACCCACGGTATTTACGTCGTAGGCTACATTCATTCTGTCCTCGACCAGTTTAACCATTGCCAGGAGTATATTTGGATTTCCCTGCCAGGAGAAAATATAATCGATGGAGCTAAGATCGGTATTCCGCAGTTTTACCATTGTTTCCCGGGTAGAGATAGGGGTCAACACAATAATCGGTTTCGAAGGGTAGGTCTCTTTTATGCGTTTTGCCAGGTCTATTGCATTTACATCTCCTATGTTGAGCATAGTGATAATGAGGTCGAAGGAGCGTTTCTGGAGCATTTCAAAGGCATCATGGGCATTTGAAACCTGGGTGAATTTCGGGGGATACCGAAGGTTGAGGGAAACGTATTCCTGAAAGAGGAGTTCGTCGATCCTGCCGTCTTCTTCCAGCATGAACTTATCATATTCGCTGCAGACTAGTAGAATATCCCCCACCCGGTTGGCCATAAGCTGCTTAAAGGAGGTTTCTTTAAAATAGTAGCGTTCTGTGTTGGAGTGTAATTGTTCGTACATCTGTTTCTCCAAAAATGTGTTTAATCTCTAGTATAACATAATTAAGTACTCAATGCTAATCTGAAATATATTGAGTAAATAGTCGATTTATAGTATTTAAATTGAGGAAATAATAAAAATTTCACAATTATGTTGACGAAAAAACTTGACGACTCTGTAAATCCGGGATAAAGTAATAGTACAAAATTTACCGGTATACTAATTGACGGAGGATACTATGTACAATTTAGATCAGTTTATGGCTGAGATTGAAAGAAAAAACCCCTCGGAGCCTGAATTTATTCAAGCTGTTAAAGAGGTGGTTGAGTCTATCATCGATACAGTCAACGAGAATCCAGCCTATGTGAATGCAAAAATTCTTGAACGAATTACCGAGCCCGACCGGGTTATTCAGTTTAAGGTGGAATGGGAAGACGACAATGGCCAGGTGCATGTGAACCGTGCCTATAGAGTTCAGTTTAACAATGCTCTAGGGCCCTACAAGGGCGGTCTGCGTTTTCACCCAAGTGTGACCCTTGGGGGGCTTAAGTTTCTCGGTTTCGAACAGATTTTTAAGAACAGCCTTACTACCCTGCCGATGGGCGGCGGTAAAGGTGGCTCCGATTTTAACCCGAAGGGGAAATCTGATAACGAAATTATGCGTTTTTGCCGTTCCTTTATGACCGAACTGCACAGATATATCGGCCCCCAAACCGATGTTCCCGCCGGTGACATAGGTGTCGGCGGACGTGAGATCGGCTACCTGTACGGTGCCTATAAGCGGCTGCAGATCGAGAACACCGGTATACTTACCGGTAAGGGCCGCAACTGGGGCGGTTCGCTCATTCGTCCCGAGGCTACCGGATACGGCTCTCTGTATTTTGCAAAGAATATGGTTGAAGCGCACAATGATACCCTTGAGGGGAAACGCATTTCCGTCTCCGGGTTTGGAAACGTTGCCTGGGGTGCCTGTATCAAGGCGAGCGAACTCGGTGGAAAGGTCGTTACAATTTCCGGTCCCGACGGCTACATCGTTGATGAAGACGGGGTAAACACCCAGGAAAAATGGGACTATATGCTCGAGCTCAGGGCAAGCAACAACGATATTGTTGCCCCCTACGCTGAGAAGTTCGGAGCCAAGTTTGTTCCTAACAAAAGGCCCTGGGAAGTTGCCGTCGATATGGCCTTCCCCTGTGCCATCCAGAACGAGCTGAACGGCGAAGATGCGGACCTGCTGCTCAAGAACGGGGTAAAATATGTGGTTGAAACCTCCAACATGGGGTGTACGGCTGACGCGGTTGAAAAGTTCCTTGCAGCAAAAGTCCCCTTCGGTCCCGGAAAGGCTGCCAATGCAGGCGGTGTTGCCGTATCCGGTCTTGAAATGTCACAGAATTCAATGAAGCTTTCCTGGAACGAGGAAGAAGTCGACGATAAATTGAAACAAATAATGGGTAATATCCACGATGCCTGTATTCGTGAGGGCAGCGGCGACGGATATGTGAACTATGTAAAAGGCGCCAACATTGCCGGCTTCAAGAAAGTTGCCGACGCGATGATGGACATGGGCTACTAAAATATAAAGAAAGCCGCCGCTTTTATGCGGCGGCCCAAGTAGGGAATCCTGCAGAGGCCCAAGTAGCGGCCTATATGGCGGCCCCTGAAAAAGTTTATCCTCTTCTCCACATTTTATATTGAGTCGCCGGAGCAATCCGGCGGCTCTTCTTTTTGGTGCGCCCGGCAGGGCATATTACCGACCTTGTTGCATGCCCTCCGCTGGAAAGGAGGAGGGAAGAAGGGCGGAGGGGCCTATAACTATCTTTGGCTAATTAAATCGTGGCTTTCGTGGAGTGCTGCCGCACGCCGCTTCAAGAGCTTCATATCGATTCCTTCGCCAGGAGTATCCCCAAGAAGACCAAGCTTATAGAGCGCCTCGCCATTGAGCACCGCTGCGCCGGCGGCACCGCGGACAGTGTTGTGCCCGAGGACAACCATGCGAATATCAAGTACAGGGCAGGGGCGTACTCTGCCTACAAGAGTAGCCATTCCATTTTCAAGCCACACGTCTCGGGCCGGCTGGGGGCGGTCGGCCTCTTCCATAATCATCAGAGGCTGAGGGGGAGCGGAGGGGAGGTTCAGTTTCTGAGGCATTCCTCTAAAGGCGCCCATCACCTTCATAATATCTTCCGGAGAGGCTTTTTGCTTTAGCCCGAGGGAAATAGTTTCGGTATGTCCATCCACAACAGGGACCCGGTTACATTGGGCGCTTACTGCAAAATCGGCATCTTGTATTTGATTGTCGACCAGGGTGCCAAGAATTTTCTGGGTCTCCTCCTCCATTTTCTCTTCTTCCCCTCCGATATAGGGAATCACATTGCCAATGATGTCATATGAGGGGACTCCTGGATATCCGGCGCCGGAAATTGCCTGCATCGTGCTGACCTGAACTGCGGTAAGGCCGAAGGTTTCCTCTATCGGTGCCAGGGCCATCGCCAGAAACATGGTCGAACAGTTGGAGTTGGTAAGAATTGCGCCTTTCCAGCGCTGTTCAGCCAGAAGTGCAAAATGATCAGGGTTAATTTCAGGAATCACCAAGGGGACGGTGGGGTCCATTCGATGGTTTTTCGAATTGCTGATAATAATATGCCCTTGATCGGCGTAGTTGTTTTCAACTTCTCCGGCAACAGAAGAATCGAGGCCGGAGAATAAAATAGTGCTGGTGAGGGGTGTGGTTGTAGTTTTAAGTTTCATTGAAGCTATTTCGGACGGAATTGATGTGTTCTGTTTCCATGCGCAGGCTTCCTTGTAGGTTTTGCCTTCGTTTCGCGGGGAAGCGACCAACTCTCTGATTGTGAAATAGGGATGGTCCTGCAGAAGGGTAATAAACTTTTGACCAACAGTTCCGGTAGCTCCTAAAATTGCAACGGGTATGCGTTCCATACACCACCTCTCAAGTAAAAAAGTATTAAAATAAAACAACGTGTTTTATTTATAACATAATGTTAAATATAACACATAGTGTCAATAGAAATCCCAAAAAAATGCTTAAATTTGTTTATATAATGAAACGTGCTTTTTGTGAAGACGATACACCTTCAATTTGTTCAAATATTGAAACAAAATAACTTATACGTGTCCTATCGATACCAAATTTCCGACGATCCAGGTTCTGACACTTGAGGTGTCAATGAGGTGTCAATGAGGTGCCAATGAGGTGCCAATGAGGTGCCGAAAAAAAGCCGCCCAAGCACAATGACTCGGGCGGCTGGCTGG